>JAEUJX010000453.1 GCA_016794545.1 Myxococcales bacterium
GCATCGCCGCCCAGCCGGCCGACGGCGATCCCCTCGCCGAGGCCGCCGCCTTCGTGACGGAGGGCGTCGCCAACGCCGAGGAGGCGCTCGCCGGCGCCCGCGACATCGTCGCCGAGCAGATCGCCGACACGGCCGAGGTCCGCGCGTGGGTCCGCGCCGAGTACGCCGAGCACGGCGAGCTGGTCTCGACCGTGGTGCCCGGCAAGGACAGCGAGCCGACCAAGTTCGAGCAGTACTACCAGTTCGGCGAGAGCGTGAAGACCATCCCCTCGCACCGGTTCCTCGCGATCCGGCGCGGCGAGGCGGAGGGCGTGCTGCGCGCGCAAGTGGTGGTCGATCCGAACCGCGTGGGCGTCGGCATCGAGCGGATCGTCAAGCTCGACCGGCAGTCGCCGTGGGCGGAGCAGCTCCACCTCGCGATCGCGGATGCGCTCAAGCGCCTGCTCGCGCCGAGCGTCGAGAACGACGTGCGCGCGGAGCTGAAGCAGCGCAGCGATCACGCCGCCGTCGACATCTTCGCCGGCAACCTCAAGAACCTCATGCTCGCGTCGCCGCTCGGGAGCGCGTCCGTGATCGGCGTCGATCCGGGGCTGCGCACCGGCTGCAAGTGCGCCGCGATCGACGCGACCGGCAAGTTCCTCGGCACCGTCACGGTGTTCATCACGCAGGGCGATGCGCAGCTCGCCGGCGCGAAGGAGGACTTCCTCGCGTTCGTGCAGAAGTTCCAGCCGCGCGCGATCGCCGTCGGCAACGGCACCGGCGGCCGCGAGGCCGAGGCGTTCGTGAAGAAGTGCCTTTCGGAGGCCGGCCTGCGCGAAGGGCCGGACGCTCCGTACGTCGTGCAGGTCAACGAGGCGGGCGCCTCGGTCTACTCGGCCTCCGACCTCGCCCGCGAGGAGTTCCCCGAGCTCGATCTGACGATCCGAGGCGCGATCTCGATCGCCCGCCGCCTCCAGGACCCGCTCGCCGAGCTCGTGAAGATCGAGCCCAAGTCGATCGGCGTCGGCCAGTACCAGCACGACGTTCACCAGCCCCTGCTCGTGAAGAAGCTCGGCGACGTCGTCGAGGACTGCGTCAACAAGGTCGGCGTCGAGCTCAACACCGCGTCGGCGCAGCTACTCGGCTACGTCGCCGGTATCGGGCCGTCGCTCGCGAAGAAGATCGTCGTCCACCGCGACACCAACGGGAAGTTCACGTCGCGCGCGCAGCTCACCGACGTCTCGGGTCTCGGCCCCAAGACGTTCGAGCAGGCGGCGGGCTTCCTCCGCATCCCCGGCGCCACGCACCCGCTCGACGCGAGCTCGGTGCACCCGGAGCGCTACCCGCTCGTCGAGAAGATGGCGGCCGACCTCGGCGTCGAGCTGCCGCAGCTGATCGGCAACCAGGAGCTGGTCGACAAGATCGATCTGTCCGCGTACGTGCAGGGCGACGAGGTCGGCCTGCCCACGCTCCAGGACATCGCCGCCGAGCTCGGCAAGCCGGGCCGCGATCCGCGCGCCGAGTTCGCGCCGCCGCGCTTCCGCGACGACGTGACCTCGATGGAGGACCTCAAGCAGGGGATGGTCCTCGAGGGCGTCGTCACGAACGTCACGGCGTTCGGCGCGTTCGTCGACATCGGTGTCCACAACGACGGCCTCGTCCACGTCAGCCAGCTCTCGGATCAGTTCGTGAAGGATCCGAGCGAGGTCGTGAAGGTCGGCCAGAAGCTGACGGTGCGCGTGCTCGAGGTCGACCTCGCGCGGAAGCGCATCGGCCTCACCGCGAAGCGCGGCGGCCAGCCGAAGGAGAAGCAGCCGCGTCCTCCCCGGCAGGAGGGCCAGCAGCAGGGCCAGGGTCCGGGCGGCAACCGGCGCGGTGGTCGCGGGCGCGGCGGGCAGAACCGCCCGCACCCGGATCAGCAGCAACAGCACGGTCAGGCGCCGAACAGCGAGGCGCACGATGCACAGGGGGCGCAGAGCGGACAGGCGGCGCAGGGCGGCGAGGGCCAGCAGGGCGGCGAGGGCCAGCAGGGCGGCGAGCGTCGCCAGTGGCGCGAGCGCGGTCCGCGTCCGGACCAGCTGCAGGGCGGCGGCGGCGAGCAGCGCGCCGATGGCGACCAGCCGCCGCGCGGCGATCGTGGCCCGCGCCGCGATGATCGCGGTCCCGGCGCTCCGCGTCGTGACGATCGCGGTCCGGGCGGCCCGCGCCGCGACGATCGCGGCCCCGGCGGCCCGCGCCGCGACGATCGCGGCCCGCAGCAGCACGGGCAGGGCGGTGGCGGCGGTGGTCGCGGCCCGCAGCACGAAGGGCAGGGCGGTGGCGGTGGTGGTCGCGGCTGGCAGCAGGGCGGTGGTGGTCGCGGCCCGCAGCAGCAAGGGCTGGGTGGCAGCGGCGGTGGTCCGCGGCGGGACGATCGCGGTCCGCGCCGGGACGATCGAGGACCGGGACCGGGCGGTCCGCGTCGTGACGATCGCGGCCCGCGCCGCGAGGGTCCGCCGCCGGAGAACTGGGGCATCTCGGGGTTCACGAACAACCCGTTCGCGAAGCTGCAGCCGGGCAACGACCAGAAGAAGCGCGGATGAGCGAGCCGCACTACTCGATCATGGTGCGGATCCGCCGCACCGTCGTCGAGGAGATCCACGTGCCGGTCCCCGTGACCGAGGACGTCGTCACGGACGATCGCGTCGACGGTGGGAAGGTGTTCGCCGCGGCCATCGCGATCGGCAAGACCCGTGAGCTCGCGTGGCGCCGCGAAGGCGAGCCGACCGTCGAGGTTCACCCGATCCAGACCACGCCGCCCGAGTATGCGAACGCGGACATCAAGACGTCGACCTGAGCGCACGGGAGCGACCGTGCCGGCGAGCGTTGGCTCGCAGAGAACCGGGCACTCGCGCGGCAGGACGGCGAGCTCTCCGTCATGGCGCGCCACGTGACCAGCGCGGGGACGCAGATCCGCTGCTCGACCTCGCGCAGTGCTTCGAGGTGGAGATCGAGCTTCGCGCGCTCGTCGCCCGCGAGCTTGCCGCGCGGATCGTCGAGGTCGCGAGCTACCGCACCTCGCCGTGACAGGATCGCCAGCACGAGTCGACGTGCAGGCGGCTGATCCTGCCGCAATCTGCGACAGGTCCTCGGATGGATCGGTGACGGACTCCCGCTTACCGTGAGGAGGATCGTTGTTCCTCGGCGCGCCACGGTCCAGACGAGCGCGGCGCAAGGCAATTCACATGGAGGGTCGTGGTGGCGAAGCAAACGCTCGAAGAGTTTCTCTCGCAGCAGGGGAATCCCCCGAACGTGGTGGGTGTCGTGACTCGCGTGGAAGGTGATCCGTACCGCGTACGCGTCGCAACCACGGGTGGCTGTTGTGCAAGCGGCGATCTGGTGCTTCTGACCTCGGAGATCCGCGAGGTCGAGCCGCGCAACGGCGGTCTCGCCGCGATCTACCTGGTCGACCCGGTGGCGGTGAGCAAGCGACTCGCATCGGAGAATCTGCCCCCGCTTCCCAAGGAGGGCGAGCCGGAGACGCGAAAGAAGTACGAGTGCACGGACCACATCGAGTGGGAGTGCTTCTGGGACAATGGCTGGAAGAAGTGCCGGCCGGTCGGATGCTGCTGACCTAGTTGCCGAACCACTTCGTGCGGAGGTCGCTGATCGTCCCGTCCTCGGCGAGCTCGAGCAGCACCGTGTTGATCTGCTTGCGCAGCGGGCTGTCGGTCTGGAGCGCGATGCCGTAGTTCTGGCGCTCGAACAGGCCGACCACCTGCTGCCCGGGCTGCCCCGCGACCTTCGCGTGGTACGAGAGGATCGGCTCGTCGTAGACGACGGCGTCGACCTTCTTGCCGTTCATCGCGTCGAAGGCGCCGTCGGGCGTGTCGAACGCGCTGACCTTCGCGCCGTGCTCCTTCAGGTACTTCTCGGCGGTCGACCCCTTCACCGTCGCGACCTTCTTGCCCGGGAGCTCGTTGGGCCCGTTGATCGACGAGCTCAGCTGGCTGACGGTCATCATGGTCGTGATCGCGGCGGTGAAGTAGGTGAGCACCACGATGCAGACCAGCATCCACAGCGCGCCGAGCACTCGCCCGAGGGTGTGCATCGGTCCCTTCGCGTCGCAGCCACCGCTCAGCATCGTCGAGATCGCCCACCACGCCGACTCCCAGATCCCCTTCGCGTAGGGACGGGGGAACTGATCCGCGTTGACCTTGCGCTCGAAGAACCACACGCCGTGCGCGAGCACCACGAACAGCAGCAGGACGACCAGCACGGCCTTCGCCACGCTCGCGGTCCAGAACGTCTCCCCCATCAGAGCGAAGACGCCCTTGCCCTCGGCGCGCGTCAGGATGGCGAGCCCGCTCTCGTAGAACGGCGTGGAGAAGTCGAGGACCTTCTCGCGCTCGGACGTGATGCTGATCGCCGCGATCGCGACATCCGCCCGCTTCGCCTTCACCGCCTCGATCAGGTCGCTGACGCTCTTCGTCCAGTGGATCTCGTACGTGACACCGAGCTTCTGCGCGACGCGCTCCCACAGCTCGAGGCTGAAGCCGAGGTTCTTGCCGTCCTTCTGGAACGAGAACGGCTCGATCGGCTTGGTGTAGACGTGCAGCTTGGCACCCGCCGCGGCCGGCGGTGGTGGCGTGGCGTCGGGCGGCGTCGGTTGCGCCGAAGCGATGGTCGACAGGCACACGCACAGCGTCAGGGCGGCGAGGACTCTCACGCCGCGCATCCTACCGTCGAGCCGGTCCCGTGCGTGGCCGCGCATCAGCGGGTTTCCGAGCCGATCGCGCTCGGCGACGGTGCGCATCCCTCCGGACCGCCGTGGCGGTCGCTGGCCCGCGCGCTGCACTACCACCGTTCACCATGACCAGACTCGAAGCACTTCTCATCGCCGCGATCCTGGGCTCGTCCGGGGCCGCGGTCGCCGAACCGACGGTCCGTGGTGGCATCACCATCGAGCTCGGGACCCCGCAGCGCATCGTCCGCACGACGCCGCCGCCGCGCAACTTCGTCCGCTTCGACGAGTGCGATCCTCGCTACGACGGCGACGTCAACGTCCGCATGACGCGCGACATCAGCGGCGTCTACGACAGCCAGTACGGCCGCGTGACGATCATGCAGCGGGGCAACCGCATCACCGGGACCTACGCGAACACCGCGGGCCCGGCGGTGATCAAGGGCCGCATCCGCGGGGACGTCGTGACGTTCCGCTGGCGCCAGGGCGACAACGAGGGCAAGGGCGCGTTCACCATCCGGGGCCGCCGCGCTCCGGTCCTGGTCGGCACCTGGGGCACCTACGACAGCCGGAACAACGGCGGCCGCAGCCGGTGCGCGTCGGCTACCATGACGACGACCGTCGCGGCCACGACCGCGACTGAAAAAACCACGCCCGGCCGCCGGTCGGGCGTGCATACTCGCGCGCGATGAGAGCCCTCACCGCCGCGTTGGTGCTTGCTGCGTGTGGCCCGAGCGCACGCGATCAGGGGACGGTCGATGCCGCCGGCTCGAACACGCCGACCCCCGATGCCGGAGAGTGCAAGGAGGTCATCGACCTCGTGTTCGTGCTCGACACGTCGAGCTCGATGGACTTCGTGCTGACCAAGCTCGAGCAGCAGATCGCGGACGTCGTGACCGCGAGCAACACGCTCGTGGCCGACTCGCACTTCGGCCTGATCGCGTTCCAGGACAACTTCGCGCTCGACGCGACCGGCTCGATGTCAACGGTCCACACCACCGCCGCGTCGCTCCAGGCCGCGTTCCGCACGTACAAGAACGTCTACACCGCGAACAACCGCAACCCGGGCGACGGTCCGACGGGGCCGACCACGCAGAACCCGATCTGCGAGGAGAACTCGCTCGATGCGCTGTACGCCGCGGCGAACACGTTCCCGTGGCGCCCCAACGCGACGCGCGTCGTGATCGTCGCGACCGACGACACGTACCTCGAGGCGACCGACAACTACGGCGACCGCGACGGCGACGGCCTGACGAACAAGACCGACTTCCCGCGCGAGGGCAACTACCCCGCGAACCGCACGATGACCGAGACGGTGAGCGCGCTGCGCGCCGCGAAGGTGCGCGTGTTCTCGTTCTCGCGCCTGACGCAGCCGAGCATCCTCGAGCGCTGCGGCACCGGCCGGCGCTATCCGTGGGCCGCCATCACCGACGGGTGGACCACGCCCTACAAGGGCGCGGCGCCGATCCCGATGCAGACCGACGGCGCGAACTACGACCTCGATCAGGTGAAGTCCGGCTCGCTGAACCTCGCGACGACGATCAACCAGCTCGTCGTCGACAGCCACTGCAACCCGATCATCCTCTGAGCTTCGTCGGAACGTCGCTCTGCACGAGTCAGTCGCGCGTGCGCCGTCGTTCGTGGCTCTGACTCAGATCAGCGCGCGGACCAGCAGCGCGAGGCCGACGAGCGGACTCGCGAGCACGGCGAGCGCGGGCAGGCCGAACAGGACCGTCGAGGCGGCGTCGCGCAGCCGGGGGCGCGGTGCGGGCGCGTCGAGCCCGAGCTCGTGCGTCACGCCCTCGACGGTCTTGCCGAGCAGCGGATCGATCGCCGGCTCGGCGTAGAGGTTCTTCGTCGCGCGGCCCCGGGCCCAGGCGCGGACCACGCGGCGCGGCGCGATCACGAGGCCGAGCGCGAGCGCGAACAGGTTCAAGACGAACGCGGCGGGCATCCGCCGGCAGCCCGTCGACAGCTCCCACGCCGCGATCTCCGCCTCGCCCGCGAGGTCGGTCTGGTAGCCGGTCACCACGTGGTGGAGGTCGTGGTACTTGACCGCGCGACGGCGCGCCTCGGTG
>JAEUJX010000057.1 GCA_016794545.1 Myxococcales bacterium
CGAGATCATGTCCTCGGGCTCCGAACCCGCGTTCTGGTTGATGCCGCGCGCGATGACGAGCAGGTGATCGCCGTGCGGCGTCGCGCGCGGGCGAGGATCCGGCTCGAGCAGCGCCTCGCGCATCAGCAGATCGATCCCGGACCCCTCGTCGAGCCACGCCTGCACGTCCGCGCGCGTGTAGTCGAGGTTGAGCCACAGGACGCCGTCGGCGGGCTGCCACGCGCGCACGCCGTCCCAGTCGAGGCTCCTCGCGCCGCCCTTGCCGTCGAGCAGGAACGCGTGCAGGAGGCCGGTCTCGGCCGGGGTGCCCATCCACGTCGGTTGTACTACGCTCGAGGCATGCGCGGCGCACTGCTGGTCCTGATCGCGAGCGCCGGCGTCGCGCGCGCCGGTGGCCCGGGCAGGGCGGCCGAGCTCGTCGATGTCGCCGCGGTGATCCCCGACGCCGTGATCGACATCCGCTACGCGACCGCCGGCAACTTCACCGGCGAGGCGCTGTACCCGAAGGCGGTGTGCAAGCTGCGGCGGGCCGTCGCGGAGAAGCTCGCGATCGCGGCGAAGGCGCTGCGCGCCCAGCAGCGCCGGCTGCTGCTGTGGGACTGCTACCGGCCGTCGTCGATCCAGCGGGTGCTGTGGGACCGGGTGCCCGACACGAAGTACGTCGCGGATCCGAAGGTCGGCAGCGTCCACAGCCGCGGGGCCGCGGTCGATGTCGGGCTCGTCGATCTCGACGGAGCGCCGGTGACGCTGCCGACCGAGTACGACAGCTTCGGCGAGGCGGCGCACCGCGATCGCGCGCTCGTGGGCGAGCGGGGGACCGAGGCGCGCCGGCTCGCGGCGGCGATGGCGAAGGCCGGGTTCGTCGGCATCCCCACCGAGTGGTGGCACTATGACGCAGAAGGCGGCGCGAGATATCCGCTCTCGGATGAGCCGCTGTAGCATCGAACCGGCGTGGAGTCGGTCCCGTACTATCCGGTGAACGAGTTCGGTCCCCTGATGAAGGGGCTCGTGATCGGCGGCGTCGGCATCGTCCACGTGTTCCTCGCGCAGTTCGCGATCGGCGGCGGCATGCTGCTCTACTACTTCGAGCGGCTCGCGCAGCGGGGCGTGCCGAACGCGCGCGCGTTCGTCGACGGGTACTTCAAGATCCTCGTGCTGGTCAGCTTCGTCGTCGGTGCGCTGACCGGTGTGGCCATGTGGTTCACGACGATCCAGGTCGGCGCCCGGACCATCGGCCTCATGATCGACGAGTTCCACTGGCTGTGGGCGACCGAGTGGGTGTGGTTCGCGATCGAGATCACCGCCGGCTACGCGTTCTATCGGTTCGGCCCGCGGCTCGACGACACCACGCGACGACGGCTGCTGCTGCTCTACGCGGGTGCCTCGTGGATGAGCCTGTTCTGGATCAACGGCATCCTCGCGTGGCAGCTCACGCCCGGTGCGTGGCTCGACGGCGCCGGCATGTGGGCCGGGTTCTTCAACGCGAGCTTCTGGCCGTCGCTCCTGTTCCGCACCGCGGTCGCGGCCACGCTCGGCGCGCTGGTCGCGTGCGTCGTGATCAACACGATGGATCTCGATCGCGAGGGCAAGGCCGCCCTGATCCGGCGCGCCTCGCGCTTCGCCGCGCCGATGGCGGCGATGCCGCTGCTCGCCGGCTGGTTCATGTACGTCATCCCCGCCGACAGCCGGCAGTGGCTGATGGGTGGATCGATGCCGATGACGATGTTCGTCGCCGTCGCGGCCGGCGCGTCGACGCTGATCGGCGCCTACGTCGTGATCGGGCTCATCGTGAAGAAGCTCTACATCAACGGCGCGACCGCGACGCTGCTCCTCGTGCTCGCGTTCGGGGCCACCGCCGCGGGCGAGTTCGTGCGCGAGGGCGCGCGCAAGCCGTACACCGTGCGCGGCGTCCTCTACTCGACGTCGATCACGCCCGCCGAGGTGGCCCGGCTGCGCGAGGAGGGCGCCGTGACCAGGGATCCGTATCCGCTGCGGGACGAGAGTCGCTATCCGACGCCGCAGCTCGTCCGCGGGGCGAAGGTGCACCGCGCGCTGTGCGACGCCTGCCACACGCTGCACGGCGCGAACGCGCTCGTCGAGCTGACCCGCACGTGGACCGACGAGCAACTCCGGCTCAACGTCGCGAAGCTGCAGCGCACGAAGGCGTTCATGCCGCCGTTCGCCGGCAACGCCGCCGATGTCGAGGCGCTCGTCCAGTTCCTGCGCTGGGAGGCCGCGGGTGCGCCGGCGTCATGGCCAGCGAGCGACGCGCCGGGCACGCTCGCCCAGATCGAGGACTGGCTCGACCAGGTCGGCACGTCGCCCGTGGGAGGGCCGCGGTGATGTGGCCGTTCGATGGACAGGCGCCATCGCTGTGGCTCGCGCTGTATCTCCTCACGTTCGCGCTGCACGCGGTGTTCGTCAGCTACGTCCTCGCTGGCACGGCCTACGCGCTCGTCTGCAACGACGCGATCGCCGAGCGCGTGCGCGACCGGCTGCCGTTCATGCTCGGCTGCGGCATCACCGCCGGCGTCGCGCCGCTCCTGTTCCTCCAGCTGCTCTACCAGAAGCAGTTCTACACCGCGAACCTCCTCATGGGCCCGCGGTGGGGCGCGGTCGTCCCCGCGCTGATCGCCGGCTTCTACGCGCTCTACCTCGCGAAGGCGCACGTGAGGGAGCGCGTGCGCCGCCTCGCGCTCGGCCTCGCTGCGGGCTGCTTCCTGTTCGTGGCGTGGTCGTGGACCGAGCTCGACCAGCTGATGCAGGACGAGCCGGCGTGGCAGGCGATGTACGCATCGGGCCGCCGCATCTACGGCGCGGCGACGATCTACCCGCGGCTCCTGCTCTGGCTCGGCGCGATGGCGACCCTGTTCGCGATCGTCGCCGCGTGGTGGTCCACCGGCGGCGAGCGCAAGCGGCTCGCGGTCATCGGGCTCGCTGGCCGCGCGGTCTCGGCGCTCGCGGCGTTGTGGCTGTGGCGCGCCGGCGGCACCGTCGACGCCGCGGCGCACGGCTGGGGCTACCTGCTGGTCGCCGCGCTCGTCGCGGAGGCGGCGGGCTGGATCTGGCTCCTCCGCTCGCCCGACAGCTTCGCGCTGTCGCTCGTGACGGGCTCCGGCGCCGCCGCGCTGCTGTGCGCCACCGTCGTGCGCGAGGCGCCGCGCCTCGCGCTCCTCGATCCGCCGCGAGCCTCGGCGATGGAGGCCTCCGGCTTCGCCCTGTTCGCGATCACGGCCGTCGTCGGCGTCGCCGCCATCGCCTGGATCTGGCGCGCGATCTCGCGCGCGTAATTAGGTCCGACCTAATTGATGCGCAATTCGTGCAACACGATCGGTCCGGCAGACCGGACACGCGCGCGCGCGGAGCTAGCGACTCGCTGACACGAGCTTCAGCACGGTCCCGGTGTTGCCGCTCGGCTGGCCCTTCTCCTGGCGCGCCATGCGCTGGAGCCGGAGGCGGAGGTTGTTCGGGCTATCGGCGGCCTGCAGTGCGACCTGCGGCGAGATGCGGCGCGCGGCGACGAGGTCGCACAGGGCCGAGTCGAACGTCTGGCAGCCCTCGTTCTGGCCCTGCTCCATGGCGTCCTTGATCGCGTCGGTCTCGCCGCGCTTGACGAGGTCCTTGATGCGGGGCGTGTCGAGCAGGATCTCGAGGGCCGCCGCGCGCCCGCCGCTCGTCGAGGCGACGAGGCGCTGCGAGATGATCGCACGGAGGTTGAGCGAGAGCTGCAGCCGGATCTCGTGCGCGCGTCCGGGGGGGAAGAAGTTCATGATGCGCTCGAGCGCCTGGTCGGCGTTGTTCGCGTGGAGCGTCGAGACGCACAGGTGGCCGGTCTCTGCGAACGCGATCGCGGCCTCCATGGTCTCGGCGTCGCGGATCTCGCCGATCAGGATGACGTCGGGCGCCTGGCGCAGGGTGTTCTTGAGCGCGTCCTTGTACGACAGCGTGTCGATGCCGACCTCGCGCTGCGTGACGATGCAGTGCTGGTGCTCGTGCACGAACTCGACCGGGTCCTCGATCGTGATGATGTGGCCCGTCTCGTGGCGGTTGCGGGCGTCGATCATCGCGGCGAGCGTGGTCGACTTGCCGCTGCCGGTGCCGCCGACGACGAGCACGAGGCCGCGCTTGCTGCGCATCACCGTCGAGAGCACCGGCGGGAGCTCCAGCTCCTCGAGCGTCTTGATCTTGGTGCGCACGAGGCGGATCACCATGCCGGGGGCGCCGCGCTGCCGGAACATGTTCACGCGGAACCGGCCGGTCTTCGTCGACAGCGCGACGTTGAGCTCGAGCTTCTGGTCGAACTCGTCGCGCTGGGCGGGCGAGATCAGCGACGTCGCCATCTGATCGATCTGCTCCGGGCCGAGCGCGTTCTTCGCGGGGTAGCCCACGCCGTCGATCCGGAACACGGGCGGGCTGCCCGCGGTGATGTAGAGGTCCGAGGCCTCGACCTTGACCATGTGCTCGAGGAGGGCCCGCATCGTCGGGTCCCAGTAGGCGTCGTCGCTCATCGCGCCACCGCCTGCGCGGGCTGGTGGTGGCGGTCGAGCACGTGCGCCAGGTCGGGCACGCGACGCTTCGCCTCCTCGACCGACACGATACCCTTGCCGACGAGCTCCATCACGGCTGCCTCCATGGTCTGCATGCCCGCCTTCGCGCCGACCTGCATCGCGGACGGGATCTGGTGCGTCTTGCCCTCGCGGATCAGGTTCCGCACGGCCGGCGTCCCCACGAGGATCTCGAGCGCGGCCGCGCGGCCGCCGCCGTTCTTCGCCATCAGCATCTGCGTACATACGCCGAGCAGCGACTCGCTCACCATCGTGCGGACCTGCGCCTGCTGCACCGGCGGGAACACGTCGACCAGGCGGTCGACGGTCTTCGCCGCGCTCGACGTGTGGACCGTGCCGAACACGAGGTGGCCAGTCTCCGCCGCGGTCAGCGCGAGCGAGATCGTCTCGAGATCGCGCAGCTCGCCGACGAGGATCACGACGGGGTCCTCGCGGAGCGCGCTGCGCAGGGCGGCGTTGAACGAGTGGGTCTGCGATCCGACCTCGCGCTGGTTGACGAGCGACTTCTTCGACTTGTGGACGAACTCGATCGGATCTTCGAGCGTGAGGATGTGACCGGGCATCGTCTCGTTCAGGTAGTCGATCATCGCGGCGAGCGTCGTCGACTTGCCGGAGCCGGTCGGCCCCGTGACGAGCACGAGGCCCTTCTCCTCGTCGCACAGCTCGCGGAGGATCGGCGGCAGGCCGAGATCCGCGAAGCGCGGGATCACGCTCGGGATCGTGCGGAATACCGCACCCTCGCCCCGGTTCTGGGAGAACACGTTGACGCGGAAGCGGCGCGCGCTGTCGAGCGCGAACGCGAAGTCCGCCTCGAGGTTCTGCTGGAACGTGCGGCGCTGGCCGTCGTTCATCACGTCGAAGATCAGCTTGTGTGTCTCGTCGGCCGACAGCGCCGGCATGTCGACGCGGTGCATCTCGCCGTGGATGCGCATCAGCGGCGGCTCGCCGGCCGAGATGTGGAGGTCCGACGCCTTCTGGCTGATCGCGAACTCGAGGAGCTCGGTGATGGAGATGCTCATCGGTCGCCTCGCGGGTTCGGCGGACACGTCTCCTCCACGCGCGCGATGTGACCCTTCGCGATGTGGAACGTCAGGTTCGTCGCGTGCAGCTCGAGGGTCTCGCTGGGGCCGTTGAGGTGATCCGCCGTGCGCGCCTGGCCGATCGTCGCGGTCCACCGCAGCTCGCCCTCGAGCACGGTGCCGCTGCGGAGGTGGACGGCGACCGCCTGCACCTCGACCGGCAGGTCGCCGTCCTGGTGCATCGCGATCACCGACTGCACGCCGAGCGCCGCGATCGCATCGCGCGCGACGAGCTGGACCTTGCCGCCCATGATGGTCGGCAGGAACCGGTTGCCGCGCGCGTCGAGCATCTGCTCGATGGCATCGGTCGGCGGTACGAACAGCATCGCGTCGGACCGCGTGCCGTCGTGGCCGATCAGAACCACCTCGATCTGGTCGACGGGCATCCGGAGGATGGCCTGCGACCGGCGCATCGTTGCCTGCATCACCAGGACGCATCGGCCGTCCTCGCAGCGCGGTAAGGGCGACCGATGTGGGTGGCGCGGCTACGCCGGCGTCGCGAGCGCCAGTGCGACGCCGTGGACCACGGCGGCGATGCGGACGGCCTCGTGGACCATCTCCCGGGTCCCGCCCTTGCCGCGGACCGCTTGCTCGTGGCTCTGGACGCACTGCGCGCACCCGGTGATCGCCGAGGCCGCCAGGCACCACAGCTCGAAGTCGAGGTGCTCGACGCCGGGCCTGCCGATGATCTGCATGCGCAGCCTGGCCGGCATGGCGCCGTACTCCGCGGCGTCGCCCATCACGTGCACGAACCGGTAGTAGACGTTGTTCATACCCATGATCGCCGCCGCGCCCTTCGCCGCGGTCTGCGCCTCGGGGGGCAGGTGCGGCGCGGCGTCGGCGAGCACGGCCGCGAGGACCTCCGGGCTGCGCGCGGTCACCGCCGCGACGACCGCGGTCCCCCACGCCTGCTGCGGCGTGAGCGCGGTCGCTCCCGCGATGATCCCGAGGTTGATCCGGAGGTCCTTCGCGTGATCCGGGAGCCGATCCTTCAGCGCGTCGATCGTCATGGCGTCTCCTTCAGGCGGCGGTCGCGGTCAGGGTCTTCTCGCCCTTCTGCCAGTTGCACGGGCACAGCTCGTCGGTCTGAAGCGCGTCGAGCACGCGCAGCACCTCGGCCGGGTTGCGGCCGGTGTTGAGGTCGTTGACGGAGACGAAGCGGATCACGTCCTGCGGATCGACGATGAACGTCGCGCGCAGCGCCACGCCCTCGTGCTTGTCGAGGATGCCGAGCTGCTGGGACAGCTCGCGCTTGAGGTCCGCGATCATCGGGAACGGCAGGTCCTTCAGGTCCGCGTGGCTGTTGCGCCACGCGAGGTGCACGAACTCGCTGTCGGTCGACGCGCCGAGCACCTGCGCGTCGCGGTCGGCGAACTCGCGGTTCAGCTTCCCGAACGCTGCGATCTCGGTCGGGCAGACGAACGTGAAGTCCTTCGGCCAGAAGAAGTAGACCTTCCACTTGCCGGCGTAGCTCGCGTCCGTGACGTCGGCGAACTGCTTGTCGGGGTTGACCGCCTTGGCGGCGAACGTCGGGAACGTGTCTCCAATGGTCAGCATGGCGACACCATGCGTCCTGCTTCGTGATAGGGCCAATTGCGGAATGCGATAGCCATGATAGGGTGCATCTATCATGGACCGGCCGTCGATCCGCCAGCTCGAGTGCCTCGTGGCCGTCGCGGATCAGGGCAGCTTCCGCCGCGCCGCCGCCACGCTCGGCATCTCGCAGCCCGCGCTGTCCGCGCAGGTCCAGCTCGCCGAGGAGCTCCTCGGGGTCCAGGTGTTCGAGCGCGACCGCCGGTCCGTCCTGATCACGCCCGCCGGCGAGGAGGTGGTCGCGCGCGCCCGGGACGCGCTGTCCTCCGTCGACGCCGTCGCCGAGGCCGCGCGCCGCCGCGGCGAGCCGCTCGTCGGGCCGCTGCGCCTCGGCGTCATCCCCACGGTCGCCCCCTACTGGCTGCCCGCGCTGCTCCCCGCCGTCCGCGCGAAGTACCCGCGGCTCGAGCTCATCCTCCGGGAGGAGCAGACGCACCGCTTGCTATCGCAGCTCGGCGCCGGCCAGCTCGACGTCGCGCTCCTCGCCATCCCGATCGCCGGCGACTTCACCACGGCCGAGGTCGCCCACGAGTCCTTCGTCGTCGCCGCCCCGCGCAACGCGCCCATCTTCAAGAAGCGGAGCAAGCTCACCGCCTCCGACCTCGACGACGAGACGGTCCTCCTCCTCGAGGACGGCCACTGCCTCCGCGACCAGGCGCTCGCCGTCTGCGAGCGCGGCGGCGCCGTCGAGGCGATGGAGCTCCGCGCCACGAGCCTCCCGACGCTCGTCCAGATGGTCGCCGGTGGCATGGGCGTCACGCTCCTGCCCGAGACCGCCGCCGACGCGCTCGTCCAGCCCAAGGGGCCGATCGAGGTCGCCCACTTCGTCTCGCCGCAGCCGGGCCGCACGCTCGGCCTCGCGTGGCGGACGTCGTCGGCGCGCCTGCGCGAGTTCCGTTTGCTCGCCGAGACGCTGAAGGGCGCGGCCGACAAGTTCCTCGCGAAGCTCCGCGACTGATCACCGCGCCAGCTGGACGCTCATCCGCAGGCCGAGCGGGAGCTGCGCGCCGGGCGTGCCGTCGAACGTCGCGATCACCTCGAGCACGCGCGTGTCGACGCGGGCGCGGGGGTCGTCGTCGCGCACGGTCTTGCGGCCGAGCTCGTTGGTGATGCGGGTGATGCGGACCGGGAAGGTGCGGTCGCCGTAGGCGTCCGCGGTCGCGGTCGCGGTCTGCCCGACGGCGATCGACGCGACGTCGGCCTCGTCGACCTCGAGGCGGATCTCGAGCTGGCGGAGGTCGGCGATCGACACGACGGGCATCGGCTGCATCGTCGTGACGAGCGCCCCGACCTCGGCGGTGCGGCGGAGGATCACGCCGTCGGTCGGCGCGCGGAGGACGGTCTGGTCGAGCGCGACCTTCGCGGCGTCGAGCTCGGCCTGCGCGAGCTGGACGGCGGCGGCGGCCTCGGCGATCTGCTCGGAGCGCGTGCCCTTCGCGAGCGACTGGTAGCGGGCCTTCGCGGCGTTCGCCTGCGCCGTCGCGACGCGCGCGGCGGCCTCGTCGGCATCGACGACGGAGGTCGAGAGCGCGCCGGTCTTGCCGAGCGTCTCGCTGCGGACCTGCTCGGCACCGCGGTGGTCGGCGGCGGCCGCGGCGGCGTCGGCCTCGGCGCGCGCGGCGGCGAGGTCCTCGCCCCGCGGACCGCGGCGAGCGAGCGAGAGGCGGGCCTTCGCGGCGGCGAGCTGGGCCTCGGCGGCGGAGACGCGCGCGGTCGCGAGGCGATCGTCCAGGCGCGCGAGGACCTGGCCGGCCTTGACCGCGTGGCCCTCGTCGACCTCGATCGCGACGATCCGGCCCGAGGTCTCGAACGCGAGCTTGACGGCGTCGCGCACCGGCTCGACGCGGCCGGGCGCGACGAGGGTCGCCGGGCGCGTGGTCACGGCGGGGTTCGCGGCGGCGGGCGTCGACGACGACAGGACGTAGTAGATGCCGCCCGCGGCGAGGGGTGCGGCGACGAGGAGGGACTTGATCAGCTTCTTCATGGCGAGCTCCTTCAGGCGTGGGCGTGGGCGTGCGGGCTGGGCGAACCGATCGACTGGATGAGGCCGTCCTCGACGCGGACGACGCGGTCGGCGAAGCGCTCGAGGCGCGGATCGTGGGTGACGACGACGACCGCGCGGCCGCGGTTCGAGGCGAGCTCGCGGAGGAGCTCCATGACCGACAGCGCGGTCTTGGTATCGAGCGCGGCCGTCGGCTCGTCGCCGACGAGGATCGGCGGGTTGCCGCCGAGCGCGCGCGCGATCGCCACGCGCTGCTTCTGGCCACCGGAGAGGTCGGCCGGCAGGTGGTGCATGCGCGGGCCGAGGCCGACGAGCTCGAGCAGGCGCCGCGCCTCGCCCTTGGCATCCTTGGCGCGGCCGTTCTTCATCTGGATCGCCATCGCGACGTTCTCGAGCGCCGTGAGCGCGGGGAACAGATTGAAGCCCTGGAACACGAAGCCGAAGTTGCGGGCGCGGAGCCCGGGCAGCTGCTTCTCGCCGAGACCGGCGACGTTCTGGCCCTCGATCCAGACCTCGCCGGTGGTCGGCGTGAGGAGCAGGCCGAGGATGGAGATGAGCGTGGTCTTGCCGGAGCCCGACGGGCCCTCGATCAGCGTGACCTCGCCGGCGCGGCTGTCGAGCGTCGCCTCGGCGAGCGCGGTCACGGCGTTCTCGCCGGTGCCGTAGGTCTTGCCGATCCCGACGAGGCGCGCGAGCGAGTCTCGCGGCGCGGCGATCGAGGGCAGCGATTCGTGGAGGGCGAGGGCAGCGGTCATGGTCAGTTCTCCTCAGGCCTTGAACACGGAGGCGGGGTCGAGGCGCAGCACCTTGACGATCGAGAGCAGCGCGGCGAACGCGCACATCACGGCGGTGATGACGAGTGTCGCGAGGTAGAGCTCGGTGGAGAGCGCGACGGTGAGGTTCGCGCTCTTCATCGCGGCGCGCATGCCCATCGCGAGCGGGGCGCCGACGACGAACCCGAGCGCCGCGGAGATCATCGCCTGCGAGAGGATGACCTTGACGACCGCGCTGTTGCGCGCGCCCATCGCCTTCAGCGTGCCGTACTCGCGGATGTACTGGAGCGTGCCGCTGTAGAGGATCTGCCCGACGACGACGAACCCGACGATGATGCCGAGCACCGCGGTCGTGAAGAACCCGGCGCCGACACCGGTGCGGGAGGACCAGTAGTCCCGCGTGCGCATCGACATCTGCTCGGTCGTGTACGCGGCGAGGTGGGGCAGGGCGTTGATGCGCGCGCGGACCGCCTCGACGTCCTCGCCCGGCTTGCACTTGACGAGCACGTAGGTCACCGGCTCGGCACCGAGCATCGGCATGAAGCTGCGCGCGGTGCGGATGTCGGCGAACACGATCGGCGACGTGGTGAACGAGCGGATGCCGCTGGTCATCGCGACGACCTCGGCGCGCACGCCGGAGACCTCGGTGACGTGACCGGCGTGCTCGATGTGGAGCTTCGCGACTTCGCTCTTGTCGATGACGATCGCGCCCGGCTGCGTGAGGCGCTGGGCGTCGCCCTCGACCACGTTCCACGGTGCGAGCATCGGCGCCTGGCCAGGCACCAGATCGACGCCGACGATCTGCGCACCGAGGTCGCCGCCGTCGGGCAGCTTGATCTGCGCGAAGTTGATGATCACGCGCTCGGCGCGCTCGACGCCCGGAACCGAGGCGACCTTGTAGTAGGTGCGCTCGTCGAACGGCGTCGCGAACTCGAAGCTGTCGTTGCTCCGCTTGCCGACCCAGATGTCGGCCTTGCTCGCATCGATCAGCGACGACGCGGTGTCCATGAAGCCGAAGTAGAGGCCGACCTGGACCAGGACGAGCATCACGGACACCGAGACCCCGGCGATCGCGACCGTGAACCTGAGCCGATCGTGCAGCAGGAGCTTGCGAGCCAGCGTCCACATGCCCCGGACGACGAGCATCCGGCGTGCCGCGATTCCCGCCCGTGCTTTCCGATAGTTGTGCGTGCCGCGATGGCTACGAATTGATCGGAGGTAACGTCCCGTTACCGTGACGCGGTACCTGACGTTCCTGTACGAGCCGGCGTCGAACGAGGTCGTGGGCGGATCGCTGGCGAGGCAGCCTCGCTTCACCCAGCCCGAAGGATCGCAGTGGAAGGTGATCCGGGACGTGGGCCGGGTCTCCGTCATCGCCCGGGTCGATGGGCGCACCGCCGAGCTCGCGAGCGCGAGGTGGCGCGATGGGATGCTCTCGGACTTCGAACAGGAGGGCGCGCGGCCGACCCCGGTGGAGTGGCGCGCACTCGAGCTGGTGCTGCAGGCGAACCTCACGCCGACAGCGGCGAAGCCGGCGCCGGAGTCGGTAGAGCCAGCCGAGCCCGCGGTGCCGGTCATGCCCGCCGAGCCCGCCGAGCCCGCGGTGCCGGCCAGTCCCGACATCAAGCGCTACCTCACGTTCCTGCTCGATCTTCAGTCGACCGCCGACAACAAGGCGATCGCGAAGAGCGTGCGCTACGCCCCCGACGCGACCGCGGTCCCGCGACCGTTCGTCTGGAAGATCGTCCGCGACGCCGCCGATCGCGTGTTCGTGTACGTGCACGGCACCGGCTG
This sequence comes from Myxococcales bacterium, assembly GCA_016794545.1. Taxonomy (GTDB): domain Bacteria; phylum Myxococcota_A; class Polyangia; order Haliangiales; family Haliangiaceae; genus JABFXX01. The sequence continues at coordinate 11,807 of JAEUJX010000057.1, forward strand.
GGCGAAGCCGATCGCGACCGCGCGGTGGAACGGATCGGGTGTCCGCGATCAGCGCCAGCGAGACCCTCGCGAACCGAACGGCAACCAGTGGAAGTGGATCGAGCGTGCGCTCCACCTCGAGGGCGTCACCGAGGCCGCGCGCGCGTCGCGGTGCGACGTCACCGAGGAGGCGCCGAGCTTCACCGCGCGTCCCGTGGTCCCGGAGTCCGATCAGGCGACGCGCTCGTCACCGCCGAGGCCGGTGTCGAACACGAAGCCGGCGCGCGAGTTCCTGACGTACCTGGCCGTGGTCGGCCTCGGCGTCGCCGCGATCGTCGGGCTCAAGCGCGCGTGCACGAGCTCGGGCCCGGTGAAGCAGGAGGGGGCCAAGACGGAGGTCCCCGCCGTGACGCGGAAACAGCCGATCCCGCGCGCGGCCGAGCCGGCTCCCGCGCCGGCCCGGGCTCCCGATCCCGAGCCCAGCCCCGAGGAGCGTGTCGCTGGCGCCGCGACGTTCGCCGATGCGATCGCGCTCGCGAAGCCGGCGATGGCGGACTCGACCGACGAGCTGCCCGCCGGCGCCGCGCTGCTCGCGCGCTACGGCAAGCTGCGCTGGTCCGACGTCGAGGCCGACGAGACGACGGTCGCGAAGGTCCAGAAGGACGCCGAGCCCGAGCGCGGCAAGCGGTTGTGCGCCGAGGGCGAGATCGAGCGCATCACCCGGCGCGACATCGAGCGGCGCAAGGCATTCGTCGGCCGGCTCGCGCTCGCCGACGGCGATGCGCTGGCGTTCGTGGCGGTCGGGACGACCGGCGAGCTGGTGAAGCGCATGCGCGCGCGGTTCTGCGGCGTCGTCACCGGCGTGCACGGGAGCGACGTCGCCGTGCTCGGCATGTTCGATCTGCCCGAGAACCGCACGCCCCAGGTCGAGCAATAGGCTACGCGGCGGGTAGCACGACGGTGAACGTCGAGCCCTCGCCGACGGTCGACCGCACGCGGATGTCGCCGCCGTGCGCGCGCACGACCTTGTGACAGATCGCCAGCCCGAGGCCGGTGCCGTCGGAGCGCGTGGTGAAGAACGGCTCGAAGATCCTCGGCAGGTCGTCCGCGCCGATCCCGCGGCCGTGATCTTCGACCTCGATCGCGACCTGGCCGTCGTTCGCGGGCGCCGCGCGCAGCACGACCTTCGCGCCGGGCTGCGACGCGTCGGCCGCGTTTCCGACGAGGTTCGCGAGCACCTGGCGCAGGCGCTGGGCATCGCCGTGGATCGTGAGGTCGTCGGGTGTCTCGGTCGCGAGCGACACGCCGCGCTCGGAGAGCACCGGCGACAGGCCCTTCGCGGCGTCCTCGATCAGCTCGCCGACGTCGATCTCCTCGGAGGCGAGCTTCACCGGCTTCGCGAAGTCGAGGATCTCGGCGACCGACTTGTCGAGGCGCGCGAGCTCCTCGAGCGCGATGTCGAGGTGCTCGCGGTCGTCGTCGGACAGCTGGAGCTTGCGCCGGAGGATCTGCACGTTGAGCGAGATGCTGGTCAGCGGCGTGCGGATGTCGTGGGCGATCGCCGCGGCGAACTGACCGAGCGCGGCGAGCCGGCGCGCGTCCTCGAGCTCGCTGACTGCCTGGTGACGCTCGACGGCGAGCGCGACGCGCTGCGCGAGGTCCCGCGCGACGAGATAGGTGTCGCGGTCGAGCGTGCCGCCGTCGATGTAGAACGCACCGACCAGTGCGCCCTCCGCGCCGAACGCGGGCACGGCGAGGCAGCACGGCGCTCCGAGATCTTGATCCTTGCGCACGACGCCCTCGGACGTGAGGAGCGCCGCCGTCTTCTCCTCGAGCTGGGGGGCCGCGACCCAGCGCACCTTGCTGCCGTCGCCAAAGGAGGCGATGCGCGAGCTCGCCTCGGCGATCGCGGATGCGGCATCGGCGGGCAGCGGGTCGCCCTGCACGTTCAGGCGCCGTGCCCGCCGCTCGTCGAGGCCGGCGAGCACGCGCCGCTCGACGCGAGGATAGAGCGAGAACCCGATCGCGGTGAGCGCGAGCGGGACGAGCGTGGCGCCGAACAGCGCGAGGTCCTGGAGCTGGCCCTCGGGCACGAACGCGCGCACCGCCGCGACCGAGCCGCCCGCGCCGAGCATCACGAGGACGGCCAGCGAGGCGAGCGTGATCACCTCGGCGACCGCGGAGCGCGACGAGAACAGCTCGGTGCGCAGCACGGCGGTTCCGATCACGACGAACGCGGTGATCGACCCGATCGTGGTCTCGGCCCACACGGCCTCGGAGAAGATGCCGAGCACCGGCGCGACGAAGTAGGCGAAGAACCCGAACAGCCAGCGGAAGCCGAGCATCGAGAGAACGACGCGCGCGTCGGTCTGCTGCGTCTTCCGGTACGCCCGCGCGATCAGCACGAAGATCACGATGGTCGCCGGCGCGAAGAAGCCGAGCTCGATCGCCGTGTTGTGCTTCCACGGCCCGTCGATGTTCACGAGCGCGAGGACGATCGCGAACCCGCCCCACGCGATCATCGCGATCCGCATCGCCCACGGCATCGGGGGCCGCCGCGGGAACGCGTAGACGAACTCGAACGAGAGCAGCGCGAGCGCGATCGTGCCGATCGAGCACGGGATCAGCACGCCCGGCGACACGATCGATCCGCCGGTCAGGACGTTGAGACCGCGCCACGCGGTCATCCCGGCATCGACGAGCACCAGGATGCCGAACACCAGGTTGTCGCGGCGCTGGCGGTTCTTCAGCATCAGCGCCGCGTACGCGAGGCCGATCGCGCTGATCGCGAGCGGGATGAACCCGGCGTTCACGGCTCGCCGTCCTTCTTCAGTCCGTACTCCTCGATCTTGCGGTCGAGCGTGGGCCGGCTGATGTCGAGGATCGCGCACGCGCGGCGCTTGTTCCACTCGGTGTGCAGGAGCACGCGCACGATGTGGCGGCGCTCGATCTCGCGCAGCGTCGGCAGCTCGTCGCCGGTGTCGGTGATCGGCGGCTCGGCGGCGGCCGTGCCGAGCGTCAGCAGCGTCTCGTCGAGGACGTCGTTCTTGGCGAGCACGAGCGCGCGCGTCAGCGTGTTCTCGAGCTCGCGCACGTTGCCGGGCCACGCGTAGGCCTGCATCCGCGCGAGCGCGGTGGGCGTGACGAACCGGACGTCCTTGCCGAGGTCGGCGTTGATCTTCGCGAGGAGCCCCTCGACGAGCACCGGGACGTCGCCCGCGCGCTCGCGCAGCGGCGGCAGCTTGATCTCGACGACGCGGAGCCGGTAGTAGAGGTCCTCGCGGAACGTGCCCTTCGCGACCATCGCCGCGAGGTCGCGGTGCGTCGCCGCGATGATCCGCGCCTCGAGCTGTAGCTGCTTCGCGTCGCCGACGCGCTCGTACGTCCGCTCCTGGAGCACGCGCAACAGCTTGGCCTGGAGGTCCAGCGGAATCTCCGCGATCTCGTCGAGGAACAGGGTGCCCTTGCCGGCGAGCTCGAAGCGCCCGGGCCGGTCGGCGACCGCGCCGGTGAACGCGCCCTTCACGTGGCCGAACAGCTCGCTCTCGAGCACGCCGGGCGCGAGCGCGGTGCAGTTGACCGCGATGAACGGGCGCTCGGGGTGGCTCGACGACGTGTGGATCGCGCGCGCGACCAGCTCCTTGCCCGTGCCGCTCTCGCCGGCGATCAGCACCGGCGCCTTGGTCGTCGACACCGCGCCGATCTGCTTCCACACGTCGCGGATCGCGGTGCTCTTGCCGAGGATGTCGCCGCGCTGGTGCCCGTGACCGTCGGCGACCAGCTCGGTGGCGTGATCGCGTGAGGCGCGCGACTCGAGCGCGCGGCCGACGACCTCCTTCAGGCGATCGATGTCGACGGGCTTCACGAGGTACTCGAACGCGCCGAGCTGGATCGCCTTGACCGTCGACTGCATGTCGTCGCGCGCGGTGACCACGCACACGGTCGGCGGCCGCTCGCGCTCGGCCAGCGCGGAGAGCACGTCGAAGCCCGAGCCGCCGGGCAGCCCGAGGTCGAGCAGCATCAGCTCCGCGCCATCGGCCGCCGCGATCGCGCCCGGTGCGTCCTGCGCCGTGGTGACCTGGTGCCCCTCGGCCCCGAGGAACTTCTCGAGGGTCCGCCGGATCGAGCGGTCGTCGTCGACGATCAGGATGCGCGCCAAGGAGTCCACCTCACCACGCATTCCATGGTCCGTGCCAGGGTAAGTCGCCGGAACCAGGAAGCGCGGCTCCCCCCGAGAGTAACGAAACGTTGCACCGTTGGGGATCGGACTGCTACGACGACGCGGTGCGCCTGGTCCTGGTCGCGTTCGCGGCCGCCTGCTCCCAGTCGTCGGCTCCGGCACAGCCCGGGCCGGCGCCGGCGTCCGCGACGCCGGCGCCCGCGGCTCCGGCACCCGCACCGGCCGCGGCGCCCGCGCCGGACGCGCCGCCGCTCCCCGACGCGGCACCCACGGCCGCCGCGGTGTCCCGCCCGCCGATCGTCGATGCCCCGATGGTGTGGAGCCCCGAGCGCGCGGCGTTGACGCTCGAGTACCGCCGCCGGCACTCCGCGGCCGACGCGGCCGATCTCGCGATCGAGCCGACGGCCATCGTGCTGCACTACACGGGCGGTGGCTCGGCGAAGGCGACGCGCAGGTACTTCGACAACCCGACCATCGAGGCGGAGCGCGCGGCGCTCGCGCGCGCGGGCAAGGTCAACGTGTCGGCGCACTTCGTCGTCGACCGCGACGGCACGATCTACCAGATCCAGCCGGTGACGCGGTTCGCGCGGCACTGCATCGGCCTCAACCACACGGCCATCGGCGTCGAGAACGCCGGCGACGAGGCGACGTTCCCGCTGACCGATGCGCAGGTCGAGGCGAACGTGCAGCTGGTGCGCTACCTCGTCGCCACGCAGCCGACGATCACGCGCCTGCTCGGGCACCACGAGGTGATGGGACTGCGCGGCGATCCGATCTACGTGGAGCTCGATCCCGCGTACAAGAACGACAAGGGCGATCCGGGGCCGCGCTTCATGGCGAAGGTCCGCGCGAAGCTGACCGACCTCGGCCTGGCGGGACCTTAGCGGCCGCGCCGCGCGGGCGCCTTCTTCAGCGACGACGTGATCGAGAGGTTGTTCGTCTTCGGCGTCACGCGCTGCGTGTCGGGCTGGTAGCCGTCCTTCTTGATCGTCAACGTGGACGTCTCGAACGCGGGCAACTTCACCGCCGCGGGCGTGACGCCGAGCGACCTCGCGCCGAGCAGGATCGTCGCGCCGGCCGGCGACGAGCTTACCTTCACCGTGAACGTGACCCTCGCGAGCGCGACCCTGACCGGCTTGCCTCCCTCCGGCTTCGGCGTCACCGTGCGCGTCGCGCTGACGTAGCGCGTCTTCTTGAACGTCAGCTTGCTCTCGACGCCGCACGGCAGCGCCGCCGTCATCGGCGTCGTGCCGAGCACGGTCCTGTCGAGGAGGACCTCCGCGCCGGTCGGCGCCGAGGCGATCGCGACGTTGCAGTCGGTCGCGGCGGCGACCTGGGGCGGCTCGTCGGGCGGCTTCCTCTCGGGCGGCTCCTCGGCCGCGGCATCGACGGGGACGACGGGCGCGACCGCCGCCTGCTGCGCGCTGCCCGCGCTGCCATCGCCCGAGGGCGGCGCCGGCGGCGCAGTGGGCTTCGGCTCGACGGGCGGCGGCTGCGAGACCTGCTTCCCCGCGCTGCCATCGCCCGCCGGCGCAGGCTCGGTCGCATCGGCCTGCTTGTCGCCGCCGCCCGACAGCGCGACCACCAGGATGATGCCGAGCAGGATCGCGCCGCCGGCGATGCCGCCGATCAGCATCATCCGCCGCTTGCGCTCGTCGGGCGAGCGCGGCACGCGGATCGCCTCGGTCGGCATGTACGCCTGATCGGCGACGGGGTACGCCTGCGGGTACGCGGGGACCTGGCTCGACGCGTTCGCGAGCTGACCGGGCAGCGGCGCCGGGTAGCCGCCGTGCATCGCCGGGTTCGTCGCCGCCGTCGGCTCTCCCGGCATCGCGAGCGCGCCGGCGCGCATCACGTCGGTGATCGGGACCGCGCCGGGCTGCATCGGCACCGGCGTCGCGATCACACCGGGCGTCGCGGCGACGAGCCCGTGCGGCGACGTCTGCACCGGAGGGGCGGTCGTCGGCGGCGGCGGAAGCTGACCCGGCGGCTCGTCGTCGAAGTCATCGATCGGCTGGAGCGGCTGGAGCGGCTCCATCAGCGTCGGATCGATCTCGATCTTCGCCTCGTCGGCCTTCACGGCCGGAACGCGCGTCTCGGGCTTGGCGTCCGAGTCGAGGTCCTTCACGCTCGCGACCGCCGACACCGGCGGGCCGGGCTTGTCCGCAGGCAGCTCGGGCCGCTTCTCGATCTTCGACGGCTCGCTCCAGCCATCGGGACGCGTCGGATCGAGCGCGATGATGAAGTCGCCGGTCGGCGGTCCCGGAGGGATGGGCTTCGCGGGCTTGTCCCCCGGCGGCCGGGTGCCGGTCGCTTTGCGCGGGACGGGCGTGATGGTCGGTCCGTCGGCGCCGACCGTCATGGTCCAGTCGCCGCTCGGCGTGTGCTCCTCGACGGCCGCCGCCCGCAGCACCGCCGATGGCACCTTCTGCGGGACCGTGACGGGCCCCGACGGCGGCCCCGCCGCCTCGAGCTCCGAGCGCGGCGGTGGAGCGCTCGTGATCACCGCGGGACCGCTCGTCTCCTCGGCGGCCATCAGCCCGGTGTCGCGCGCCTCGGCGTCGCCGGTCGGAGCCCGTGGCGCCGTCGCCGGCAGCACGTGTACGCCAGATGGCACCACCGCGACGCCGATCGACGTCCTGCGCTGCTCGCGCACGCTCTTCTCGGGCTTCGCCACCTCGCGCGGACCCGTGATCGGTCCCGACGGCTCGAGCGGCACGGACGTCAGGTCCGTCGGTTCGTCGTCGGCGAGCTCCTCGACGAGCGGCCGCGCCTCGGCGACCACCGGCGGCTTCGGAACGCCCGCCGGCGGCGTCGGCTGCTTGACGGCGAACGGGTTCGCCACGGGACCCGACGGCGACTTGGGGAGCTCGGCGCCGACGACGTTCGAGCCCGCGGGCGGCGTGGTCGTGCGCGTGGGCACGACGGCGGATCCGCTCGCCGGCGTGGGCGGCCTGGGCACGCCGACGGCCGGCGTGGGCGGCCTGGGCACGCCGACGGCCGGCGTGGGCGGCTTCGCCGGCGTCGGAGCCGGCCCGCGCATCGTCGTCTCGGGGTCGGCCTTCACCTGCTCGCGCGCGCGGCGCTCCTCGCGCTCCTTGACGAGCAGATCGACCGCCGGCGCGGGCCCCTTCACGGTCTCGTCGAGGTTCTTGAGGTCCGCCGGCGGCGCCGGCGCCTTCGCGAGCGGCGCCATGCCCATCGTCGTCGCGGTGGCAGACGGTGCGGGTGGGGCCGGGACCACGGGAGCTCCACCGGTCGGCACCTTCTTGAGGGGCGGCATGCCCATCGTCGTGGCGGTCGCCGACGGCGTGCCGGACGGCGGCGTGCTCGGGCTCCTCGGGCGCGCGCCCGCGCCCATCGGCGGGATCGACGGCACGACGAACTTCGACGCCACGCTCTTCGGCTCGTCGCCGACGAGCGTCGACACGTCGCCGATCACGACGCACTGGGCCAGCGCGTTCACCGCGTCGATCCGGCCCGCCGGCGTCGGCGGGGTAGGACGCGGGGCGGCGGGGAGCTCGGCGGGGCGGGGCGGCACGCTGGGCGGTCCCGGCTTCACCGCGAGGCGCGCCCGCTCGAGCTCGCCGAGGAGCGTCTTGCTCGGCTCGTCGGGCTCGGTGAACTTCAGCGTCATCCCGACGCGGCCGTAGAGCACCGACGGCGTCTTCGCCGACGATACGACCTCGGCCTCGCCTTCGATCATCACGCCGCCCCCGGTCAGCGTGATCGCGAACCGGCCGCGCTTCCCCGGTGGGAGCGGCTCGGCGATCGGCACGAACAGCACGCCGTTGCGGTCGGCGTACCTGCGGAATGCCGCGACGAACTCTTCGCCCGACGAGCAAGCCGAGACCAGGTAGATCGGCGCCCCAGTCGTCACTCACGACAAGTGTAAGCCGGGAGCGCAGAAAATGCGACGGGCGCCGTCGGGGTGACCCCCAAGCGGCGCCCGGTCGACACCCGGTCGCGCAAGGTCCGGCTCCGCCGGACCGCGCAGCACCGCCGGAGGCGGTGCGAAGGTCTATTTACATGACGAGGAAGTCGTGCGCGCGAACGGTCTTGCGACCGTTCGCCGCGGCGCGCTTCGCCGCCGCATCGATCAGCCACGCGACGTACGCGTTCAGGCCGTCGAGCGCGTCACCGGCGGTGTTGCAGCCCGCCGCCTTGATCTGACCGCGGACCTTCGAGCTCACCAGGAACATCTCGGCCGGCTTGCTAGCGCCACCGGCCTTGCCACCCTTCTTCGCTTTCGCCATCGGACTCTCCTTGAGAAAAGATTGAGGTGCGCTTCTTTTCGCACCACTTCCCGTCGGGAGGGAAGCTGGAATGCGTGTTTTCGGCGAATGCGTGCGATCTACAGGGGGCGCCGAAAACCTACCGGTCGAGCTTGAGCACGAACGTATCCGGCTTGGGGATCCGGTCTCCCTCGGCGCGCACGCTCTGGAGCGGAGGCTCGACGGCCGAGAGCGCGAACCGGTAGATGCCCGCGATGTACGCCGCGCCCTTCTCGTCGACGGCGCACACGCGGCCCTGATCGTGATCCTTGTCGCCGAACGACTGCGCCCACACCGTGGCGCCCTTCGCGTCGAGCTTCAGCGCGAAGATGTCCTTGTTCCCCTTGCTCGTGATCGGGCCCTTGCCGAAGTCGACCGACCCCTGGAACCAGCCGCTCACGACGACGTTGCCCGCGGCGTCGGCGCCGACACCCGACGCGATGTCCTCGCGCTCCGCGCCCATCGTCTTCGCCCACTGGAGCTTGCCGCTCGGCGTGAACCGCGCGACGAACAGATCGCTCTCGCCGAGCGACGTGTGATCGTCGCCCTCGCCGAACGACGCGCTCTTGTCGAACGAGCCGACCATCGTGACGTGTCCCGCCGGGTCGACCGTGACGCCGCCGGCGACGTCGTTGAACGCGTTGCCGAACCGCTTCGACCACACGTGGTCGCCGTTCAGATCGTACTTCGCGAGCACGACGTCGAGGTCGCTGCCCCCGCCGGCCTTGAGTCGGTCCTTGCCCCCCCAGTCGGACAGGTCCTTGAACTGGCCCTGGACGTAGATGTTGCCCTGACCGTCGACGGCGACGTGGCTGATCAGATCTTGATACGCGCCGCCGAACTGCTTGACCCACTCGAGGTCGCCGCTCGGCGCGAGCTTCAGCAGCATGGCGTCGGTGCCGCCGCGGCTCTTCAGCGTGGTCGTGCCGAAGTCCGCGCTGCCGGAGAACGAGCCGCCGACGACCCACCCGCCGTCGGGCATGGCCGCGACCGCATTCGCGCCGTCGGAGTCGATGCCGCCGAAGTTCCACAGCCACTGGATCTCGCCCTTCGCATCGAACTGCGCGACAAACGCGTCGTCGGAGCCGGCGCTCTTCTTCGTGAACTCGCCGAGCTTCAGGCTGTCGAGGAAGTTGCCGACGACGATCACCTTGTCGCCCTTCACCGCGACATCGTTCGCGGAGTCGTCACGCGCGGCGCCGAACGTCTGCACCCACGCGACCTTGCCGTCGGCGCCGACCTTCGCGAGGTACGCGTCGCTCGGCTTCTTCTTCGGATCCGCGCCGGCCACCGGCGCCTTCTTGCCGATCGTGCCGCCGAAATCGATCTCGGCGTCGAAGTAGCCCGCGACGTAGACCTCGCCGGCCGAGGTCACGCCGATGCCGCGCGGCGAGTCGATGCCGAGCCCGCCGAACCCGGTCGCCCACAGCGCCTTCCCGGTCGCGCCGCCCGGATCCGCCTGGAGCTCGGGCAGCGGCTTGGTCTCGACGGGCTTCTTGACCTGCGGAGGCGGTGCCTCCGCGACCTTGCCCTGCGTCGTGTCGCTGCCCTTGTCGGGCTGCTTGCCTCGGCCCTCGTCCTTCTTGCCGCCGCAGCCGAGGACCAGCGAACCCGCGATCACCAGGGTCGTCACGCGCATGAGACTCACGATGTCACGCAGCGACGAGCACAGCAACGGTCGCGGACGAGTACAGTCACGGCATGTCGCGCGTTGCAACCGTCGCCACGGTGCTGTGTCTTCTCGCCGCGTGCCCGTCGCCGTCGGGGCCGGTGAATCCGACGACGCCGCCGCCGGCCGACGACGTGCAGCTGCGCATCCAGGTCGCGCGGCTCGAGGTCAAGCGCGAGGACGGCATCCGCGAGCTCGCCGAGCTCGCGACCGGATCCGATCGGCGCGCCCGCGAGCTCGCGATCCGCGGCCTCGGACGGATCGGCGGCAAGGCACGCGCGACGCTGCGCCCGCTCCTCGCGGATCCCGACGCTCGCATCGTCGCCGTGACGATGGCGGCGCTCGGCATCGCCCGCGAGCTCGACGATCTCACCGTCGCCGAGGGCGAGGCGCTCGTCGGCGAGCTGCAGCGTGCCTACGGGCGCACCACGGGTGCCGACCGCATCCTCGCGATCGAGGCGCTCGGCCGCGCCGGCGACGAGCGCAGCCAGCCGTTGCTCGTCGAGGAGCTCGGGAAGGGCGGCGCGGTCGCCGAGGCCGCGGGCATCGCGCTCGCGCGCCACGGCCGGCGCAAGATCTCGCTCGCGCCGCGCACCGTTCACGCGGTCGCGGTCGCGCTCGGCAGCGCGGATGCACGTACGCGGTGGGGCGCGACGTACGCGCTCGCACGCGCCGTGATGATCGCGAAGCCCGAGTCGGAGCTGACGAGCGGGCTCGCTGCGCGCGTGGGCGACGAGAGCGCCGAGATCCGCGCGCTCGCGTGTGCGGCGCTCGCGAAGCACGGCGCCGTCGCGCAGACGACGTTCCAGCTCGAGAAGGCGCTGCTCGATCGCGACTGGCACGTCGCCGTCGAGGCGGTGCGCGCGATGACCGGCGACAGGGTACCGGCGGAGGCCGCCGATGCGGTCGCGACCGCGCTCGTGCGCCGGCTCGCGGATCTCGACCTCGGCGCCGCGAGCGAGGCGCACGTGATCATGGAGGGCCTGCGCGGCCTCGCGAGGAGCGCCGGGCGGCCGGTCGTCGCGAAGGCGCTGCAGGCGATCTCGCAGTGGTCGCAGATGACGACGAAGCCGGCCGAGCTGACGCGCAGCTGGATCGAGTGCCTCGCCGCCGTCGGTGCGGCGCGAGCGGCGAACACGCTCGCGCCCGTCGTCGAGTGCTCGGCGCGGCGGTTGCCAGATCACCTGCGGATGCCGTTGCTCGCGCAGCTGGTCACCGCCGGCATCGGCTCGGCGCAGGAGCGGCGAACGACCCTGCTGAACCTCATGTCGCACTCCGACGTGCGCGTGAAGTCGTCCGCGCTCGGCGCGTTGACCGCGGGGTGGGCCACGCAGAGCGAGGCCGATCGGCGCGCCGCGGTCGGGATCCTCGTCGGTGCGCTCGCGTCGCCCGATCCGATCTTCGCCGGCAACGCGGTGGACGCGGTCGGCGGCTTCTACGAGGCGATCGGCAAGGGCGATCACGCGGCGCTCGATGCGGCGCTCGTCGCGCGCGCGGGCAGCGAGAAGGACGCCGAGCTCTCCGCCGCGCTGTTCGAGGCGATCGGCGCGCACAAGATCGCGGCGGGCGCCGACGCCTGCCGCGCCGGGCTCGACGGGATCCCGGTCCGCGCGAAGGCCGCGCGCGGATGTCTCGCCGCGCTCGGCGAGGCGGCGCCTCCGGGCGACACCCGCACGCACGCGCCGCCGCCGCCGGTCGATGTCGCGACGGTGATCGGCAAGCCGATCGAGTGGCGCCTCGCGACGTCGCGCGGCGAGATCGTGATCGAGCTGCGGCCCGACGTCGCGCCGTGGGCCGTCGCGTCGGTCGTCGCGCTCACGCAGGCGGGCAAGTACGACGGGCTCGCGCTCCATCGCGTGGTGCCCGACTTCGTCGCGCAGGGCGGGGATCCGACCGAGTCGGGGTGGGGCGGTCCGGGCTACACGCTCCCGGCCGAGCCCGCGAGCTCGGCCGACGGCCCGGGGTTCGTCGCGGGCGGTGTCGGGATGGCCGACGCCGGGAGGGACAGCGCGGGGTCGCAGTGGTTCGTGATGCACGCCCGCGCGGCCCACCTCGACGGCCGGTACACCTGGATCGGCTCGCTCGAGAGCGGCCAGAAGTCCGCGGATGCCTTACTGATCGGCGACGTCGTGCGGAAGGCGACGATCACCGGGCCGTGAGCTCGGCGAACTTGCCTGGAACCCGAGCGATCACGCGGTGTCAGGTGGAGGCATGGCGAATAGATCGCGGCCCCGTGTCGTTCGTTCCACCACACAGATGCGCGTCCGGAACCTCGCCCTCGGTGCCCTCGCTCTGGCTCTCCCCGCGACCTACGCCCTCGGCAAGGTGGTCGCGTTCGATCGGAGCCCGCCCTCGTTCGAGCTGTCGGGCCGCCCGGTCGGCGGGGCGCAGCCCGCGCTCCCCAGCGCCGCCCACCTGACCGCGACGCGCATCACGGCGCTGGCGGACGGCGCGCTCGTGATCGACGCCGACAGCGGCGCGCTGATCAAGACCGACAGGGCAGGCAAGCCGATCGCGCAGGTCGCGATCGGCCGCGAGGCAGGCCTGCTCACCTACGACCCGGCGACCGGCCTGGCGTACGTCGCCGATCGCAAGGCGGACCGGATCGCCGTCGTCAAGGTCGGCGGCGCGCTCGAGATCGCACAGTCGTGGAAGACGCCGGCCGAGCCGTACTCGGTCGCGCTCACGCCCGACAAGACGACGCTCCTCGTCGTCACCATCGCCGACCGCACGATGGTCGCGCTCGATGCGAAGACCGGCGCCGAGAAGTGGCGCACCGCGCTCGGCCGCGAGCCGCGCGGGCTCGCGGTGTCGCCCGATGGCACGCGCGCGCTCGTGTCGTACCTGGTGACCGGCACGGTCGATCAGGTCGACCTGCTCGAATCGCACCGCGCCGAGCACATCGCGATCTCCAGCTCGACCACGCCGCGCCGCGGCCGCCGCGGCGGCGCCGGCGACGGCGAGGCCTTCGCGCGCGGCTCGTTCGCGGTCGCGTTCATGGGCTCGGAGCAGGCCCTCGTGCCGTTCCAGCGCGAGACGCCGGTCCAGATCACCGGCGGCGGCGAGAACACGGGCGGCTACGGCGGTGGCTTCGAGTCGCCGGTCAGCCACCAGCTCGCGTTCATCGGGCTCGGCAAGGGCGGCAACACCTCGCAGGTCACGGCGCAGATCGCGCAGCACCAGCCGCGCGCGCTCGCGTGGGACGGCGTGCGCGACGCGCTGTACGTGGCGGGCATGGGGAACGACACGATCCTCCAGATCAAGAACGCCTCGCAGGTCGGCATCGCCGAGGGCCTCACGGCCAGCCTGACGACGGGCAAGGACAAGTGCGGCCCCGACGGTGTCGCGGTGACCGCCGATGGCAACCTCGTGGTGTGGTGCGCGTTCAACCGCACCGTCCAGCGGATCGAGGTCGTCGACGGCAAGGGCGCCCTGGCCGCGGCGGCGAAGGTCCAGGCGGGGCCGCAGCTCGTGGCGTCGGCGATGAGCGAGAAGCAGCACACCGGCTACATCCTGTTCCACTCGGCGGAGCCGGCGGTGTCGGCGCGCGGTTCGATGGCGTGCTCGACCTGCCACCCCGACAACCGCGCCGACGGGCTGTCGTGGCGCATCGAGAAGCACGAGCTCCAGACGCCGATCCTCGCCGGCCGCATGCTCGGCACGCACCCGTTCAAGTGGGATGGCGGCGATCCGGACCTCAAGACGTCGCTGACCTCGACGATGAAGCGGCTCGGCGGCTTCGGGCTCGACAAGCCGCAGACCGACGCGCTCGCCGCGTACATCGAGGCCCTGCCGAGCGTGCGCGCGCCGAACCGCGATGCGCAGGCCGTCGCGCGCGGCAAGAAGCTGTTCGATGGCGAGGGCTGCCGGACGTGCCACGACGGTGCGAGCTACACCGACAACGACCAGCACAGGTTCACCGGCACGCTCGAGAAGAGCGACACGCCGAGCCTCCGGGGCCTCGCGGCGAGCGCGCCCTACTACCACGACGGGTCCGCGGCCACGCTCGAGGCGCTGCTCCGCGACCGCGGCGCGGTCCACGGCATGGCGAACACGACGAAGCTGACCGACGCGCAGGTCGCGGACCTGACCGCGTTCCTCGAGACCCTGTAGCCCGGGTTCGTGTTCAAGAGATGACCGAGAGAGTGCTCGCCCGATCGAAGCGCTCGTGAAGCGAACCGGGCGTGCGTCTCGCTGCGTCATCACCGTGACGGGAACGTGACCCTCGCCGAGGCGGTCATGGGCCAAGGTCGTGAATGCAGCAAAACCTCCTGGGCGGGACACCGCTCGTGCCGCTCTCGAAGTATGTCGGCACGCTCCGGCCCCACCTGCCCGAGGAGGCGTTCCGGCCGGCGCACTCGCGCATGGCCTGGATTCCCATCCATCTCGCGGTGATCGTCGTCGCGGCCGTGGCGATCGGGCGAGCCTGGGTCCCGTGGCCGGTCGTGCCGGTGCTCTCGCTCGTCATCGGTGCGAGCTTTGCCTGCCTGACGTTCGTCGCCCACGAGGCGATGCACGGCGGCGTGGTCCGCGACAAGCGTGCGCGCAATGCGATCGCGTGGATCGGGTTTCTTCCGTTCACGCTGGCTCCGCGGCTATGGGCGGCGTGGCACGACCGCGTTCACCACGCGACGGCGAACTTCGCGAAGGATCCAGACATCTACCCGACGCTCGACGAGTACCGAGCGTCCGGTCGGATCCGGTTCTTCGTCAACGCGTTCTCGCTCGGCGGGCGCCGCTGGCGCGGCGTGCTCTCCCTCGTGCTCGGCTTCACGGTCCAGAGCGCACATCAGCTGATCGCGGCGACGGAGAGCGGCTTTCTGTCGGCCAAGGAGCGCCGCGTCGCCATCGCCGAGACCCTCATCGGGCTCGCGTTCTGGGGCGTCGTCGCCGCCGTCGTCGGCTTCGTGCCCTTCCTGTTCATCTACGTGATGCCGCTGGTCGTCGCGAACGTGGTGGTGATGTCGTTCATCCTCACGAACCACAACCTGTCGCCGCGCGTCACGGTCAACGATCCGCTCGCGAGCGGCCTCAGCGTCACGAGCCCGCGCTGGATCGAGTGGATCACGCTGCGGTTCGGTTATCACGTCGAGCATCACCTGTTCCCGTCGATGAGCTCCCGCCATGCACCGCTGGTGCGCGCGCTGTTGCGCGAGCGCTGGCCGGAGCGGTACCAGTCGATGTCGATCGTCGCCGCGCTCGGGCGGCTGCACGCCACGGCGCGCGTCTACAAGGACGATACGACGCTGATCGACCCGCGCACCGGCGCCGAGTTCCCGACGCTGATGCCGCGCCCTGTCGCCGCCTCGGCCTAGGACGACGCCGAGGTGTAGTTCCGGATCGCGAACCGCCAGACCAGGCGGCTCACGAGGAGCAGCCCGAGCGCGCCGCCGATCGTGCCGAGCGCGGTCTGCGCGTCGAGCCGGCCGAGCAGCGCCATCGCGGGGAACGTGGTCATCACGGCGACCGGGATGACGAACGTGAACACGAACCGCCACAGGCCGCGGAACACGTGGACCGGCCAGCGCGCGACATCGAAGATCGCGCCGAGCAGGTACGTCAGGTTGTCGAGCCGCACGACCCAGAACGACGCGGCCGCGCACAGGATCCACAGCGAGTACATCGCGAGCACCCCGGCGACGAACAGCACGAGGCCGAGGCCGACGTGTTGGATCTCGGGCGCGTGGCCCTTCTTCACGAACGCGTAGACCACGAGCACGAGCGCGCCGAGCAGATCGAAGATCTTCCACGGCTCGAACCGCGAGGCGCTCACGATCGCCTGGGCGTCGACGGGCTTCAGGAGGACGTAGTCGAACGCGCCGGAGCGGATCCGCTCCACGAGATCGACGAACGACGGCGACACCACGCCCTCGAGAACGGCGCGCACCGCCATGAAGTAGCCGATCACGATCATCGCCGAGGGCGCGTCCCAGCCCGCGACCGACTCGCGGCCCTGGTAGAGGACGAACAGCGGCAACAGCGTCATCGCCATCCAGGCGAGCGCCATCAGGCCCTCGAGCAAGAAGTCGCCGCGGTACGCCATGCCGGCCGCGGCGCTGATCCGGAGCTGCACGAGCGCGAGGCGGAGGTATCGCATCATCCGCCGACCGCCTCGAACTTCTTGATGCCGCGGTTCCACACGACCAGCGCGAGCGCGAGCGTCGCGGCCGCCCAACCGATCTGACCGAGCATGATCGCCGCGACCTGTGCTCCGTCGAGCGGGCGCGTCATCAGCTCGATCGGCGCGCTCAGCATGAACCGGAAGGGCAGCCACTCGGCGAACCAGCCGATCGCGCGGGGCAGGAGCGGGATCGGGAGCAGGTAGCCGCTGAGCAGCGAGAACAGCGCGAAGTAC
Organism: Myxococcales bacterium; assembly: GCA_016794545.1. GTDB lineage: Bacteria > Myxococcota_A > Polyangia > Haliangiales > Haliangiaceae > JABFXX01. The sequence goes on from JAEUJX010000057.1 coordinate 28,264, forward strand.
AGGTTCATGAGGGCCATCGTCTTCGTGCCGAAGAACGCGACCGCGCCGATCATGAACAACCGGTTGCACGTGATGATCCACGCGAGCGCGCGCGACGGCACGAGCAGGCCGAGCTGCAGCGGCTCGGTGGTCAGCGCGCTCGCGCCGGACGAGACGAGCAGGACGATGGCGATCGGCAGCACGACGACGGAGCGGAACGGGATCGCCGCGAGGTGGCTCGCCGCGAACGCGACGTACGGGTGCAGCGGCCGCAGCAGGCGCATCGACATCGCGCCGAGCCGGATCTCCTCGCTGATCTGCCAGGCCACCCACGAGCCGGTGAGGTTCCTGACGATCAGGTTCGACAGGTAGTACGCGACGAACGCCGCCGACGTGTAGCCGCGGAACGGGGCCTCGCTCGCGACGCTGGTCCACAGCCCGAGCATGACGAGCGGCAGCGTGGTCGTGAGGATCCACACGAGGAACTCGGCGCGGTACGCCACGGTCTCGGCGACCCCGATGCGCAGCAGCGTCGGCAGCGCGCGCAGCGTGCGGGCCGCGCTCACGCTCCCGTCCCCGGGCCATTCGCCTTCGCCTTGGACTGGCCGAACATCACGCGCAGCACGTCCTCGAGCGGCGGGTCCTCGATCGCGAGATCGGCGGCCTTGAGGTTCAGCAGGTGACCGATCACGCCGGGCAGCTGCGCCTCGGTGACCTTGAGCGTGATCCGCTGCGCCTCGCGCGTCACGAGCGTGCCGAGCTTCCCGAGCTCCTCGTCGGTCGGCGGCGTGCCGGTGGTGATCGTGAACGACACCCGCTTGTCGGGGTCCATCGCCTTGATCAGCTGGCGGAGGTCGCCGTCGTGGATCAGCACGCCGCGATCGATCACGATGATCCGCGGGCACAGCGCGACGACGTCGTCCATGTAGTGCGACGTGAGCAGCACCGTCGCCTCGTGGCGCTGGTTGTAGCTGCGCACGAAGTCGCGGATCGCGACCTGCATCGCGACGTCGAGGCCGATGGTCGGCTCGTCGAGGAACAGCGTGGTCGGCCGGTGGAGCAGGGCGGCCGCGAGCTCGCACTTCATGCGCTCGCCGAGCGAGAGCTGGCGGGTCGGCTTGTCGAGCAGCGGCGCGAGCTCGAGCAGCTCGGTGAGCTCGGCCAGCGTCTTCTCGAACGCGGCCTTGGGGACGTCGAACACCGCGCGGTTCATCGCGTAGGTCTCCGACGGCGGCAGGTCCCAGATCAGCTGCGACTTCTGGCCCATCACGAGCGTGATCCGCTCGAGGAGCTCGGTCTCGCGCTTGAACGGGACGTGGCCCTCGACCTCGACCTCGCCGCTCGTCGGGTGCAGCAGGCCCGACAGGACCTTGAGCGTCGTCGTCTTTCCCGCGCCGTTGGGGCCAAGGAAGCCGACGCGCTCGCCGCGCTCGATCGTGAAGCTCACGCCGTCGACCGCCTTCACGGTCTCGTACGTGCGGTGGAACAACGACTTCATCGCCGAGACGAAGCCCGGCGGCCGCTTGTGCACCTGGAAGTGCTTCGTCAGCTCGCGCGCCCGGATCATCGCTACTCGTCCTTGCGTACGGCCTTCGCGAGCTCTCCCACCGTCTTGATCGGCAGCGCGTCGATCGACTCTCCTTCGAGCAGCGACTCGAGCACGTGCGCGCCGACCTGCGCGAGCTGCACGAGGCCAGCCACGCGCTGGGCGATCAGCGCCTGCCGCGCGTCGCCGTCCTGCGCGGAGAGCTGCTGGTTCGCGGCCTCGAATGCGTCGAGCGCGGTCTTGACCCACTGGAGCTCGCGCTCGCGGAACACGCGCTGCACCGGCTTCCAGATGTTGGTCTCGGCCTCGTAGTGCTCCTTGCGCTCCCCGACGACCCACGTCTTCTTGACGGCGCCCCACTCCTGGAGCTCCTGGAGCGTCATCGACACCGCGCCCGTCGAGAGTCCGAGGCGCTCGCCGAGCTCGGCGGCGTTGAGCGGGTGGTCCTCGAGATACAGCACGGCCCACATCCGGCCCATGTTGCGCTTGAATCCCCAGGCCTCGATCAGTGCGCCGACAGCGTCGGCCACCTTGAGCACGGCCGGGTCGATGGTCATTTCTTGTCGTCGGTCGGAGGTTTCAGGGAGTGTACCGAGTGCTCGCGGGTTGTCACGCGCACGCCACCCGAGAGCGCCTCGGGGGCCGGCTGCGACGAGGCTTCCTGACGGCGCCGGTTGATGATCTCGACGATCTCGCGCTGCGACAGGCCGCCCGACGGGCGGATCGTCACGCTCGCTTCCTTCCCGCTCTTCGGCTCGCGCGCGGTCACGCTCAGGATCGACTCGACGTCGACCGTGATCACGAGCTCGACGCGCGTCGATCCCGCGGGGCCGGGCGTCAGGTCGTCGAGCACCACCTGACCGAGCTTGCGGTTCTTCGACACGTCCTGCGAGTCGCCCTGGTACAGCTCGATCGAGACGAACTTCTGGTTCTCGTTCGTCGTCGCGAACAGCCGGCGCGCGCGCACGGGCAACATCGAGTTGCGCGGCAGCACGACCGCGAACTGCGAGTCGCCGACCTTGATGCCGATGTCGTGCGGCGTCACGTCGAGCAGCGCCGCATCGTTGGACTCACCGGCGAGGATGCCCGCGTACTGCGCGGCGCCGAGCGCCACCGCCTCGTCGGGGTTGACGCCCTTCGAGGGCTTCTTCCGGAAGAACTTCTCGACGAACTTCTCGACCGCCGGCCACCGCGTCATGCCGCCGACGAGCAGGATCTCCTCGAGCTCGCCGGGCTCGAGATCGGCGTCATCGAGCGCGCGCTGGCACGGGGCCTCGAGGCGCGTCATCAGGTCCTTGGTCAGACCTTCCACCTGATCGCGCGTCAGCGTGCGCTCGAAGTTGATCGGCGCGCCGCTTCCGTCGTTCGCGAGGAACGGCAGCTGGATCACCGCCTCGGGCTCGGTCGACAGCGCCTTCTTCGCGGTCTCGCAGGCCTCGCGCAGGCGCGACATCGCCATCGGGATGCCGGTGAGATCGACGCGGTACTGGTCGAAGACCTCGTCGACGATCCGCTCGACGAGACGGCGGTCCCAGTCCTCGCCGCCGAGCGCGCTGTCGCCGCCGGTCGCGAGCACCTCGAAGATGCCGTTGTCGACCGACATGATCGAGATGTCGAACGTGCCGCCGCCGAGGTCGAACACGCCGATCAGCCGGCGGCCGCCACCGTGGCGGTGGATCCCGTACGCGAGCGCCGCGGCGGTCGGCTCGTTGAGGAGGCGGACGACGTCGAGTCCGGCGATCATGCCGGCGTCGCGCGTGGCCTGGCGCTGCTGGTCGTCGAAGTACGCGGGCACCGTGACCACGCAGCGCGTGACCGGCTCGCCGAGCGACTCATCGGCGACCTGCTTCACGCGGCGCAGGATGTGAGCGGCGACCTCCTGCGGGCTGATCGGCTGCCCGTGCACGCGGACCCACGCATCGCCGTTCGGCGCGGCGACGATGCGGAACGGCGCGAGGCGCGCGAACCACGCGACATCCTCGGCGTTGACCTTGCGGCCGATCAGGCGCTTCACGCCGTAGACCGTCGCCGACGGGTTGGTCACCGCCTGGCGGCGCGCGCGCGTCCCGACCGTGACCTGGCCGCTCGCGGCCCAGCTGACCCACGACGGCGTCGTGCGCTCGCCATCGGCTCCGACGAGCGTGTCCGGATGCTGCTTGTCGTCGAGCACGGCGACGCACGAGTTCGTGGTCCCGAGGTCGATGCCGATGATGCGGGTCATCGTTACGACTCCTTCTTCCCCATGAGACGTGTCAGGAGCCCCTTGCGCTCGTTCGTGGCCTGCCTCCGCATGTCCGCGAGCTCCCGCGCCGCGCGCTCGTTCGAGGGATCGATCTCGAGCGCGGCCTCGAACCGCTGCGCGGCCTCCATGCGGTCGCGCTTCGACAGCGCGCGCAGGCCTTCACACAGCTCGATGCCTGCGCGCGCGCTGCGGTCCTGCGGGTTCTTCTTCGAGGCCAGCCGGTACATGCCGATCGCCTCCTCGTACTTGCCGTTCTCGATCAGGTCCTCGATCGGATTGGACTCGGCCTCGACCGGCGCCACCGCGCCCGCGCCGGTCGCCGCGGTCGGCGCCGGCGAGGTGCCCTCGCCCTGCGGCTTCATCCCGCCGCTGCCCGTCACCTTGCTCTGCGGGAACGTCTGGCCCGGCGGCAGCTGGACGGTCGGCGTCGGTACCGGGCGCTGCGCGGCCGGCGGGGGCGTGATCTCGGCGCGCGCCGTCTGCGCGTCGTACGAACGGCGCGCGGTGCTCGCGAAGTCGGTCTCCGGCCGCGGTGGCGGCGGCGGGGCCGGCTCGACGGTGATCGCGGGCTTGCCGTCGGCGCCGGACTGCTTCGGGATGATCTGGCTCGAGCTCGAGCGGTTGCCCGCCGGCGGCGGGCGCACCGGCACCGGCGGCGGCGTGCCGTGGCGCAGCGGGACCGCGCGCGGGGCCGCGGACCGGCCGAGCGCGGCGAGCGCGGCCTGGCGCCCCTGCTCCGATGCGAGCTTGCGATACGCGTCGCGGATCACGATGAAGATCTCGGCCGCCGTCTCGCGCAGCTGCTTGGACTCGTAGCGCGCGAACAGATCCGGGTGATAGCGCTTCGTCAGCTCGCCGAACGCCGCGCGCACGTCGGTGTCGCTCGCCTCGTACCCGACGCCGAGCACGAGGAACGGGTTCAGCTTGCGCAGCGACTCGGCCTCCGCGTCGAGCGCGGCCACGAGCTCCTCCTCGGCGGCGCTGACGTCCTGCCCGGTGTCGACGGCGGCGACCGGGCCCGAGGTCCCGGTGCGCATCGGCGCGACGGGCACACCGCTCGGCGGCGTCTGCCGGCGCTTCTGCTCGGCGGCCAGCGCGCTCTCGATCATGTAGATGTGCGCGGGCGCGATCGGCGCGAGCTTGACCTCGACCCCGGCGCCGCGCTGCGCGTCGGTGACGTGCTGATCGACCGTGCCGTGCAGCACGATCACGGATGCGCTCGGCAGCGCGAGATCGATCCGCACCTCGGTGCCGATCGGCGGCGGCGACGTCGCCTTCAGGAACATCGTGCCGCGACTCAGGTCGCGCTTGTAGATCGTGGCCAGCTGCGCCCACGAGGCACACCGGAGCTTGATACTGAGCGGACCCGTGGCCATCGAGATCTTCTCGAAATCATAGGCCGATCAGGGCTCTCGAGGCAATGAGCGGTACCGCTCGAGAACACGCTCGTGGCGCTCCTTGATGCGCTGCACGTATTGCTGCTCGCGGGCGCGCTCCAGCGACTCCCTGGCCAGCTGCGCCAGCCGCGCCACCACCTCGTCGAGGTCGGCCAGCGGCTTGGTAACGAAGCCCACCACTCCGAGGTCCGCCGCCGCCGCCGCGATCTCGGCGTCCAGGACCGAGGTCATGAGGAAGGCCGGCAGGTGGGCGATCCGCTCGCGGAGGCGCCGGATGGTCTCCAGGCCGTCGATCCCCGGCAGCTGGGCCGCCACGAGGACGAGGTCGAGGCCGGTCGCGCTCTTCGCGAGCGTCTTGGCCTCTCGCACCGCCTCCTCGCCGGTGACGTACGCGAACGTCGCGACACCCGCGGCCTCGAGCTTGTCCGCGAGGTCGTCGGCGACCGCGCGGTCGTGCTCGACGAGCAGGACGCTCGGCCCGCGCTGCTCGGTCACCGGGTGTGCACCGCTGATCCGCGCGTAGCCCTTGAGCTGCTCCTCGACATCGATCGAGCGGCGCTCGGTCTTGATCAGGTCCTTCAGGAGGTCCTCGATCATCACGCGCTGCTTCTCGATCACATCGTGCCGGGTCGCGTGGTCGCGCTGCAGCGCGCACACGCGCTCGACCACCGCCTTCGCGTTCGCCGTGCCCTCGAGCTTGAGATCGATGACATCCCCCGCACCGCCGCGGATGCAGGCGAGCAGGATCGCGGGCGTCGACATCGCGAGCACGGGCACCGGGTGCGCGTTGGGGAGCTGCGCCTTGATTCGCTTGAGAGACTCGGTCGCGAGCCGGCTGTCCTCCAGCTCCTCGCTGCCGACGTCGCGCAGATCGACGAGCAGCGCGGGCGGGTCCGCGAGGTCCTGGTAGAGGTCCACCGCCGCCGCCAGCTCGTCGACGATCGTGACCTGGATGCCGACGTTCATCAGCCGTTCGACGAGGCCGCGCAGCTGCCCGCCCGTTCCCTGCGGTGCGATCAGGATCGCCCCGGTCTTGTAGGTCTGCGTCGTCATGTCACTTGGCGTGAAACACCCACCGGCTCTCGCCCGACGCGGTGATCTGCTCGACCGAGAAGGGCGCGTCGAAGTGGCGCTCTTTCAGAGAGTACTCGTCGAGCAGGTCGCGGTAGTGGCGGCTGCTCGGATCGTAGATCACGCCCCCGGGGAGCGCCCACTTCACCTCGATCGGCGTGCTCTCCCCCAGCGAGTTCTTGCGCGCGATCGCGAGGAAGCGCTGGGCCGGGCCGTCCTGGGACTGCGAGAAGTCGAGACCGCTCCAGCTCGTGTCGGAGCGATTCACGGCGAACATGTCGCCGGGCTTCGGGAAGCCGGGCTCGTCGCCGGGCGGCAGCGACAGCGCGGTGTTCGGGAACAGCGGGTCGATCTTGAGCCGGTGCAGCTTGCCCCAGTCCCACTGGGACGGAGCCACGCCCGGGAACTGCGTCTCGAGGTGCGCCATCGCCTGCACGAGCGAGCGCAGGATCACGACGGTGCAGCTGTCGTCGGTGCCCGACGTCGCCATGTCGTCGCACACGATCGGCTGGCCGCTCTGCGCGCTCTGCACGAACGACCCGGGGTTCACGAGCAGCTCGTACAGGATGCGGAACAGGAAGTTGTCATCGTAGCCGAACAGGTCGAGGCCGACCGACGACAGCTCGTCGCCGAGGGAGTTGCCGAGGAAGAAGTGGACCCAGACGTTGAAGATCGACGTCGCGGCGGAGCCCGCGCGGCCACCGGTCGACGTCGCGAACGTCCAGGCCGCGAGCAGCGTCCGGGCGGTCTCGAGACGCGCGCGATCCGTCGCGCCGAGCGAGGCCAGGTACGGTGCGACGTCGGGCGGCGCGCCGGCGGTGGAATGGAGCCGCGACAGGGCCGCGAGCACCGCGGGGACGAGCTTCGCGCCGACGTTCGACGTGGTGTCGTGCTGGATCCGCGCCATGTCCTCGACGGTGATGCCGACGCCGCGCTGCTCGATCAGCTGCGAGATCCGCTCCTGGCGCACGCCGGCGGCGTAGGTCACGCCGACGTAGAGCGGCCGGCCGTCGACCATGGGCTGGTTCAGCGGATCGTTGTCGAAGGTCGCGCCCACCGGGTCCGCGTTCGCGGTCGCGATGTAGTCGCGCGGCGGCTGCGGGTTGATCGCGTGCGGGATGTAGCGCGTCGACATCGTGCCCTGCCACTCGGCGCTGCCGTCGCCGGGCAGCACGAGGAACGGAGCGAGCCCGCTCGGGTTCGCGTCGAGGTTCCAGCTGTGCGCGGCCGCTGCGCGGACCGGGACGGCCGCCTGCGTCGTCCAGCCGATGTTCAGCTGGTCGTCGATCATCGTCCAGTTCTGGCTGCCGTACGAGAAGTCGGCGAGCGCGCGGAACCCGTCCTCGACGGTCTTCGCGTGGGCGAGCTTCCAGATCGCGCGGATCTCGTAGGTCTCGCCGTAGCCGGTGTACTTGATCGACATCGCGCTACCCGCGGTGCGCGGGACGAGCGTGTGATTCACCTTGTCGATGATCGGCACGATCGGCCCGTGGTGCGGCACCACCTCGTACGTCACCGTGCGGCGGTCGAGGATGGTGCCGAGCGTCCCGATCTCGATCGTCTCGGTGAACGTCTGGATCGGCACCTGCGCGCCGTTGAACGTCACGCACGACCCGCCACCGCACGGCGTGATCTGCTCGAGGTAAACGTCGTTGACGTCGTGGTAGCTGACGGTCCCCGACCACGCGAGGTGCCCGTTCGTTCCGAGGATGACGCCAGGGATCCCGGGGAACGTCACGCCGAGCACGTCGGTCTCGACGTCGGCGCTGTCGCTCGTGATCGTGAGGTGCGTCGGATAGAAGATCGACGGGTTCGGGAGCTGCAGGTGCTGGTCGGTCGCGAGCAGCGCGACGTCGGCGCCGGTGCGCGACGGGCCGACGGCCCAGTTGTTCGAGCCCGCGTAGGGCTGCATGAACGCGCGTGGCCCGAGCGATCCGAACGGCCCGTTGCGGATGTCCCGCGAGAACGCGGCGCGCGCCTGGTCGAACAGCGCGTCGGGCACGCTCGGCCGCCGCGGCGCGGCGCCGGCGGTGACCGACGATGTCGTGCGCGCGGTGGTTGAGCTTCCGTCGGAGCGCGTACCGCTGTCGGAGGCGACGTTGGGGAAGCCGTCGATCGTCGGCACCTTGCCGACGGGCGCGAGCCGCAGGATGTCTCGGGTGATGCCCGTGCGGGCGACCACGGCCGCGCCGTCGCCGGCCGCCGGAGCGGCGAACTTCGCGTCGAGCTTCTGCATCAGCTCGGTGATGTCGATCTCGAACGGCGCGGTGTACGAGAGCGCGAACGCCTGGAACCGGCCGAGCACGAGCGAGTCGATCGGCGACCACGGCGCGAACCGCGTCGGATCGAAGCTGGTGAGGATGTCGTCGTGGAGCTTCCACGTACCGGTCGGGTTCTGGTCGGTGCGGATCGCCGCGGCGTACGCGTTGACGCCGTCGGCGAACCGCGAGAGCAGGGTCACGATCTGCTGGTCTGCGGGATCGCTCGAGGCCTGCAGCTTCGCCCACGTCGCGGTGGCGATCGGCTTCATGCGGTGCTGCCGCATCTCGAGATCCGTGTCGATCACCGACGGATCGAGCGAGCCGAACAGCTCGCTCAGCGTGCCGGCGCCGAACCGGCGCAGGATGTCCATCTGCGGCAGGCGATCGTGGGCCATCACGTAGCCCTGCACGAACGCGGCGTCGCCGACCGTGCGCGCGCTGATGTGCGCGACGCCGTAGCGATCGCGCGCGACGTGAACGGGCTCCACGAGCCCCGACTCGGGCAGCACGAAGTCGCCGTCGAGCGGCAGGTTGTCGAACGGGCCCACGAGGGTGTCCTCACCGCAACCGGCGGCGATCACCAACGCGAGGAGCGCGCGTCGCATGGCCGGCACGATACCGGAAAACACGCGAGCGCAGTACGATGCGGCCCGATGTCCGAGCACCTGTTTCTTCGAGCGTGCCGGCGGCAGCCGGTCGAGCGAACGCCGATCTGGATGATGCGCCAGGCGGGTCGTTACTTGCCCTCGTACCGGGCGGTGCGCGCCAAGGCGTCGTTCCTCGAGATGTGCCGGACTCCCGAGCTCGCCTGCGAGGTCACGCTGCAGCCGATCGACCAGCTCGGCTTCGACGCTGCGATCCTGTTCAGCGACATCCTGATCACGCTCCCGGCGATGGGACTCGACGTCGCGTTTCCCGATGCGGGCCCAAAGATCGCGACGCCCGTGCGCACCCGCGAGGCCATCGACAAGCTCGTGGTGCCGGATCCGACGAGCGCCCTCGCCCCGACGCTCGAGGCGGTGCGGCAGATCAAGCGCGGCCTCGCGGGCCGCGTGCCGCTGATCGGCTTCGCTGGCGCGCCGCTGACCATGCTGACCTACGCCGTCGAGGGCGGCGGCAGCAAGGACTACGCGCACACCAAGAAGCTGCTCTACGGGGATGCGCCGAGCGCGCACGCGCTGCTCGACAAGCTCGCGCAGACCTGCGCGGCGTTCCTCGCCGCCCAGGTCGAGGCCGGCTGCGACGCGGTCCAGATCTTCGACAGCTGGGGCGGCATCGTCTCGCCGGGGGACTTTCGCGAGTACCCGCTCCGGTATGCCAAGCGCGTGATCGAAGCGCTGCGGGCGCACCCCGCCGTGAAGGCCAGGAACGTGCCGATCATCTACTTCGTCAACGGCTGCGCGCCCTACCTCGACGACTACGCGTCGAGTGGCGCCGACGTGCTCGGCGTCGACTGGCGGGTCGGCATCGACGAGGTCCGCCGCCGCGTCGGCGATGGCGTCGCCCTCCAGGGCAACCTCGATCCCGGGGCGCTGTTCGCGAGCCCGGCGGAGATCCGCACGCGCGTCGCCGACATCCTCGCGCGCGCCGGGCAGACCGGCCACATCTTCAACCTCGGCCACGGCGTCCTTCCGGAGACGGACCCCGAGCACGTGCGCGCGATGGTCACGGCGGTCAAAGAGCTGTCGGCGCGGGCGTGATGGAGAAGCGGATCGCGATCATCGGCGGTGGTCTCGGTGGGCTCGCGGCGGCTCGCGCGCTCGTCCGCGCGGGCTACGACGCCCACGTGCTCGAGGCGGGGCCGCGGGCGGGCGGCGTGATCGGCACGTCGACCGTCGACGGCTACCTGCGCGAGCACGCGGCGAGCTCGTTCCTCGGTAGCGCCCCGCGCGGCGCGCGCGCGCTGTGCGAGGAGCTCGGCATCGCGGTCGACAAGGCATCGCCCCGCGCGAAGCGCCGGTGGATCTTTCTCGACGGGAAGCTCCGCGCGCTCCCGCGAAGCCCGATCGACCTCGTGCGCTCGGACCTGCTCACCTGGCGCGGCAAGCTCGATCTGCTGCGCGAGCCGCTGCGCGCGCCGCGCGCCCACGGCGACGAGTCGATCTACGCGTTCGCGGCGCGCCGGTTCGGCGCGGAGACCGCGCGCGCGATCGTCGCGCCGTTCGTCACGGGCATCTTCGCCGCGGACGCGCACGAGGTCAGCCTCGAGGCGGGGTTCCCGAAGCTGGCCGAGCTCGACGCGCAGGGCGGCATCGTGCGAGGCACGGCCACCGCGACGGCGAAGCAGCTGTTCCGCCGGTTCGCCGGCGGCAAGGTGCGCAAGGTCCCGCGCGGTCTCTACGCGCCGCGTGGCGGGCTCGGCGGCCTCGTCGACGCGCTCGCCGCGGGCCTCGGGCCGCGGGTGCACGCGAACCGGCGCGCGAGCGCGCTCGCGCCGGACCCGACGGGGCGGGGGGTGATCGTCGATGGCGAGCTGTGGGACGGCGCCGTGCTCGCGATCCCCGCGCAGGACGCGGTGGGGCTCGTCGCGGCGATCCCCGAGCTCGCGAGCCGGCTCGGCGGGTTCCGCCGCGCCCCGACCCAGCTCGTCTACCTCGGCTATCCCGAGGCGGCGATCACGGAGGCGATCGCAGGCGGTGCGGAGATGATCGACGGGTTCGGGTTTCTCGTCGCGCAGGGCGAGGCGCTCCGCGTGCTCGGCGTGGTGTTCGAGTCGGTGGTG
>JAEUJX010000460.1 GCA_016794545.1 Myxococcales bacterium
ACCCGCCATGAAGAGGATCCACACAGAGCGCATGCGCGCGGCGTCGAGCAACCGGCGTGCCCGCGCTGTGGCGCCGCTGCCACGAGGCTTGCAGTGTTGGCCACGGCCAACTGTGGGCGCGGGCCAACAGGGCGGGCTACGCTCGATCCGTGGCCGTCCGCTCCCTCCCCGCCGTCGCCGTCGCGATGGCGGCGCTGGCGGCGGTGCTGCTCCCGCTCGCGATCGCGCGCCGGTGCGACGAGCCCGCGGCGGACGCCCCGCCCCCGCCGCCGCGCCGCCCGGCCCCGCCGGCGGTGCCCGACGACGCGCTCGTCGCCGCCATGTTCGGCGCGTCGTGCCGCCACCAGATCGCGTGCGGCATCGGCGTCGGCAAGGAGGACCGGTGCGCGTTCATCGAGGACACGATGCGGCGCATGCCGAAGGGCTTCGCGCTCCGCCCCTGCGACCGCATCGACGTCGCCGAGGCTCATCGCTGCATCGATGATCTGGCGAAGCGCGACTGTCGGGACTTCGCGCCTTCGCTCGCCCTGCCCGACCTCCAGGCCGCGCTCGACCGCGTGCCCTCGTGCCGGCTGGCGTGCGCGCTCACTGCTTCGTCACCGTGAGCGTGTACGCGCCGGCCGTCGCGACGTTCTCGTGATCGACGACGATGAAGTGCTGCCCGGCGAACGCGGCGGTGAACGCGATCGGGTTGCCCTGCGTCGCGAACGTGTTGCCGAGGCACGACGGTGTCGCCGGCGCGGCGCTGCACGGCGCGATCACGTACGCCCGGACGCCGGTGATCCCGACCAGGTACATGTCCCCGGCGGCCGCGGTCACCCGATACACCGCGTCGTTGCCGTTCATCACGAAGCCCCCGCACATCGCGCTGATCGTGGACGTGCGCCCTGCGGTCGTGCCCGTCTCGGTGCCACCGGCCGGCGCGACCACGCCCGGGTCCACGCAGGTCAGCGCTGCCATGCGGCCGTCGATCATCGTGTCGGTCATGACATCGCCGAGTGGCGCATCGATCTGTGACGGCGCGACACAGCGCTTCTGCGTGTTGCACTCGAGCCCCGACGGACACGTGCCGTCGTTGCACGTGTACTGCCCGCCGCGGTAGTCGGCGCTGAACAGACAGCCGCCCGAGAGCACTGCGCAGATCGCGAGGGTTCGCGGCATACTCACGGCGGCGTGACATCGTACCCGACGCAGCTCGGCCGGTATCAGCTGATCGGTCAGCTCGCGACCGGCGGCATGGCCGAGATCCACCTCGCGCGCCTCGCCGGCGAGGCCGGGTTCGAGAAGACCGTCGTGGTCAAGCGCCTGCTCCCCGAGCTCGTCGCGTCTCCCGCATACGTCGCGATGTTCCTCGACGAGGGCAAGCTGGTCGCGCGCCTCGATCACCCGAACATCTGCGAGGTCCACGAGCTCGGCAAGGACGGCGCCGAGTACTTCCTCGCGATGCCGTACCTGGACGGGGTCCCGGTCTCAGACCTGATCGCCCGCCCGCGCGAGCCCGACCGCCGCGACGAGCTGCGCATCGCGACCGCCGTGATCGCCCAGGCGTGCGCCGGTCTCCACCACGCGCACGAGCTACGCGACGCCGACGGCGCACCCGCCGGCCTCGTGCACCGCGACATCTCGCCGTCGAACCTGTTCGTCACGTCCGCCGGCGTCGTGAAGGTCCTCGACTTCGGTGTCGCCAAGGTGCGCGGCCAGACCGAGACCGAGGCCGGCACGATCAAGGGCAAGACGCAGTACATGGCTCCCGAGCAGCTGCTCGGCGAGCCGCTCGATCGCCGGTGCGACGTGTTCGCGCTCGGCATCGTGCTGTTCGAGCTCGCCACCCACCAGCGCCTGTTCAAGCGCGCGAGCGACTACCTCACCGCGCGCGCGATCCTCGAGGAGCCCATCCCCCGCGCCGACACGGTCGATCCCGCGATCCCCCCCGAGCTCGCGAGCGTGATCGACCAGGCGCTCGCGCGCGACAAGGCGAAGCGCTTCCCCGACGCCGCCGCGCTCGCCGCCGCGCTCGAGACGGCGATGACGCCGCACGGCGGCCTCGCGTCTCCCGCGCAGATCGCCGCCGTCGTCACGTCCACCGACGAGCTCTCGGCGCAGCGTACGCGCCAGGCGAAGGTGCTCGCGGTCGCGCGCTCGTCGATCACGGCCGCGCCGACCCGCGACCTGCGCGAGTCACCCACGCGCGATCTGCGCGGTCCCGCCGACCCGTTCGACGGCACCACCCTCATCACGCCGCACCGCCGCTCGCGCGCACCGCTCGCGATCGGCGTGCTCGTGCTCGTCGCGGGTGCGACGACCGCCGTCGTGCTCGCGGCGCGCGGCGGCTCGACGACCTCCGCGCCGGATGCCACACCACTCGCGGCGTCCCCGCCACCCCCGATCGACGCAGCGCCGCCCACCGACGCAGCGGTCGACGCGCCCGAGGCCGTCGTGCACGTCCAGCTGCCGCCGCCCGCACCGAAGGCCGGCACGTTCAGCATCGACTCGAGGCCGTACGCGAAGGTCTACATCGACGGCAAGTACGTCGACGTCACGCCGATCATCAAGCGTTCGATCGCCGCGGGCCGGCACAAGGTGCGCCTCGTGCTCGTCGATGGCCGCGCGAGAGAGCTGACGCTCGACGTTCCTCCGGGCCGTGCGGCCCCGCCGATCAACATCACCACCTGGTGACCCACGCGCTGGACCCTACCGCGTCTGCACCCTCCTGTTCGACGCTTCGTTCGGCGCGCGCACGGCGCGTCTCGCGTTGGCGTCGCACACTCCGCCGCCTCGGCCGGGCCTGATACGCTACGGGGCGTGCGCCGCGCACTCGCCGTTGTCTCGCTGCTCGCGATCAGTCCGATCGTGCGCGCCGACGGCCTCGCCGGTGACATCGACCGCCTGCTCGCCGACGCGCGCGCCGCCGAGGCCGCGCTGGATTACGAGAAGGCGCTGGCGCTCGTCGAGCGCCTGATCTCGACCGGCGCCGCGGTCTACCCCGCCGCGTTCGTCGAGCTCGAGCTGACCGCGGGCCGCCTGTCCGCCGGCCTCGATCGCGTACAGCAAGCGGAGGATCACTACGCGCGCGCGCTCGCGATCGATCCGGCCGCGACGCTCCCCGCGGGAACGTCCCCGAAGCTGACCGCGCCGCTCGACGCCGCGCGCGCCAGGACCACGCCCCTGAAGCTCTCCGTGATCGCGGTCGACGGTGCCGTCTCGTTTCTCGTCGACGCCGACGCGCTCGGCCTGGTCCGCGGCATCGCGCTCACGATCAACCAGCCCGACGGTACCGGCCGGACGCTGGTCGAGCGCGGCGCGACCCGCCTCGCGGTGCCCAAGGACGCGACCGCCGTCGAGGTCGCCGCGATCGACGCGCACGGCAACACCGTCTGGAAAGGCGTCCCTCCGGAGCCGCGGATCATGCCGCCGCCGATCGTGACGCGCGCCGAGCGGCCCGGCGTCGCCACCCGGTGGTCGACCTGGGCGATCGCGACCGGCGTCGTGCTCGGCGCGGGCGCGTTCTCCGCGTGGCGCTTCAACGTCGCGCAGAACGAGTGGAACACGCTGCGCGACGAGCCCGACATGCACGACTTCAGCGAGCTCACCGCCGTCGAACATCGCGGCCGCCGCTGGGGCCTCGCCGCGAACATCGCGTTCGGCGTCGCGACCGCGGCGGGGATCGCGACCGTCGTCCTCTACTACCGCCAGAGGAGCGGTTCGCGCGTCATCGTCAGCCCGACGGGCGTCGGTGGCGAGTTCTGAAGACGCGCGTGGGCTGATGGTGCCCCCGGCGCGACGAGCGTGCGCGCGCTCTGCACGGCGGGAGAGAGCCAAGTGCGTGCTCTGCCGAGCGCGCTCGCCGCGCGAACCGACGGCCCGTGATCTGCGCGGACGGGTCGCGCGGTAGGGGCCTCACCTGCGGCGGCAGAGGCCGAGCAGGATCGCGACACCCAGCGCGAGCGTGCCGAAGCCGGCGCCGCCACCACCCGCATCGAGCGCGCAGCCCGGCAGCTCCTGCGTGCCCGCCTCGTCGTCGGGCTCGGAGCCCGAGCCAGAACCGGAGCCCGAGCCGCCGCCCGCGCCGGGGACGGTGACCATCGCCGTCGCCGTCGCCGAGTTGCCCGTGGCGTCGCGGGCGATCGCGAGGAGCTGGTGCGCACCGGCGCCCGCCGCGCTGGCGTCCCACGAGAACTGATACGGCGCCTCGGTGTCGGCGGCGCCGACCGCGACGCCATCGACCTGCAGCGTGACGCCACCCATCGCGGTCTCGTCGCTCGCCGCGACGACGACGGTGACGGTTCCGCTCACCGTGTCGCCGTTCGCCGGCGTCTGGATCGCGACGCTCGGGTTGATCGTGTCGGTCCCGCCGCCACCGCCGCCACCGCCGCCGCTGCCACCGCCGACCGTGCCGAGGAGGCCGAAGAAGTCGGCCGCGCGGCGCGTGGAGCAGATGCCCTTGTTCTCGAAGTAGGCGCCCGTCGTCGCGGTGCACGGGCCCGCCGGATCGGTGCCGGTCGCGGTCGCGTGCCCCATGCCCGTGATCCGGTAGGCCTCGACGACGACGGTGCCGTTCGCCGCCTTGTACGCGGTGCGCGTTGCGGCGCCGATCGTCTCGGTGTCGTCGGCGGTGTCGTCGACGCCATGCGCGTTCGTCCACTGCTTGATCAACTCGGCCGCGTTCGCCGGCACGACGATGCTGTCGCTCGCGCCGTGCCAGATCTGGACGCGCGGGTACGGCCCGGCGTGCGAGCCGCGCACGAGGTCGCCCCACGCAGCGGCGGTCTTGGTGACGCCGGGGCTCTGGCAGCTGTACGCGCCGTTCACGCTGGTGGCGCAGCGATAGGGCACGCCGCTCATGATCGCTGCGCCCGCGAACCGCTCGGGGTACGTCGAGAGCATGACCGGGACGAACGCGCCGCCCGCGGAGAAGCCGACGAGGTACACGCGCGAGCTGTCGGCGCCGTGCGATGCGATCGCCTTGTCGACCATCTGGATGATCGACAGGTTCTCGCCCTGCCCTCGCACGAGGTTCGCGGTGTCGCCGTACTCGCCGGCCCAGTTGAAGCAGCGCACCGGGTTGTTCGCGGTGTTCTGCTCGGGATAGACGACCGTGAACTTGTACTGGTCGGCGAGCGCGTTCCAGCCCGCGGCCTCCATCGCCGCCGCGGTCTGCGTGCAGCCGTGCATCACGACGACGACGGGCCGGCCCGCGGGCAAGCCCGCCGGCACGTACTCGTACATCGACAGCGCACCCGGGTTGGATCCGAAACCGGTGACGGCGGTGAGCGCGGCATCGGCCGATCGAGACGCGAGCAGTGCGAGGAGGACGACGAGGGTTCGCAGCATGAGCGCGCGTCGTGCAGCCCGCGTGCCGCGCGAAATCGCTGCGAAACGCGGCCGATCGTTGGCTCGTGCCTACAGCGCTGTTGGGCGCCGCCTACGGAGCACCGCCAACGCCGCGAGGCCGAGCGCGAGACCGGCGCCGCCGGAGGTCGAACAGCCGCCGTTGCCGGCGTCGCCGTCGCCGTCGCCGTCGGGATCCGGGTCGACGCCGCCGTCGGGCGAGCCGGGGTTGCCGGGGTCGGAGGGGTCGCCCGGGATGACGCCGAAGAACTGCGCGGCGACGACGGTGGAGCACAGGCCGACGTCGACGAAGAACGCCGCGGTCTTCGCCGGACAATCCGCGCCGCCGACCGCGATGCCGTGGCCCATGCCGGCGATCTCGTAGAGCTCGACGGCGGTCTTGCCGTTTGCCTGGTAGCGCGTGCGCGTGGCCTTGCCGAGCGTGTCGGTCGCGTCGGCGGTGGCATCGGTGCCGTGGACGTGGGTCCACTGCTTCACCAGCTCGTCGGCGTTCATCGGCGCGACGGTGGTGTCGGAGGCGCCGTGCCAGATCTGGACACGCGCGCGCGGGCCCGATGGCGCGGGTGCCGCCGCGCTGACGTAGCCGCCCCACTCCTCGGCGGTGTGCGCCACGCCCGGACTCATGCAGCGGTACGCGCCGTTGACGTCGGTCGCGCAGCGGTACGGTACGCCGGCCATCACCGAGCCGCCGGCGAACCGCTCGGGCCACGTGGCGAGCAGGACGGAGACGAACGCGCCGCCCGCCGAGAGCCCGACGACGAACACGCGCTTCGGATCGATGCGGTGGCGCGCGATCTGGTCGTCGACCATCGCGAGGATCGAGGCGTTCTCGCCCATCCCGCGCGTCATGTTCGCCGGATCGCCGTACTCGCCGGCCCAGTTGAAGCAGCGCGCCGGGTTGTTCGCCGTCTGCTGCTCCGGGTAGAGCACCGCGAACTTGTGGGCGTCGGCCAGCGCGTTCCAGCCCGCGCTCTGCGCCATCGCCGGCGCGGTCTGCGTGCAGCCGTGCAGCACGACGACGAGCGGTGCGTTGTCGGGCAGACCATCGGGCACGTACTCGTGGGCCGCGAGCGCGCCCGGGTTCGGACCGAAGCTCGCGACCGGAGCCAGCGCGGAGAGGACGAACAACAGGGAGTGCATTCCCGACCCGCCTGCATGGTACATGCCTTGGCCATGGACGACACGCCTCGCACGCGGCTGCAGCCACGCCCCGTGCGCATGGTGCACCGGCTGCGCGTCGCCGTGGAGGCCGGACCGGATGCCGGCGCGCAGCTCGCACCCGAGGACGCGGCGTCGCTCGCGATCGGGACGGCCGAGGACAACGCGCTCGTGCTCACCGATCCGGCGGTCAGCCGTTATCACCTCGAGCTGCGGCGGACGTCGGCGGGGGTGCAGGTGACGGACCTCGGCTCGCGCAACGGCACGTGGGCCGGCGGCATTCGGCTCGAACGGGCGATCGTCCCGGCCGGCACGCGGCTCAAGATCGGCGACACCACGCTCGCGCTCGAGGATGCGGGCTCCTCCGTCGCGAAGCCGATCGACGACGTGCCCCGCTCGCCCGAGCTGGTCGGCGACAGCGAGGGGATCCGCGAGGTCGCGCGGCTCGTGCACCGGCTCGCGCGCGTCGACTCGAGCGTGCTGATCCAGGGCGAGACCGGTGTCGGCAAGGAGGTGGTCGCGCGCGCGATCCACGAGGCGTCGCCGCGGC
Source organism: Myxococcales bacterium (assembly GCA_016794545.1). GTDB lineage: Bacteria > Myxococcota_A > Polyangia > Haliangiales > Haliangiaceae > JABFXX01. Next base: position 7,058 of record JAEUJX010000460.1, read on the forward strand.
GCGCCGCGGAGCTGGTCGTCGTCGACTGCGGCTCGATGCCGGCGACGCTGATCGCCTCGATCCTGTTCGGCCACGAGAAGGGTGCGTTCACCGGCGCCGATCAGCGCCGCGCCGGAGCGTTCGAGCGCGCGCAGGGCGGCACCGTGCTGCTCGACGAGATCGGCGAGCTCCCGCTCGAGGTGCAGCCCGCGCTGCTCGGCGTGCTCGAGCGCCGCGCGTTCACCCGGGTCGGCGGCGGGCAGTCGATCTCCGCCGACGTCCGGATCCTGGCCGCCACGCACCGCGACCTGCGCGCCGAGGTCAACGCCGGGAAGTTCCGCGCGGACCTCTACTACCGCCTCGCGGTCGCGAAGATCTTGATCCCGCCGCTGCGCGAACGCCCCGAGGACATCGCGCCGCTCGTGGCGCACTTCGTCGAGCGGCTCACCGGCGTCGCCGAGCTCGGCCCTCTCGCGCCCGCGCTCGAGGCGCTCAAGGCGCACCCGTGGAGCGGCAACGTGCGCGAGCTCCGCAACGTGGTCGAGGCCGCGCTCGTGATGGGCGAGCTCGACCTCGGCGGCCAGCGCACGCCGGTCGCACCGTCCGCAGCGCCCGGTGCCACCGAAACGAGCATCGCCGCCTACCGCGACGCCCGGGCGGCTGCGCTCGCGGCCTTCGAGGCGGGGTACCTGAAGGACCTGATCGAGCGGACCGACGGAAACGCCTCGGAGGCGGCGCGCCTCGCGAAGATGGACCGGCCGTACCTGCTCACGCTGCTGCGCAAGCACGGCCTCCGCGGCTGACTACCAGCTCGCGATCAGCTGGAGTCCCGAGTACGCGCTGTAGCCGCGCACCATCACGTAGTAGTCGCCGTCGACGGTGCCCGAGGTCGTGCACGTCTCGCTGTTGCCGTTCAGGTACGGACGGCACGCGTAGGTCGACGTCGTCGGCCGCGCGCCCTGCCGCGTGTAGAGGTCCGCGTCGCCGGTGCCGCCGCTGATGCGCACGCTCAGCGTCTTGCCCGCGCCCGGCGCGACGCGCCAGTAGGTCGCGCTGCCCGCCGCACCGGCGATGTTCGTCACCGCCTGGCCGTTGTTCAGGTACGTGTCGCCTCCGCCACCACCACCGCCGGTCGCGCTGTACGTCGCCGTCAGCGTAACGCCGGAGTACGCGGCGTACGCGTTCAGCATGATGTAGTAGGTGCCAGCCGACGGCGGCGTGAACGTGCAGGTCTCGACGTTGCCGTCCTTGTACGGCCGGCACTGGTAGGTCGTCGTGGTCGGCGCCGAGCCCGACTGGACGTAGAGGTCGGCGTCGCCCGTGCCGCCGGTGATCGCGACGGTCAGCGTGCTCTGGCCGGTCGGCACCGCGATGCTGAACATCGCCTGGCTGCCCGCCGCACCCGAGAGGCCGGTCTTCGGCACGCCGTTCGTGAGCGCCGTCGTACCGCCGCCGCCGCCGCCACCACCGCCGCCACCGCCGCCGCCGCTGCACGTCGTCGGCGCCGTGCCGACGCCGACCGCCGCGAACGCGCAGCTCACCGCGTCCTTCGTCGCCTGGTCATAGCCGAGCGCCGTCGCGGCCTGCTCGGCGGCGGTGCGGAGCGCGGCGTACTTCGAGCTCGCGGTCAGGATGTCGGTCTGCGCCTTGTAGAAGATGCGCACGGCCTTCTCCATGCCGATCGCCGGGACCGGGATCGTGCTCTTGCCACGCGGGTGCGTGCCGCCCTTGCTGAGCAGACAGAACACGAGGTTCGCGATGCCCGAGCTGTAGTGGACGTCGACCGATCCCGTGCTCGAGGTCCAGTAGTCCTTCGACGCGCCGTCCTTCGCCGGATCGCACATGAAGCGCAGGCCACCCGTGATCACGTCCTCGCCGAGGAGCCACGTGTTCGAGTTGATCGTCAGCGTGCCGGTCTTGCCGCCGGCGACGTACGCCTCGACGAACGTGCCGAAGATGTCGCTCAGCGCCTCGTTGATGCCGCCGGACTCGCCGGAGTACGTCAGGTTCGATTCATACTGAGTCACGGCGTGCGTCATCTCGTGGCCGGTGACGTCGAGCGAGCGCGCGAGCGGCTTGCAGCCCTGCGACGACGAGCCATCGCCGTACACCATCTGCGAGCCGTCCCAGTACGCGTTGCAGTAGTTGTTCGAGTAGTGGACCGTCGAGCTCAGCGTCGCGCCCGCGTTGTTGAACGAGTCGCGGTTGAAGAACGCCTTGTACGCGTCGTACACCGAGCCGGTGTTGTCGTACGCGGCGTTGACATCGACGTCGCTCGTCGCGGCCTGGCCTTCGGAGCGCTTGAGCGTGCCCGGGGTCGAGGTGCCGTTGTTCGCCGAGTACACCTTGCGGTTCTGGGCGAAGTGGATCTGCGGGTGCACCGCGACGATCTCGCCGGTGTCCTGATCGACGAACACCTTGTCGCGCGCCGGGCTCTGACCGCGCATGCCCTCGGCCACCTGCTCGTAGGCCTTGTGCATCGCCCCGTCGTCCGTCTGGATGTAGACGACGCGCGGCTGACCGATCGTCAGCCCGGCGAACCGCGCATCCCCGCGGATCGCGGAGGCCGCCGCCGTGGCCGAGATCGGGTTCGCGCCCAGGGCCGCATCGATGTCGCCGCGCGCCGTGCCGTTGACGCTGTAGACCGCACCCTTGATGTCGACGTGCACGACGAGGTCGCCGCCGACCACCGGCACGCCATCGTGGGACTGCGTGTAGCGGAAGTGCCGGTGCCCGTTCTCGTCGGTGTTCATCAGCCGGAGCGAGAGGTCCGCCTCGTCCATGCGAAACGCCTTCATGATCGGCGGCAGCGCGGGACGCAGCAGCGCATCGGCCTGCGCCGCGTCATCGGTCTGCATCTGACCGACCTTCGCGAGCTCGCCGACGATGTACATCGGCAGACCGTCCTGCGTGTAGAGCAGCACCGTCGCATCGGGCAGCGCTTCGAGCGCGGACTGCACGTCCGACGGCGGCCCCGACGGATCCACCTTGTCCTCGCCGGGGGAAGGAGCGTTGGCGACGCAGCCCGCGAACGCGAGCGATGAAGCGATGAGCGAGACGGACGGACGGCACTTTCGCATGGCCGCCGATATCTCCATGCACAGTGCCAGTGCCGTTGCACAACAAGCGCAGCGTCACGTGTTTATGTCTGTCAGCGCGAGCGAACCTACACGCGCTCCCACAACACGGCTTCACACCCGTGTCCTGACATCGTGGCGCCGATTACGATCCGTGTGCGTTCACGTGAGGAGGAGATGCGACGGTGTGCGACGTGTACTCCGGCAACGGCATCGACACTCGCCACAGAGGATGTCATCGGGCGTGCGACGTGAGCCGGTCCCATCGTGCAAACGTTTTGCATTTCGCTATGACGACGTGTCACGCACCCGTGTGTTCACGCGTATTTCTGCCTCTCCGGTGCTGTGCGCTCACGCGCGCGGAGGTACCGCGAGGTAGGCAGCCGTGCGTTCACCGGCCGCGACCGGTCGGCTCGTGCTTGATACGCGGCAGCAGCGAGACGAAGTTGCAGGGCCTCGTGCGGTGGTCGAGCTGCGGGATGAGGATCTTCTCGAGCCCCGTGCGCACGCCGCCGGTCGATCCGGGGAGCAGGAACACGTAGGTCGATCCGCACAGCGCCGCCTCCGCGCGTGACTGGATCGTCGACGTCCCGATCTCGTCGTACGACAGCCAGCGAAACAGCTCGCCGAAGCCGACGATCGGCTTGGTCACCAGCGGCGCGAGCGCCTCCGGCGTCACGTCGCGCGGCGTGACACCGGTGCCACCGGTCGCGATCACGACGTCGACGCCGGGATCCGCGATCCAGGCCGCGAGCCGCGCCCGGATCTGGAGCTCGCTATCGATCACGATCTCGCGCGCGACGATCCGGTGGCCCACCTCGGTCAGCCGGTCCGCGATCAGCTTGCCCGAGGTGTCGGTCTCCACCGTCCGCGTATCGGAGACCGTGAGAACCGCTATGTTGACCGAAACGAAGTCAGGCTCCATTACGATTATCCTAGCAGTTATCACCTCTTGACACATCGCGTTAGATGCTGTCAGCAGCCTGTGTCTACCGCGATGACGCGGTGCGTCTTATGAGTGTGAGCATCATGAAGGCCCCCAAGAACACCGACCTCAAGGTCGAGAAGACCGAGCCGCCCACCTCCCTCGTCCACCTCGCGCTCGATGCCGCCGACCGCGGCCAGTCGACCGCCCTCGCCGTCCTCCAGGACGCGCGCGGCGAGGTCCGCACCGCGATCGAGAACGGCATCGAGCTCGCCGAGAAGCTCTCGGCCGGCGCGCTCCGCTTCGCGCGCAAGCTCGTCGCGAAGATCGACGAGGCCGCGAACGACGGCCTGACTGCGACCGAGCGCGCGCTGTCCGGCGCCGTCGCCTCGGCGAAGCAGACGACCGCGCGCGACGCGGCCGAGCTGCCCGCCGCGGCGGCGTGATCGACCGCGTCGCACCGACCCACGATTTCGATTTCGGTTCGCGCGCGAGCCGCTGGGACGCCTCGATGTGATCCCCCCTCCCTCCCGAGGCTGTCCGCCTCGCGCGCGTCCCGAACCCTTTCAGGTCGCCGCCGTCGTCACAGCGGCACGATCCGCGGCGACGGCACGATCAAGAACCGCACGCCGAGCTCTCGGTCCCGGATGAAGCGGCCGAGCGCCTCGATCACCGCGTCGATCTCGCCGAACCTGCGGACGTAGACCCGGAACCCGCGATCCTCATCGCGGCATCCGATCCCGAACCCCACACCGAGCACCAGCGGTCCGAGCGTTTGCTCGGTGTCGCGCTGCAGCGCCGTGGCCCACAGGTCGAAGTCGCGCCCGTCGCCGACGATCGGCGGCATCTCGTGCGCGCCGAGCCCTCGCACGCCGCGCGCGCCGACATCGCGGCACGCGTCGTCGACCTCGTAGCCGTCGTACACACCGGCGTGGGTCTGCACCTCCGCGGGCGTGCCGAGCGCGGGAAGCGGGGTTGTCGAGGGCGGCGCCACTGGCGCGGTGGCCGGGCGGACGGCTGGCTCGCGTGCACACGCGGCGACCACGAGCACGACGAGCCCACGCATCAGAACGCGACTCCGACCGTGAGCTTGGCGAGGAGCTCGAACGAGATGCGGTGGTCGGGATCGCCGAGCGGGAGACCACCGCCGGCCACCGCACGCACGGACAGCGGCCCCGCCGCGAGCGTGTATCCGGCCTGGAGGTAGACGCCGAGCCCGGTGTCGGCGACGCGGAGCGGGTTGTGAATGCCGCGAAACACACCGGCCTCCGCGACGGGACCCGAGCGCCCGATCGGGTTCTTTCCCCATTGCGCGCCGAGGTAGCCGCCGGGACCGTAGCCCGGCACGTAGCCGCCGCTCACCCCGATGCCCCAGCGGGCCGGGCGAACCTCGAGCTCGAGGCCGAGCCCGTACGCCCATCCGGCGCGGAGCGCCGCGACCGGCTCGGCGTGCGCCGGCGCCGCGACCGCGAGGATAACCGCCGCGACCGTGACACGCCCGACGCTCGCGAGGCACGGCGCGGTGACGACGGACGTGATGTGCATGGCGGCACGGTAGCGGGCGGGCGCGCCGGGCGCGATGCGCGAACGCGCCATGCGGGTGCGCGAATGCGTCAGCGGCGCGGCGTGCGGCCGGTCCACCGGCGAAACGCGTGATGGAAGGCACTCTTGCCGGAGAAGCCCACCGCGAACGCGACGTCCTCGACCGCGACCTCGGGGTCGGCGAGCTGGACGAGCGCGTGTTCTTGCCGGACCTCGTCGACGAGCGCGCGCAGCGTGGTGCGGCGCGCGCGGAGCTGGCGCTGGAGGGTTCGTCCGCTGGTGCCGAGCCGGGCCGCGACCGCGGGGAGCCGGACCTCGCCGCGCGGCGCGAGGAGCTTGATCGCCCGGCGCGCACGCGCGAGCAGGTCGTCATCCCGCGGGAGCTCCTCGAGCACCGCGGCCGCGTGCCGGGAGAGGATCGCGTGGAGCGTCGCGTTCGCACCGCGGAGCGGCAGCGCGAGCGCCCGCCGCTCGAACACCACCGCGTCCTCGTTCCCGCCGTGCTCGACCGGTGCGCCGCCCATGGTGCGCGGTGCGCCGCTCGGCGCCCGGTGACGGAACACCACCCTGCGCGGCCGGAAGCCGCCGCGCGTGCCACGCCGGGCCGTGCCGATCATGTGCGCGATCGCCATCTCGAAGAACGCCGGGACGTGCGGCCGCGCGTCGAGCTGGTAGCACAGCGCGACCTCGTCGTCAGTGCGACGTTCGATCGCGACCGACAGCTCGTCGCAGAGCAGCCGCGTGTGACGCGCGAAGCGGCGGAGCGCGTCGCCGAGCGTGGGACACGTCGCGACCAGGAACCCGAGCAGACCGAACGCGGCCCCGTCGGTCGCATCGGCGACACGGATCCCGAAGCTCGGATCGCGCGTGCGAGCCACCGCCGCCGCGAACAACCGGAGATAGGCGGCGGTGTCGAGCCGCGCACCGGCGTCGTCGGGCAGCGCCGGGGGAATCCTCGCGTGCGCGTACAACGCATCGGCCGGGATGCCCGCTCGCGCCGCGGTCACCGCCACGGTGCGTACCAGCACGCTCGCGATCGACACGCCGAGAGGTTCCGGCGAGGAGTCCGCGCTGTCAACGGAGCCGCACCTCGTGACGAAATGTTGTCCCCTCCGACGTCCTTTGGTCAGCTACCTGCCATGAAGCGCCTCGCACCGCTCGCCGTCGTCGCGGCCCTCGCCACCTCGCAGCCGGCTTGTTACGGCTCGTACTCCGCGTTCAACAAAGTCCACAAGTGGAACGCCAACGCGACGGGCAGCAAGGTCGCGAACTCCGCGATCCACTTCGGCCTGTGGATCCTGCCGCTCTACGAGCTGTGCATTCTCGGCGACTGGCTGATCTTCAACAACGTCGAGTTCCTCACCGGCAACGCCGTCTTCAAGTGATCGGGCGGAGGTCCGATCACACGACGAGGTTGACGAGACGTCCCTTGACGTAGATCTCGCGCTTGATCGGCTTGCCCTCGAGGAACTGCTGCACCTTCGCGTCGGCCTTCGCCGTGGCGAGGATCACCGCCTCGGTCGCATCCGTCGGCACCTCGATCTGCGAGCGCAGCTTGCCCATCACCTGCACGCCGATCACCATCACGTCGCGCGCGAGCTTGGCCTCGTCGTACTGGGGCCACGGCTCGTAGGCGATCGTGTCGGTGTGACCGAGGCGCTGCCACAGCTCCTCGGCGACGTGCGGCGCGAACGGCGACAGCAGCTTCACGAACGACTCGAACCAGGCGCGCGGGACCGCGGTCGCCTTCGTCGCCTCGTTCACGAACACCATCATCTCGGAGATCGCGGTGTTGAACTTCAGGTCGGTGACCGCGGCCGTGACCTTCTTGATCGCGGCGTGCAGCGCGCGCTCGAGCTCCTTGTTGTCGGTCGGCGCGTCCGCGCTGACCTTGCCGCTGAGCGTGTCGGTCTCCGGATCGATCGCGAGGCGCCACGTGCGGTCGAGGAACCGGCGCGTGCCGGCGACGCCCGAGGTCTCCCACTCGACGCCATCCTCGAGCGGGCCCATGAACAGCTCGTACAGGCGCATCGCATCCGCGCCGTACTCGTCGGCCATGTCGTCCGGGTTGACGACGTTGTAGCGGCTCTTGGACATCTTATCGAGCTTGGGCTCGAGCTTGATGTCGGTGCCCTTCACGTACCAGGTCGTCGCGGCCAGCTGCGCGAGGTTGCTCGTGGTCGGATCGGTGCCCTTCGCCGGGCGCTCCTCGACCTCCGAGTACGAGTAGTACTTGCCGGTGTTCGGGTCGCGCAGCGATCCCTTGTGGATCATGCCCTGGTGGAACAGGCGCTGGAACGGCTCCTTCGTCGTGACGAAGCCGGCGTCGTACAGCACCTTGTGCCAGAACCGCGCGTACAGGAGGTGGAGCACGGCGTGCTCGCTGCCGCCGACGTAGAGGTCGACCGGCATCCAGTACTTCTCCTCCTCGGCGTCCCACGCGACGTCGTCGCGGTTCGGCGAGAGGAAGCGGAGGTAATACCAGCACGAGCCCGCCCACTGCGGCATCGTGTTGGTCTCGCGCGTGCCGCCCCGGTAGGGGAGCCAGTCCGTCGCACGCGCGAGCGGCGGCGCGCCGTCGCGCGTCGGCTTGTACTCGTCGATCTGGGGCAGCGCGACCGGCAGCTCGTCCTTGGGGACCAGGTGCGGCGCGTCGGCGCTGTCGAGGTAGACCGGGAACGGCTCGCCCCAGTAGCGCTGGCGGCTGAACAGCCAGTCGCGCAGCTTGTAGCGGATCGACTGCTCGCCGAGGCCGCGGGCCTCGAGCCACTGGATGACCTTCGTCTTCGCCGCGTCGTTGCCGAGACCGTCGAGGAACTCGGAGTTGACGTGCGGACCGTCGCCGGTGAACGCCGCCTCCTGGACGTCGTGGCCGGCCGGGCCCTTCACGACCTCGATGATCGGCAGGCCGAACTTCCGGGCGAACGCGTGATCGCGCTCGTCGCCGGCGGGGCACGCGAACACGGCCCCGGTGCCGTAGCTCGCGAGCACGTAGTCGGCGATCCAGATCGGGATGTGCTTGCCGTTGACGGGATTGATGGCCATCGCGCCCGTCGGCACGCCGGTCTTCGGCGCGTCGGCGGCCTCGGTCGTGCGATCGCGCTCGCTGCGCTTACCGACCTGTTCGCGGTACTCGGCGACCGCGGCCTTCTGCTCCGGCGTCGTGATCTGATCGACGAGCGGGTGCTCGGGCGCGAGCACGACCCACGTGCCGCCGAACAGCGTGTCGGGGCGCGTGGTGAACACGGTGATCGCCTTGTCGCGCGGCTGGCCGACGACCTCGAACACGACGTTCGCGCCGATCGACTTGCCGATCCAGTCGAACTGGGCCTTGTGGGTGCCGGTCGGCCAGTCGAGGCCGGCGAGATCCTCCGAGAGCCGGTCGGCGTAC
>JAEUJX010000465.1 GCA_016794545.1 Myxococcales bacterium
CGCCGCGGTCAAGCAGACCGCGATGGTGGTCGGCCCGCACGTCACCTTCCCGCTCACGCCGTCGACGCCGGGACCGACCGGCCCGGGCGCCGCGACGCAGGAGGTCACCTCGCAGCGCCACGCGATGGGGCGCGAGTCCGATACGCCGAGGGTCCGTTCGGTCAGCGCGGTCAGTGACTCGGCCCAGGACGCCCTCGAGGCGTACAAGCTGCCGCGCGAGAACGAGTACGACAAGCTCGTCGGGCAGACGCTCGACGGCCGCTACTACGTCGAGAAGAAGATCGGCGAGGGCGGCATGGGTGTCGTGTTCTCGGCGCGCCACGCGGTGATCGAGCGCCCGCTCGCGATCAAGGTGCTGAAGCGCGAGGTCATGCGCGACACCGCGACGATCCGGCGCTTCGTGCAGGAGGCGAAGGCGGCGTCGCGCATCGGGCACCCGAACATCGTCGACGTCACCGACTTCGGGACGACGCCCGACGGCATGACGTACTCCGTGATGGAGTTCGTCCACGGCGAGACGCTCGGCGCCGCGATCCGCGCGGCCGCGCCGTTCCCGCCGCTGCGCGCCGTGAAGATCGCCGCGCAGATCTCCCGCGCGCTCGGCGCCGCGCACGACAAGGGCATCGTCCACCGCGATCTCAAGCCGGAGAACGTGTTCCTCGTCGATCGCGACGACCGCACGGACTTCGTGAAGATCGTCGACTTCGGCATCGCGAAGGTCGCCCCGCAGGCCGGCGGCGTCGCGGAGCCGCGCCTGACGCGCGCGGGCTCGGTGTTCGGCACGCCGGAGTACATGGCCCCCGAGCAGGCGGCCGGCCGCGGCGACACCGACGGGCGCGTCGACATCTACGCGCTCGGCGTGATCCTCTACGAGATGGTCTGCGGCCGCGTCCCGCACCGCGGCGACTCGATGGTGCGCACGCTCGCGATGCAGATGCTCGATCCGGTCGAGCCGCCGTCGAAGGTGCGCCCGGATCTGAACATCCCGCCCGAGCTCGAGCACGTGATCATGACGGCGCTCGCGAAGAAGCGCGAGCACCGCTACCAGACGATGGGCCAGCTGCTCGAGGCGCTCGAGAAGGTCCACACGCAGGTCGGCCAGTCGATCACCGGCTCGCCGGTCTACGCGCTCGCGCCGCTGCCGCCGGGCGCCGATCCGTCGCTCGGCCCCGCCGCGCCCGGCCACGGCGCGAAGACGATCGTGGCGCCGAAGTCGGTGCCCCCTGCCCCGCCCGCCGTGCCGCTCACCGCGCGCACCGCCGACGAGCGCCTCGGGCCGCGTCCGCACTCGCCGACGTCGCGCCGGCTCAAGAACGAGCCCGAGTTCACCGCCAGCGACAAGCCGCCGACGTTCGAGCACATCCTCGACGAGGCCGATGTCCCGCGCGGGCGCAGCCCGTGGCCGCTGATCGTGATGATGCTGCTGATCCTCGGCAGCGCCGGTGCGGTGATCGCGATCATGATGAAGAGCAGGAGCGCGGCGACCGATCGCCCCGACGCCGGGGTCATCGTGGTCACGCCGCCGGTGGCCGACGCCGGGGTGCCGCAGCCGGATGCCACCGTGATCGCGATGATCCCGCCCGACGCGACCCCCGACGACGCGCCGCTCGAGGACGCGCCGGTCGACGCGCAGGACGACATCGTGGTCGTCAAGACCGACGCCGGCGTGCTCCGCGTGCGGCGCGACGCCGGCATGGGTGTTGTCGGGCCGAGCATTCCGGTGACGCCCAACGGCCGCGGGACGATCATGATCCAGGTGCTCACCAAGCCCGAGGGCGCGAACCTCTACGCGGGCAACACGTACCGCGGCCCGGGTGGCACGCAGATCGAGGAGCCGTTCGGAGCCCGCCTCGAGGTCCGCTGCCGGCAGCAGGGCTACAAGGAAGGCCGGGTCGAGCTCGTGTTCGACGGCAAGACCGAGGTCGCGATGTGCACGCTGCAGCGGATCAAGCTCTGCATCAACAACATCAAGAACCCGTTCGACGACTGCGAGCTCGACCCCACCAAGCCGATCCCGATGCCGTGATCAGCTCCTGTTCCGTTCCTGCTTGATGGCCTCGAGCTCCGCGATGCGCTCGAGATCCTTGGGACGACCGGCGGCACGCTTGAGATGAATCAGCGTGTCGAGATCGACGAAGCGCACCTCGAGTCCGTAGAGCTGCCGCGACTCCGAACGCGGACGCAATGCGTCGTAGTTCCCGCCGCCGGTGGCCTCACCCAGGACATCGAGGTCACCCAGTGCTGTCGAGAGCGTGAAGTTCAGGCCGCGCCGGATGGTCTCGACGTCGAATGCGAAGGGCAGTCCCGGCGGCGCGCCGCGCAGATAGGGAGCATGGGGCGCGAGTGCGGCGGCCAGCCTCGCGAGGTTCTCGGGCGTGCGTCGATAGACGATGTCGAGATCGACCGTGACGTGCGCTGATCCGTGCGCGACCGCAGCGACGCCACCGATGATCACGAACTCGACGTTGCCGCCGACGAGCGCCTCGAGCAACCGCTGGAAATCGGTCACTTCGTCGCCTTGGAGCCGCGAACCTCTTCGAGAAACCGCAGCACCGACACCATCTTCCGCAGCCGTTCGTCCGGTGTGAGCTTGAGGTTCTCGCGGATCAGCGTCCGGTCGACGTCCCGCTTGTAGGCCTCGATCACCGGATCGGGATCGAGAGAAACCCACTCCAGCTCGCGACCCTCGTTCATGGAGGCATTGTAGCTCCGAAACGCGAGCGGGCCGACTGCCTCATCGGCGGTCGGCCCTCTGGAGTGCCGCGATCTTCAGCGGCCCGGCGGGCGCGAGAAGCGCGGGTCGCCGGGGAACGGATCCGCGGTCTCGCGGGTCATGATCTCGCCCTCGTCGGGGAGCGGCGAGGCGAGGATGCCGAGCGCGGTGAGGCCGGCGGCGTCGTTGTAGCGGAGCTCGGCGATCGCGATCGGCCGGTTCGCGGCGCGGACGAACTTGGTGAACGTCGCGGCCGAGGAGCGCGACTCGCCGAACTCGGTGCCGAGGCCCGGGCGGCTGCGCTGCTGCTCCATCGGGCGCGGTGGCGCGTAGTAGTCACCGCCTTCGTCGGCGCCGTAGTCGGCGTCGAACGCCTTCCGGCCCGCGCCACCGCCGTAGCCTCCGCGCGGGGCGGGCTGCGACGGGGCCTTCGAGACGGTCCCGGTCGACGTGGTCTCGGGCGGCGGAGCCGACGGCGCGACGCTGCGCTTCTCGCCCTTCGGCGCGACGCGGTCGACCTTGGCGACGCCACCGTTCGTCGGGCGCGCCGGGCCGCCGCGCGACGACTGCCAGTCGAGATCGTCCTCGTAGTCGTACGGCTGGCGGTAGCTCGGCTCGGGGACGATGATCTGGGCGGCGGCCTGCTCCTCGAAGATCGCGACGGCGATCACGCCGACGTTGCGCGCCTTGCCCTTCTTGCCGGCGTACGAGTCGACGACCGAGGAGAACCGGAACGTCGCGACGTCGGCCTGCGAGGTGCGGAAGCCCTCGATGCGGGTCTCGCCGTACGGCGGCACGACGTAGCCGCGCTTGTTGAGGTCGCCGTTCTCGCCGTCGACGACATCGAGGCCGTCGACCGAGACCACGGCCTCGACGCGGTTCGGCGTCGGGTTCGTGATGCGGAGGATGTAGCGCTCGGAGGCGTTGCCCTGGACGTAGAACCGATCCTTGAACGCGTAGGTCGGCAGGACCTCGCCGCTCTCGCGGAGGACCTGCACGTCGTACGGCGCGCGAACCTTCGCCGGCGCGATCGCGAGCGCCGTACGCGGACCTTGGCCCGATGGAGGAGCCGCGAGCTGGTCGGCAGCAGCGACCGAGCATCCAGCGGCGAACAGGAGGGAGGCAGCCAGCATTCGCATCCGCATGCCGGAATAAACGCTGGACCCAAGGTTCGGATCTAAAGGCGTGTATAGTCCGCGCATGGCGTCCGCTAAGAAGGTGGTGAAAGCGGCCAAGCCTGCGAAGGGCAAGGCGAAACCGGCAGCTCCAGCCCCCAAGAAGACGGGGGGAAAAGCAGGGGGTGGTCGGAAGTCGCCGGACATTGCCGCCTCCGATCCGGTGCTGTTCGATCCGCTCACGCCCGGCGAGGTCGCCGACGCGCTCCGCACGCTGACGGAGGATCGCCGGCTCGGCTCGATGGCGAAGGTCGGCCGGTATCGCGTGATCTGCACCGAGCCGCTGGTCGTCAAGCCGCCGCACTGGATGGCCGGGCATCGCCTCGCACGCGTCGTCGCGTACGACTACTCGACGGATCGCTGCGTCGATGCGTGCATCGATCTCGACGCCGGCGTCGTCTCGCACCTCGAGCTGACGAAGGCACAGCCGATGCTGTCGCGCGACGAGGAGGCGCTCGCGGTGTCGATCGCGATGGCCGACGACCGCGTGCGCAGCAAGCTCACGCTCGGCGAGTCACCGCAGTCGACGCTCCACTACTGGGGCCGCACGCCGAAGGACCTCGCCTACGCGCGCCGCTCGGCGGCGGTGGTGTTCGGCCGCGCGGACGGGCACGCGTCGCTCGTCGCGGTCGTCGATCTCCTCGACAACCAGGTGACCCAGGTGGTCCCGGCGGAGCTGTTCTGATGTCGAACGTGATCAACGAGGCGAACTGGAAGTTCCACTGGCGGCTCACCGAGTCGGCCGGGATCATGATCTACCTCGCCGACTTCAAGGGCCGGCGCGTGCTGTGGGAAGGCTCCCTGCCCTACGTCACCGTCGATCACCAGCACGACACCGTCGATGTGGCCGAGGACGCCTCCGAGCCGCACGGTCCGTGGTGGGTGCCGCTCGGCACGCGCACGCTTCAGGGTCCGGTCCGCGTGCAGACGTTCCGCGGTGGTGTCGAGCTGTCGGCGGCGTTCCAGGCCGGTCCGTACCAGTACACGCAGCTGTGGCGGTTCCACGACGACGGCCGTCTGTGCCCGTGGCTCACGATCTACGGCCCCGGCATCCACGACCAGCACACGTATCACCCGCACTGGCGGTTCGACTTCGATCTCGACGGCGCGCGCGACGACGCGTTCGAGCGGTTCGAGGATCGGCGCTGGCAGCGCGTCGAGAACGAGGGCTGGTTCCCGTACTCCGGCGAGGCCGATCCGCACGGCAACGTGTGGCGGCAGGTCGACTTCGGCTCGGGCGCGGCGATCAACATCCGCCCGCACAGCTGGGACGACGCCGAGGTGTTCGCGATCCGCTACCACGACGGCGAGTGGGCGCCGTTCTCGCCGCGCAGCGCGGCCGGCAGCTCCACGTTCCCCGCCGCGTACGTCGGCGACGAGGCGCTCGACGGCGACGACGTGACGCTGTGGTACGTCGCGCACGTCCACTTCGACCAGTCGTTCCCCTACACCGCAGGTCCGTGGGTCAAGGTCGAAGGGCTCGGCTGATCGATACGATCAGCTGAGCGCGGCGCCGACCGACGCCGCGAGCGCGAGCACGAACGACGCGGCGATCGCGATCTGCGCTCGGCGACGGCACGCGCTGCCCGTTGCCGCAGGCAGATCGCGCACCGTCGCCGAGGCGTTCACCGGATCGACCAGCTCGAACGGGACCGTGTCCTCGGTCTCCTCCCGCGACGGGAGGCGAGGCTTTCGTGCATCACTGTGATGCGCGCGCAGCGAGGCGCCGAGGTCGCGCTGCGTGATGGTCAGGGGATCGACCTCGGACGGGAGTGCCGTACGAGTCGCGGAGATAGTTCGCGTCGACGTGCTTCCGATGCGCATGGCCTCGGCGGAGCACTGCAAATGCGGCACCGCGAATCTGAACTCGCGTCCGTACAGCGGCGCACATGTGCGGCGAACCCGCGCGCTATTGCAGCGTGGTCACGCCGCCTCGCCGTGGCACTTCTTGTACTTCTTGCCCGAGCCGCACGGGCACGGCTCGTTGCGGCCGACCTTCTCGTTCGCCACGACGGTGCCCTGGCGCTCGCCGGGGCGGCGGCCGGCCATCGCGGCGTCGAACGCCTCGATCACCACCTCGGTCGGCTTGATGATCGTGGAGGCGGTCTCCTCGGTCATCGCCTTCTCCTTCACGTCCTCGCCGAGCAGCTCGGCGAGCTTCGCGTAGATGTGGGGCTGCGTCTTCACGAGCTCCGGCGACACGCGCTCGTGGACCGGCTTCTCGGCGAGACCGGCGACCGTCGAGAGCGCCTCGGTGACGACGCGATCGGCATCGGCGAGGTTCTGCTGCGTCAGCCGCGGGAGCGTGCCGTCCTGCGCGCGGTCGAACATGGCCCACACGAGCGTCGCGTAGAACACCGCGGCCTCGCCGACAGCGTCGCCGTGCTCGGTGCGAACCGCGGCCGCATGTTGCAGCAGAAACGGTTGCTCCTTCTGCAGGCGCTGCGCGAGCTTGTTCATCGCCTTCTTGTCGCCGCGCTGGTCGAGCCGGGTGAACGCGGTGATGGTCTTCTCGACGTGGTCGGCGCTGACGACAAGGCTTGGCATGACGGTGGGCGATCTTGCCGCGCGGCGGGCTGGCGTCAAGCCGGGCGTGGGGGAAGTTGCACGCTGCGAATCGAGCCCGCGCAGCGGTATCATCGGCGGATGCTGCGCCTCGCCGCCCTCGTCGCCTGCTCGCTTCCCCTCCTCGCCGGCGCCGACGCCAAGAAGCCTGACTCCAAGGCGGTGGCCGCCGCGAGGGCATATGTCGCGGTGATGGTCGATCCGAAGGCGCCGCTGCCGGCGGTGTCGGCCGAGCAGCCGCAGGTGCACGACACCAACAGCATCCTGAAGGGCTGCGACTCGCGCGGCGGCACGATCACCACCGCCGAGAAGCTCGAGAAGGTGAAGGCGTGCTTCGTCGTCTCGTGGAAGGACCTGAAGCTCACGGCGAAGTCGAAGGTCGAGATCGAGGAGAAGCCGTACAAGGACAAGAACTTCGGCGAGGACCGGATCCTGAAGACGCTGAAGGACGTGCCGCCGACCTCGACGATCGTGACCCAGACCTGGACGGGCAAGAAGGACAAGGAGCTCAGCGTCAAGGTCGTCGTCGATCCAGACGACCGCATCCGCGTCGTGTGGATGGCGTGGCAGCAGTACAACCAGGGCGACTGATCAGCGCGCGATCTGATCGATGCAGCCGGTCGCGCCCCGGCACTCGCGCGGGTACGGCGAGGCATCGACGACCTGGAGCGTCACGCCGACCCACTCGGCCTTGAGGTGATCCATGACGCGGTCGCCGTTCGGCGACATGTTGACGACGAGGCGCGGCAGCTCCGGGTGGTTGACCGGCTCGAGCGTGATCTCGAGGTCCATGCCGCCCGCGGGTTCGTCGCGCGTCACGCTGAGCACGACGCCGGGGTGCGTGGCGCCGGGCGCGAGCTCCTTGCCGGCCATCGGGTCGATCAGCTTCACGGCGACGCATCCGTCGTGCGGGCACCTGCCGAGCGCGCCGGAGTCCCAGCGGGCGATGCGCGTGGCGAGCGGCTGCGGCGCGCGCGGAACGACGTAGATCGCCTTGTCGTCCCAGTGGAGCCACACGTCGTGGCCGCGGAAGAAGTCGAGCGCGAGCGTGCCGTCGACAACGGCGTCGCGCCAGCGCTTGTCCTCGTAGGGCGCGAACAGCACCTTGTCGGTGGTGATCGGGCCGAGCGTCGCGGGCGCGCCCTTGCCGACCTTCTCGATCACGTGAGGCACACCGACCTCGTCGATCTGGCCGCCGCGGATCGCGTCGGTCGTCAGCTTCGCCTTGTCCCAGAGCGACGAACGCAGCGTCGAGAGCTGCGCGCCGAGGTCGAGGTGCATCGAGACCGACGCGTCGCCGACCCTCGCGGTGGCGAGGCGGCGCGGCACCGGCTGGACGGCGATGTTCGGGATGCTGCCGGGCACCAGCTCGAACGGGATGCGCACGGCGCCGGGCGGCGCCTTCCACGACTTCACGATCACGAGCTCGGCGAGACCGTGATCGCGATCGAAGCCGAACACCAGCGAATCGGCGAGCACGTCGCGGCCGAGCACGCCCATGACGCGGCGGCCCTCGCGATCGAAGGTGCCGCGCCGG
This sequence comes from Myxococcales bacterium, assembly GCA_016794545.1. GTDB lineage: Bacteria > Myxococcota_A > Polyangia > Haliangiales > Haliangiaceae > JABFXX01. The sequence goes on from JAEUJX010000465.1 coordinate 7,991, forward strand.
ACGATCATCGCGGTCTGGCGCTGGACGATCAGGTTGCCGAGCTCGAGGCCCGACAGTTCGACGTAGAAGCGGATCTGCGACGTGTCCGTCTCGTCGAGCAGGTGGGGCCCCTGGCGCGTGACGAACCCGCCGTCCTTGACGATCTGCTCGTCGACCGCGGTGATGTTCGCGTCGGGATCGATCGCGAACACGAACGGCCCCTTGCCGTCGATCGTGACCGGCACGAGGAGCAGGCCGTCCTCGAGCGGACCGATGAGGGGGACGGTCCAGCGGTCCCCGCGGCCGCCCGCGAACCCCGGGGGCGCACCGGAGGTGCAGCCCACCAGGATGACCGCGATCAGTGCCGCGTACCGTCCGCGCCGACTTCCCATGTCATCCCGGAGAACATCAGCTTGTTGAGGTCACCGAGGCCGAGCTTGGCCTTCGCGTCCTCCATCTGCTGCGTCGCGAGCTGATCGTAGGTCGGCTTCTCGGCGCGGTAGAGCACGCCCACGGGCATCGGGAAGTCGGGCTGCACGAGCTGCGAGAGGAACTGCGCGTAGACCGGCGAGCCGGCCTCCTTGTGGACGACGAGCTGGCTCGCCGGCGTCTGGCCCGGGCCCTCACCGACGTCGACGATCTGCGGCCGCAGGTCGGGCGTCATGACGATGCCCTTCGTGCCCTTCGCGAACAGGAGCGGCTGGCCGTCGGCGAGCAGGATCTGGCGGTTCGCCGGATCGTCCTTCACCGCGTCCCACACGCCGTCGTTGAACACGGGGCAGTTCTGGAGCATCTCGACGAACACGGCGCCCTTGTGCTTGTAGGCCTGCTCGAGGATCGCCGCACCGAGCTTCGCGTCGGTGTCGGTCGCACGGGCCACGAACGTCGCGCCGGCGCCGAGCACCAGCGAGATCGGGTTGACCGGGTGGTCGATCGAGCCGCTCGGCGTGGACGGCGCGCGCGTCCCGAGCGTCGAGGTCGGCGAGTACTGCCCCTTCGTGAGGCCGTAGATCTGGTTGTTGAACAGGATGATCTTGAGATCCATGTTGCGGCGGAGCGCGTGGATCGTGTGGTTGCCGCCGATCGACAGCGCGTCGCCGTCGCCGGTGATCACCCACACGTCGAGCTCGGGCCGCGTGATCTTGAGGCCGCTCGCGATCGCCGGCGCGCGGCCGTGGATCGTGTGGAAGCCGTACGTGTTCATGTAGTACGGGAACCGGCTCGAGCAGCCGATGCCCGAGATGAACACCGTGTTCTCGCGCTTGATGCCGAGGTTCGCGAGCGTGCGCTGCACGGTGGCGAGGATCGCGTAGTCACCGCACCCCGGGCACCAGCGGACGTCCTGGTCGGTCTCGAGGTCCTTCTTCGACAGCTTCAGCTTGACTGCTTCGCTCATGGCTTCCTCTACGCGTTCGCCGCGGGCTGGGTGGACGAGACCGACGACGCCTGGTGCGCGCCGCCGAGCTCCTTCTCGATCGCGGCGGTGACCTCGGCGACCTTGAACGGCTGGCCCTGGATCTTGTTGAGGCCGATCGCGTCGACCAGATAGGTGGAGCGGATCACCTGCCGCAGCTGGCCCATGTTGAGCTCCGCGACGATGACGCGCTTGTAGTTCCGGATGATCTTCTTGAGGCCCGGCTCGAGCGGCGACAGCCACCGCAGGTGCGCGTGCGCGACCGACTTGCCCTGCGCGGCCATCGCCTGCTGGGTCTGCCGGAGCGCACCGAACGTGCCGCCCCAGCCGATCACGAGCACGTCGCCCGATTCGGGGCCCGACAGGTCGAGCTCGCCGATGTCCTGCGCGACGCGATCGACCTTCTCCTGGCGGAGCTTGGTCATCTTCTCGTGGTTGTCGGGCGCGTACGAGATGTTGCCCGTCAGCGCGTCCTTCTCGATGCCACCGATGCGGTGCTCCATGCCCGGAGTGCCCGGGACGACCCAGGCGCGCGCGAGCGTCTCCGGATCGCGCTCGTACACGAAGTAGCCGTTCGGATCCGTACGGTGCTCGACGGGGAACTTCGCGAGCGACTCGAGGTTCGGCAGGAGCCACGGCTCGCTGCCGTTCGCGATGTAGCCGTCCGACAGCAGGATCACCGGCACCATGTAGCGGGTCGCGATCTTCACGGCCTCGATGGCGCAGTAGAACGTGTCGCCGGGCGACTTCGCCGCGAGCACGGGCAGCGGCGACTCGCCGTTGCGGCCGTACAGCGACTGCGAGAGGTCGCTCTGCTCGGTCTTCGTCGGCAGACCCGTCGACGGGCCGCCGCGCTGGATGTTGAGGATGACGACCGGCAGCTCGGTCATCACGCCGAGCCCCATCGCCTCGCCCTTGAGCGCGATGCCGGGGCCGCTCGACGCCGTGACCGCGACGGAGCCGCCATACGCCGCACCGAGGGCCGCGCCCATCGCCGCGATCTCGTCCTCGGCCTGGAACGTCAGCGTGCCGAAGTTCTTGTACTTCGCGAGCGAGTGCAAGATCGACGACGCGGGCGTGATCGGATAGCCCGCGTAGAACAGCGTCTTGCCGGCGAGCTCCGCGCCGACGACGAGCCCGAGCGCGATCGCCTCGTTGCCCGTGATGTTGCGGTACATGCCCGGCTTGAACGCCGCCGGCGGCACCTTGTAGACCGTCTGGAACACCTCGGCGGTCTCGCCGTAGTGGTAGCCGGCCTTGAAGACCTTGACGTTCGCCTCGCCGAACTCCGGCTTCTTCGCGAACTGCTGGTAGATGCGGCGGACCTCCGCCTCCGGCTCGCGGCCGTACATCCAGAACACGAGGCCGAGCGCGAAGAAGTTCTTCGCGCGCCCCTTCTCCTTCGTCGACAGCGGCGAGCCTTCGAGCGCGGCGTTCGTGAGGTGCGAGATGTCGACGGAGTGGACCTTGTACTTGGACAGCGAGCCGTCCTCGAGCGGGTTCGTCTTGTACGCGGCCTTCTTGAGGTTCGCCTCGATGAACGCGCCCGTGTTGACGATCAGCGTGCCGCCGTCGATGAGGTCCTTGAGGTTCGTCTTCAGGCCCGCGGGGTTCATCGCGACGAGCACGTCGGGAGCATCGCCGGGCGTGTGGATCTCGGAGGAGCTGAAGTGAAGCTGGAATCCCGAGACTCCGAACAGCGAGCCCGCGGGCGCGCGGATCTCGGCGGGGAAGTCGGGGAACGTGGAGATGTCGTTGCCGGCCTCTGCCGCGGCTTTCGCGAACTCGGTCCCGGTCAGCTGCATGCCGTCGCCCGAGTCACCGACGAAGCGGATGACAACCCGCTCCAGATTCTTGGTTTCCATCGCTTTATAGACCTCTCGAAGCGCGGACCTTACCAGTCCGCCCCACTGAACCCAAGGGTTCAGAGGGTGTGGAACCCGTGACGGCAACCTGACAGCCTCCGACGGAGACCCGGCGTGAAATCAGGCAATTGCGCGTGGCCTCGGGACTGCACGCCTTGATTTGCCGTGCGCACCCTCGCCTTGCCTGCGGCTCTCCTCCTCGCCTCCTCGCTCGTCACGTCCGCCGTCGCCGACGAGCGCCGGCTCGCCGATGGCCCCTCGGCGCCGAAGGCCACGCGCGACCTCCCGACCCCCGACGGTGAGCCGGACGATCAGCTACCGATCGCGATCGGCATGAACCTCCCGATCCGCTGGGGCGACGCTGCGTCGATCGGCGGCTCGTTCTACATCGGCGTGCGCGAGCGCCTCGCGATCCGCGCGAACGTCGCGACGTGGAAGTACAACGACGACACCGCCTCGGTCGTGGCCGGCCTCCTCGGCGAGGACAGCGAGGGCTCGTTCGGCGGCCGCATCACCGACCTCGGCGCCGGCGTCGTCCACTACTCGAACAAGCTGTGGGATGGCTTCACGCTCGAGGGCGGGTTGCTCCACCGCAGCAAGGACATCCACACGCAGGACGAGCTCGCCACGCCCGAGTACGTCGCGACCGACACGACGACGTACGCCGTGCGCGGCCTCGCCGGCTGGAGCTGGCTGATCGGCGATCACGTGTTCGTCGCCGTCGCGTTCGGCGCCTCCGCCGGCCGCGAGCTCGGCGAGGAGACCACGGGCGTCATGGACGGCCCGGGCATGACGCTGACGACCAAGGAGGTCTCGCGCTGGGACGTCGCGCCCGAGGGCTACATCCGCGTCGGCGGCGCGTTCTGAGGCTCGAGGTCCTCAGCGCTCACGGATGAGCGTGTACTGCTTGGTGTCGACGCCCTCGGGCGGGCGCACGCCGTCCCAGGTCACCGCCTCGCCCGCGACGAGCCACGTCGTGGTGCCGACCTTCACCCGCGTGCACTTCTTCGCCTTGGCCGTGACCTTGACCTTGCCGCTGGTGAGCACGAGGTCGTGCGTGCGGCGGACCGACTTCTTCTTCTGATTCGGGTCCTGCCGCGCCGACGTCACCGCGCCCAGCGCACTCGTCCAGCCGTTCGATAGCGAATCGGAGCCGAACGCGACCATGATCGCGATCGTCGAGCCCGTCGAGCTGTCGAGCCGCGCGTCGCAGCGGTTGCCCCACCCACCGCACGCATACGTGAGCGTGACCACGTCGCCGTCCGCGACGGGCAGCGGCGCGCCGGACCGCAGGATGAACGCGAACGGCTGCTTCCCGTCGTCGATGCGCGCGCTGTCGTTCGCCCCGCGGGTCAGCTTCCCGGTGATCGAGCCGCGCGTGAAGCTCTCGGCGACGTCGATCGACGCCCAGCACGATGTAGGCGTCGGGGCAGCGTGAGACGGCCCGGCGAGCGCGCCGAGCGCCATGATCGCGGCGCCGAACCGCGCTACGCTGCTCCCGTGAAGCCCTCTCCGAGCTTGCGAGACGGTACGTGGCTCGTCTTCGCGACGCTCCTCGTCGGGTGTGGCAGCCACGGCACCGGGAGCGTAACACCCCCGGGAAAGGGCGCGCCAAGCTCCGAGCTGCCGACGGGCGCTCCGCTCGTCACGCCCGGCGAGCGCATGACGTACCGGATCCAGCTCGGCGGCGTCGAGCTGGCCCAGATGACGCTCGGCGTCGGCGACATCGCGGAGGTCGCGGGCCGCAAGGGCATCGTCGTCCAGGGCCACGCCCGGAGCGTCGGCCTCGCGAACCTGGTCGCGGCGATCGACGACACCTTCACGTCGTGGATCGACATCGAGACCGGGCGCTCGCTGCGGTTCCAGGTCGACGAGTACGAGACCAACAGCAAGACGAACGTCGAGCACACCGTGATCGACATCGCGGGTCGCCAGGGCGACTCGATCCCGATCCAGTTCAACCTCAACAGCGAGCCGCCCAAGGACGAGCCGCAGACCGTCGGGATGAAGGAGACCTGGGACTACAACGCGTTCATGGTCGCGCTGCGCGCGTGGGAGGGCCCGAAGGGCACCGCGACCTCGGTCGAGGTGTTCCGCAGCCGGTACCTCTGGCACGTCGACATCAAGATCGGGTCGACGGGCAAGATCACGACGGACCTCGGCGAGCTGCCCGCGATCCGGTTCGACGGCCACGCGTACAAGCTCGACCGCGCGCACGGGAAGTTCCCGAACACCGACGAGCGCGACTTCAGCGTCTGGATCTCCAACGACGACGGCCGGGTACCGCTCCAGCTCGCGGCGAAGACCGACTACGGCGACGTGAAGATGGAGATCATCGACTACCAGCCGGGCACCGGCACGCGGCTGCGTCCGTAGCGACGTCCGCTACTGCTTCGTGGCGTCCGCCTTGCTGCGGAACGCCTTCACGCCCTTTCCGAGCACTTCCTGCTCGTAGTAGTCGGCGCCCGACACGCCCGACTTCTCGACGACCGCGAGGCGCTCGTCGATCAGCTGCTTGAACGCTGCCTTCGGCAGCGCGCCGCCGACGTGGATGCCGTTGACGAAGAACGTCGGCGTCGAGTTGACCTTGAACTTGCCCAGCTCGGCCATGTCCGCCTGGATGGCCTGCTGGCACTCGCCGCCACTGGCGTCGGCCTCGAGCTTGGCGGTGTCGAGCCCGATCTCCTTCGCCGCCGCGAGGAGGTTCTCCTTCCCGAGCTTCGACGGGTCGCGCGACTGCGCGTACGGCAGGAAGCCCTTCGTCCAGATCGCGTCCTTCATCGCCATGTACTTGCCCTGCTTCGCGGCCGCGCACGCGAGGAGGTGCGCCGTCGTCGCGGTATCGGGGTGCACGACGAGGTCCGCGTACACGACGCGCACCTTGCCGTCGTACTCCTTCACGAGCTCCTTCATCGTGTCGTTGACGCGCTGGCAGTACGGGCACGCGAAGTCGAACGCCTTGACGATCGTCACCGGCGCCGACGCCGGGCCGTCGACCTTGCCGAGCTTCACGTCATCGGCGATCGCGACGGCGAACACCGCCGCCGGATCGTGCTCGTCGGCCTCCTTCGCCGCCTGCTGCGCCTTCTGCTGCGCGTAGACCTTGCCGAGGAAGTCGAGCGCCTCGGCGTGCTTCGCGTAGTTGTCCTCGAGCCGGCGCAGCCGCGTCTCGACGTCGCCCGAGTGATCCGCCGCCACCGGCGGCTGGACGCCCGGCTGCTGCGTCGGGCCCGGCGCCTGGATCGGCGCGGACTTCGTGACATCGTCGAGGCGAGACTGCGCGTTCTCGCAGCCGACGACGGCCGCGAGGAGCAAGACAAGCGAGGTTCCGAGCTTCATGGGGCCCGGAACCTACGCGACCGCGGCGCTTATTCCTACAGTTGTAGTAGGCTCAGTGTCCGTGGCCGTCGTGGCCACCGCCGCCGCCGCCGCCGGCCTTGCTGCGGAACTGCGGCACGCCCTCGCCCATGACCTTCTTGTCGTAGAACTCCGCGGGGTTGACCCCGGACTGCTCCACGACCTTCAGGCGCTCGTCGATCAGCTGCTTGAACGCTTCCTTCGGCAGCGCGCCGCCGACGTGGATGCCGTTGACGAACAGGGTCGGCGTCGAGTTGACCTGGAACTTCGCCAGCTCGGCCATGTCGCTCTGGATCAGCTTCTGGCAGTCCTGGCTCTCCATGTCGGTCTTGAGCTTGGCGGCATCGACGCCGACCGACGGAGCCCACGACATGATGTGCTCGAGCGAGAGCTTGGACGGGTCGCGCGCCGCGGCGTACGGGTTGAACGACTTCTCCCAGAATGCCTCGTAGAACGGGAAGAACTTGCCCTGCTTGCCGGCGGCGCAGGCTGCGAGGTGAGCGGCCTGCACCTGTTGCGGGTGCACGACCATGTGCTTCACCACGACGCGAACCTTGCCGTCGTACTCCTTCACCAGGTCCTTGAGGGTCAGACTGACCCTCTGGCAGTAGGGTCAAGCAAAGTCGAAGGCCTCGACGATCGTGACCGGCGCTCCGAGGGGACCCTCGTACATGCCGGCGGCGAGGTTCTCCTTGATGTCGACCGCGAACACCGCCGTCGGGTCGGGCTCCGAGGCCTCCTGCTGGGCCTGCTGCGCCTTCTGCTGCGCGTAGACCTTGCCGAGGAAGTCGAGCGCCTCGGCGTACTTCGCGTAGTTGTCCTCGAGCCGGCGGAGCCGCGTCTCGACGTCGCCGGAGTGATCGGCCTCGGCGGACACCGGCGTGGCACCACCGCCCGGCGCGCCGGCCTTCTCGGTGGCCATCGGCTTCACGCCGTCGAGCTTGGACTTGCTGTTCTCGCACCCCGCGGCGATGAGGAGAACGGCTGCTACGGCGGCGAAGTGCTTCATGGAGGCGAAGCCTGCCACGACGATCGCGTCACTGACAAGGACGTATCGTCCCTGCACGTCACGGTTTGTCCCCTAGGCACCGCTGCGCTTGAGATCCGCCACATCGACCTTGCGCGCCGCGAGCGCGGGCTCGAGGTCGGTGATCTTGTTCTTCCAGATGCCGTACTCGAGCTCGCTGATCGGGATGACCTGCGCGAGCGTGACGGGCGGCGGCCCCACGTCGAGCGGCAGCGAGAACGTCCAGCCGCGCGGCACGCGGATGTAGACGTGTGGGAGCCGCTCCGAGAGGTCGCCGGCGCCGAGCGCGCCGATCACGTCGCGCACGACCACGCCGGGCTCCGGGTAGAAGCCCGTGTCGGCGAGGTGGAACGCGAGGTTCGCGAGGATCTGCCCGCACACCTCGTGATCGACGATCGACTGCAGGATCAGCTCGATGCGCGGGCGCTCGGCGTCGGGCCAGACGTGGTTGGTGAGGCCGATCGTGACGAACGTCCACCTGCCGACGGCCGGCCTGTCGACGATGCGCGCGACCTCGACGGCGCGCGTGTCGTCGCCGGCGTGGCGGTACGTCCGCGTCGAGAACGCGCCGAACACCTGCTTCAGATCCTCGGCGGTGCGCGTGCTCCACTGGAGGAACGCGGCGAGCGTCGGCACGCCCTTCGCCATCTCGATCCACGTGGGCTGGAGCTTCAGCGTGCGCCGCAGGTACGAGAGCGCGACGACCTTGTTGCCGACCTCGGCGTGCGCGACGGCGCCGCCCCACAGCGCGGTCGCCGATCCCGGCGCGAGGCCGATCGCCTGATCGAACGCGCGCGTCGCCTCGTGCGGGCGCCCGAGACATAACAGCGTCTGACCGAGCCCCTTCCACGCGGCGGCGTGCGCGGGAAACAGCTGAGTCGCCTTCTCGAAGCGGGTCGCCGCCTCGGCGTACTTCTCGACGCGGAACAGCGCCTGCGCGTCGACGACGAGAGCGTCAGCTGCGGCCTGGCTCACGCACATCGGATACCACGAGGTGCTATGGTCGCGAGCGATGAGTGCCGCTGTTGGAGCCGATGTCGAAGCGCTGTGCTCGAAGTGCGGTGACGTCTGGCACGTGGTCGTCGCCAAGGTCGGCGTCCAGATCGTGAAGGTCCAGTGCAAGCAGTGCGGCGGCTACCACCGGTACAAGTCTCCGCACGGCGCGACCAAGGAAGCGAAGATGCCGTCGGCGACCCGGCCCGCGAAGGAGCCGCGCGCGCCGAAGGCACCCGTCGAGCGGTTCGAGAAGCCGGCGGTCGCGGCGGATCTCTCGCGGCCGGCGAAGACGTATCGCGCGAGCGAGAAGTTCGAGGTCGGTGATCGGGTCGAGCACCCGAGCTTCGGTCAGGGTGTGGTCGAGATCAGCGAGCCGGGCAAGGTCACGGTGTTCTTCGCGACCGGCCGGCGCGTGCTGGTGCAGTCCAAGGAGGGCGCGGTGGGTGGCGGCGGATTGTCGCGGCCCAAGCCGTTCGATCACTCCAGGCCCCCGGCGGGTGGTAAGCCCGTCGGGGAGACCTGATGACGCGCAAGACCCGACTCGGCTGGCTCGGTCCTGTTCTCGTCCTCGTCGCCACGGCCGTGGCGGGAGCCGGCGTCTACCTGATGGTCACCAAAAAGCCGAAGCACGGCGACGTGATCGAGACGATCACCGTCGATCCGGCGACGAAGATCGTCGTGCGCGCAGAGCAGGGCGGCGATCGCAACTTCATCGAGCTGCACACCGGCGACGAGATGGTGTGGCGCGCCCTCGTGCCGCCCTACGCCGGCAAGCCGGGCAAGACCGGCGTCGCGTGGAGCGACATCGCGGTGTCCATCCGCGTCGTGCGCGATGACAAGGCCGAGGTGTTCGCGCTCGCGCGGCGCGACTCGAACAAGCTCGGCGGCGTCCACCTCGGCATCGACAAGGGGCCGATCCTGCGCGACCCGCCGGGCCCGTTGACGTTGACCGACCACCTGCGCAGCTACGAGCTGGTCGCGGGCGACGGCTGGAACCAGATGACCGCGATCGACCTGCGCAACGGCGCGAAGCTGTGGACCATCGAGCTCGGGGCCGCGCCCATCACCGCGGGCGAGGTCCAGGGCGGCCTCATCAAGCTGACCCAGGGCGGCACGGCCAGGTACTTCAAGGTGTTCACGGGCAAGGAAGATCGCTCCTCCGAGACCACGGGCATCCCGATTCCATAAGCATCCGGCACCACTGCACATTCTGCCAGTGAGCCCAGGGGGGCCGCCGTCACCGGGTCGTCACCGAGGCGGTATAATTTGGATCGAATGTCTCTCGAACGCGCGATCGCACCCGAGGTCTCGGGCGTCCACAAGATCGACGCGATCCTCGAGGCTGCCGGTGAGCCACCGCGCGAGCGCCCGTCGCTGCGCGTGATCGAGGCCGCCGGGCGCACGCCGCCCGCACCCGGCATCGGCGAGGCCGCCCCCACCGATCTCGGTGCGTCCGAGCTCTACCTGAATCGCGAGCTCACCTACCTGAACTTCTGCTGGCGCGTGCTCCAGGAGGCCGACGACGAGCGCCTGCCGCTCCTCGAGCGCGCGAAGTTCCTCGCGATCGTCAGCTCGAACATCGACGAGTTCTTCCAGAAGCGCATCGGCGGCCTGAAGCAGCAGGTCGGCGCGCAGGTCCACTCGGTCACGCCCGACGGCCGCACGCCGCAGCAGCAGATCCACGACTGCCTCGAGCTGATCACCGCGCTCGAGAAGAAGAAGATCCAGATCCTCGAGAAGGTCCACGCCGAGCTGAAGGCGATCGGCGTGTGGATCGCGCCGTTCAAGGAGCTCGATAGCCAGCAGCAGGCGTGGGTGCGCGAGTACTACCTGCGCAACATCTTCCCGCTGGTCACGCCGCAGGCGATGGACCCGGCGCACCCGTTCCCGTTCGTCTCGAACCTGTCGCTGAACCTGCTGGTCTCGCTCCGCTACGAGAACGACGCCGAGTCGCTGCTCGCCCGCGTCAAGATCCCGGTCGGCGGCGGCACTCCGCGCTACGTGCGCGTCGGCACGTCGCGGATCTTCGTCGACCTGTGCGACGTGGTCGCGAACAACCTCGACCTCCTGTTCCCGCAGATGGAGATCGAGAACTGCTCGATGTTCCGCGTGACGCGCAACGCGATCACCGAGCGCGACGAGGAGGAGGCGGAGGACCTCCTCGAGATGATCGAGATCGAGATGCGCGAGCGGAAGTTCGCGCCGGTCGTGCGCCTCCAGGTCGACAAGACCATGCAGCCGCTGCTGCGCGGCCGCCTCGCCGCCGAGCTCGGCCTCGACGAGGCCAGCGACGTGTTCGAGGCCGAGGGCATGCTCGGCCAGCGCGACCTCATGGAGATCGCGACGCTCGACATCCCGGAGCTCCGCGATCCGATCCACGCGCCGAGCGCGCCGGTCGACCTCCTCACCGACGGCAACATCTTCCACGCGATCCGCGACGCGAAGAGCCTGATGGTCCACCACCCCTACGAGTCGTTCCAGCAGAGCGTCGAGCGCTTCCTGCGCGAGGCCTCCGACGACCCGAAGGTCCGCGCGATCAAGATGACCCTCTACCGCACGTCGAAGGACAGCGAGGTCATCAAGCAGCTCGTGCGCGCCGCGCGCAACGGCAAGCAGGTCGCCGTCGTGCTCGAGCTCAAGGCGCGCTTCGACGAGGAAGCCAACATCAAGTGGGCGACCCGCATGGAGCGCGCCGGCATCCACGTCACCTACGGCGTCGTCGGCCTCAAGACGCACACCAAGGTCGTGCTCGTCGTGCGCCAGGACTTCGACGGCCTGCGCCGCTACGCGCACCTCGCGACCGGCAACTACCACGCGGGCACCGCGCGCCTGTACACCGACCTCGGCCTGTTCACCTGCGACGACGCGATCGGCCGCGACCTCACCGAGCTGTTCAACTACCTCACCACCGGCTACAAGCCGCGCCGCAAGTACCAGAAGCTGCTCGTCGCCCCCAAGCAGCTGAAGTCCGCGCTGCTCGAGAAGATCGAGCGCGAGATCGCGATCCAGGGCGCCGGCGGCCGCGGTCACATCCAGTGGAAGCTCAACGCGCTCGAAGACGTCGACATCGTCCGCGCGCTCTACCGCGCCTCGCAGCGCGGCGTGACGATCGACCTGATCGTCCGCGACTCGTGCCGCCTCCGCCCCGGCCTCCCCGGCGTCTCCTCGACGATCAAGGTCGTCTCGGTCATCGGCCGCTTCCTCGAGCACGCCCGCATCTACTACTTCCACAACAACGGCAAGCCCGAGTACTACCTCGGCTCGGCCGACGCCATGCAGCGCAACCTCGAGAAGCGCGTCGAGGTCCTCGTGCCGATCGACGATGCGCGCCTCCACGCCGAGCTCCGCCACATCCTCGACACGCAGCTCTCCGATCAGCGCGGCGCGTGGGACATGCAGCCCGACGGCAGCTACGTGCAGCGCACCGGCATGGGCGCGAAGCACAGCCAGCAGCAGATGATCGAGCGCACCGAGCGCCGCCTCAAGGAGGCCACGCGCCTCCGCCGCCGCAAGGTCCAGTCGACGACCTCGCGCCGCAAGCGGTGATCGCTCGTCGTCCTGGCGAGCGTGCTACGTTGGTATCCATGGCAGGCGACGCCATGAGTGCGCGGAGCTCGGGTGAGGTCCTTGCGGCGTTGGTCGAGAATCTGGATCCCGAGGTTCGCGACGCAATCGCTGACGTCGATCGCACCTTGATCGCCCTCGCTCTCAGCCAGTCTCCCTGGGACCGGCTGCGATCGGCTTCCCGAACCATGAGAGCTCTCGCGAGGATCCGCGATGCCGCCGCACCCGAAGGTCACTGATCAACCTTTCGACGACGCTCGGGCCGCTCGATCCGCTCTGTGAGCTCGCTGAAGGGCAAGGCTACGACGAGCTGTTGCCGCACAGCCGTTCGGTGCCCGACGAGGGACGCACGTTGCGAGTGCTGGATCTACCGACTCTGATCGCCGTGAAGACCAAGGCCGGACGCCCGAAAGACCGTGTCGTGTTGTTGTCCTGCGCGCCACGATCGTGACTGCCTGATGGGAGCTTAATTACCTAGCGCCTTCCTCCCGCAACGAGCTGACACAGGTCAGCGGAAGGGAAGACAGGCGATGGGAAAAGCGAAGAAGCCGCACACGGGGCCGGAGCATCCGGTCGAGTACAAGCTGGCCGCGGTGCAAGAACGGCTGCGTGGGACCAAGGAGCACGACGTGGCGAAGGCGTTCGGGGTGTCGCCGGCGTGCATCGCGAAGTGGCTGAAGCAGTTCCGTGAACACGGGCCGGTTGGGCTGAAGTCCAAGCGGTCGTCAGCGAATCGAGAGAAGAAAAAGCCCAATCCCGCGATCCGCGACAAGGTGGTGTTGCTCAAACAGCTCCAGCCGGAGCTGGGCACGCGGCGCATCAGTGACGCACTGGCACGCTTCGAGGCGCTGGGTGTGAGCGAGCAGGAGGTGCGGCGGATTCTCCACGAGGCGGGACTCATCGACACGCCGAAGGTGGCGAAGGAGCGCGAGCACGAGCCGCGGCGCTTCGAGCGGGCCAGCGTGAATCAGCTCTGGCAGTCGGACATCTTCACGTTTCGGCTGCGGCGGGCAGAGCGGCTGTACGTCTGCATCTTCATGGATGACCACAGCCGCTTCGTCGTCGGGCACTCGATGGCGCACCACCAGAAATCGGCGCTGGTGATGGAGGCCTTCGAGCGCGGTGCGGCGGCGTACGGCTACCCGGCGGAGGTGCTGACCGATAACGGCCGCCAGTACACGGTGTGGCGCGGCAAGACCGAGTTCGAGGAAGAGCTCAAGCGGCGCGGCGTCCAGCACATCCGCAGTCGGCCGCAGCATCCGCAGACGCTGGGCAAGGTCGAGCGCTTCTGGAAGACGCTGTGGGACGAGTTTCTCGGCCGTACCGTCTTCGCTCACGCCGTCGACGCGCAGCGCCGGCTCGAGCACTACATCAATCACTACAACTACCAGCGCCCGCACCAGTCGCTCGATGGGCTCGTCCCCGCGGACCGCTTCTTCAAGGCCGCCGCGCACGTCCGCGCCGAGATCGAGCGCGCGATTGCGCAGAACGAAATGCGGCTCGCGCTCGAGCAGCCGCTGCGCAAGCCGTTTTACGTCGTCGGTCAGTTGGGCGAACAGCGGCTGTCGATCGCGGCGAGCGCGACGGGGCTCGAAGTGAACCTGGGAGGCAAGAGCGAAACCATTCCACTGACGGAGGACACCGATGGCACGCACACCGCGCACCGATTCACCGCGAGCATTGAGGAGCCGGCCGACGCCGCGCTGGCTGACGACGAAGACGGATCTGGACGCGGTCGCGAGGAACCGCGTGATGCTGGTGCTGTCGGTGCTCTCGGGCGAGAAGCCGGTGACGACGGCGATCGAGGAGGCGAGGATCTCGCGGGGCTTCTACTACCAGCTCGAGACCAAGGCGCTCAACGCGATGCTGCTCGCGCTGGCGCCCGGCGCGGATGGGGATCCGAGCCCGGACGCGACGGGACTGCACGCGCGGATCAAACAGCTCGAGGAGAAGCTAGAGAAGGCGGAGGCCGCGTCGCGGCGCACGGAGCGCCTGCTCTTCGTGCAGCGAAAACTGACGAGCTCGGGGCCGGTGAAGACGCACCGTGGCCGGCCGCCGAAAGTGACAACCTCCTCGACGCCGGCTGGGCCGAGAAGCTGGCGCTCCTCGACGATGACGAAGCCGAAGTCGAAGTCCAAACGCATGAAGAACGCGACGACGGCAGCGAGCCCGGCGGCCGCTTCGATCCTCACGCCGGATGGCGCGAGCGCGGACCCGAGCGATGGGAACGAAAACTCGCGGGCGCCGACGCCACGAGCGACAACCTGAGCGATGGCGAAGAAGGACCGACCTCCGAGCTATACGCCGGCGCCCGAGCTCCCAGCGGACCCGGAGCTGCGCAAGCGCTTTGGCCTCATCGTCGCGGTGCTGGCGGAGACGATGACGGTGACCGACGCGGCGACCGACGCGAACCTATCGCGCAATCACTTTCAGACGATCTTGCACCGGGGATCGCGGCGATGCTCGAGGAGCTGACGCCGAAACCGGCTGGTCGTCCGGCGAAGCCGGCACGCGAGGCGGAGCTCGAAGCGGAGAACGAGCAGCTACGGGACGAGCTGGAGGTGCTGAAGGAGCGGACGGCGGCGGTGGATCGGATGCTGACGGTGGTGAGTGGCTACGCGACGGGGAAGAAAACCCTGCCGCGGCCGCGTGGGAAGAAGAACAAGCCGGAGGGCCCGTAGTCGATTCCGGTCGCGCATCGGCGCGAGGCGGTGAAGACGATGCGTGACGAGGGCGTGCCGGTCGACCTCTGCGCCGCGGGCCTCGGCATCTCGCCGTCGACCGTGCGCCGCTGTCAGCACGAACGACCGGCGCGTATGCCGAGAACGGTGCATCACAGCGAGGACGCGCAGGCGCGTGTCCGCGCCCAGGTCCGAGAGGACCACGGGCTGATGGGCGCGAGGAACCTCGCCCGGATCTTCGGTCTACCGCGCCGGCTGTGCGCCGCGATCAAGAGGGCCGAGCTCCGCGAGCTCGAGCACGAGCGCAAGGCTCGCTGCGCCTCGGTGCACCTCGCGGCACCGGGAATCATTCGCGGCTTCGATGCGATGCACATGACGGCAACGGACGGTCCGGCGTACTGGCTGGTGGCCGCGGACGCGTCGATTCCCTACCGCACGACGATCGCCACGGTGCCGAGCTACGACGCGTCGCACGTCATCGAGGTGCTCCGTGCTGACTTCGCGGAACACGGCCGTCCTCTGGTGCTTCGACTCGATCGGATTGCCTGTCAGCGCACACCAGAGGTGGAATCGTTTCTGGAGGAACAGGAGGTACTCGCGCTGCACGGCCCGCCGCGATATCCGTGCTTCTACGGGCAACTGGAGCGTCAGAATCGTGACCACCGCGCATGGTCGGCACTTCTGCCGCCCTCGTCGCTGCGCGACCTGGAGGTCGCTGGGTGTCGGATGAAAATGACCTTGAACACGAAATGGCCGAGGCCTAGCCTCGATGGGTGGACACCGGAGCAGGCATGGCGAGCGCGGACGACGCTCGACATCGACCGCCGCGAGTTACGCGCGGACGTGAACACGCGCACGCGTGGGCTCGTCACGGTGGGCGTCGAGCTGCTCCGAGCGAAGCGAATCGCGATCGAATCAGCACTGAAGGAGCGCAAGCTCCTCACCATCAACCAGGGGGGATGGCGCTAGGTGATTATGACTCTCTCAACCAGTCAGAAAACGTGGCGCGTCACAGGTCAATCGTGGCGATTTTCGAAAAGAGCGTGAGGCGTACTGGAAGAACGTCTGGGAACGACTTCAAGAAAAGGATCCTGATCCGAAGTAGGAGCAAGTATATGGATTTTAGTGCTCTGCTAGAAGTGCTCAAGCAGCTGCCCGCGATGATCGACGGCATTGGAAGCGGAACCGAACACGATATGTGGTGGGTAAAGTTTAGGTTGAACACATCTGATGCGATGGCGTGGAGAACCATTCAAGAACTTGGTCATATCTTGAACTACTTGTCTGTCAACGACCGACTTTCAACAGTATTTAAGCCCGTATCCCCTCCCCCATACATGAATGGTGGGCCGGCAACGTACTTGTCCTGGGTCATTGAGGGGAAAACGAAAGAGCTGTCTCCCGAGAAGTGTGCTGAGTGGCTTAGAGCCCGACTGCCCAACCCGATAGATGACCTTTCACAGTGGGATGTCGACTGAGTTCTCATCGCCGCCTTGTGGCTTCTTGGTCGAGCCCGCGTCTCTCGCGGGATCGGCATTGAGCTCCACGACGACCGCGGCAGCTCCGCAGCGCACGCCTGCTGCGAGACCATCGGCGTCGTGCGTCGATGCTGTCGGTGAACGGCCAGATGTGCGGTGGAACCAGCGGAGAAGGCTGACCTCCCAAAACACGGTCTTGATGGTTCGCCTGCGCTGTACGCGTTCACGGGGCGGAGTCCGGATCTCCTCGCGGCATGAAGGGTATCGACTCCGGAGATCGGGCGTGATCTAACGGATGGGTGAGCAGCCTCGA
>JAEUJX010000512.1 GCA_016794545.1 Myxococcales bacterium
GAGCTGCATCGCGTCGTGCGCCTCCTGGCGCAAGCTGTAGATGATGTCGGAGCCGGTGGTCGCGATGACGATCGAGATCGCGGCGAGCATCACGCCGCCGACGATGAACGCGATCGGTGGGAGGTTCGGATCCTGGTTGCCCGTGAGGCCGAGGATCACGCCCGACGCCACGACCGGCAGGAACGAGATGATCGACACGATCGCGGTGCGCCGCGGGCTCGAGGGAACGACGAGTGCGCGCATGAACACGTTGAAGCCGGCGAAGATCAGCGACGTGTAGCCGGCGGGAGGAAAGTCGAACTGGAGCGCGGCGGCGGCGCCGAACGCGAGCCCGATCGTGATCGCGTACGCGACGTCGATCGCGAACAGCCCCTCGACGGTGACCTTGCGGCGCACGAGCACCGCGCGCCAGATGAACGCCATCACCGCGAGGAGGATCGCGGAGCCCGAGAATACGTACTTCCAGAGCACCGGCGTCTGATCGAGGACGAAGCGGTACGTCAGCGTCAGGAACACGATCAGCGCGACGAACGCCCAGAACATGATCTTCGAGTAGACGTTCAGCCGGTTCTGGAGCTGCTCGCGCGCCTCCTCCTCGGTGGTCGCGTGGGCCCACAAGCGTCGTTGTGTCTGCGACATCGGGCTCAACGGTAACGGGATCCGCCGGGCTTTGCCGGATCGCGTGCGGCAGCGTGCGGCGATCACGCGGATCTCACGGCACCCACGTGGCCACTTCACGTGGTCTCGCCCCATAGAAGAGACAGAGCAATGGTCCGACCACTCGTCTCCCTGCTGACGGCGCTGACGATGACGCGCGTCGCGGCGGCGGACCCCATCGAGATGGCCGCGGGTCCCGAGCGGAACAAGGACCACACGGTCACGAAGATCATGCGCGGCCCGTTCATGACGTCGCGGCTGTTCTCGATGCCGACGGCCGACGTGATCGGCGCGTACATGCTGAGCCTGTCGGGCGACGGCAGCCTGCTCCAGCAGACCGGCCTCCTGACCTCGGCCGGCGTGCTCGCGATCGGCTTCGGCGATCTCGCGCAGCTCGAGTACCGCCATTCCGCGGCGATCAGCATCACCGGCGTCAACGCGCCGCTGCCGGGTGTCGGCGTGCAGGTGAAGATTCCGATCCCCGAGTACGCGAACGTGCCGGTGTTCGGCGTCGCGTTCCGGCTCGGCGTCCCGCGCACGGAGACGTTCGGCGGCACCGACGTGATCGAACAGGTCACCGACCTCTACATCGTCGGTCGCTGGCGGTTCACGCGGTTCGACTGGCTGACGCTGCACGGCGGCACGCGGATCTCGAGCGCCGCGATCTCGCTCGGCGGCGATCGCGACGTCGACAAGGTGAAGAAGACGCTCTACCTGCCGACGGCTGGCTACGACATCCGCATGAACCCGTCGGCGCGGATCGTCGGAGAGGTGGCGCTCGCGCCGCAGTTTCACTGGATGCCGGGGACCGAGGAGCAGCCGTCGATCGGCTACGGCCTCCTCGGTCGACTCGGCGTGCGCTGGGCGATCGTGCCCTCGGTCATCATCGACGGCAGCATCGGGTATCAGCTCGAGGTTGCGAATGCCGCGCCCCCGTCCGGGGCCGACGCGGTTCTGCAATGGGACATCCGGCTCGGTGCCGAGGTGTTCGTGCCCTGGGGCGCGCTGGCCTGCCGCGCCGCCGGGATGTTCTGCGACTAGCGCGCAGGCGCGAAGAGGAAAGCCATGAAGAAATCGTGTGGTCTGATCCTGACGACGGTGCTGCTCACCGCCGCCATCGCGCGGGCGCAGCCGCCGCCACCCCCACCGCCGCCCGACGAGGGTGGCGGCGGTGACGCGGCCGGCGGCGGTGGCAGTGGGAGCGGGCAGCCGGCGCAGATCGGCAGCGGCAGCGCGGGCGACGCGCCGCTCACCGGCGGCGATCCGTCGCAGCCCGCGGACCCGTACGCCACCACGCCGGGCGTCGACACGCCGAAGAAGCGCGTCGGCCCGCGCGGGCCGATCAACCTGCCCGAGGTGCTGACCACGCCGACGGGCTGGCTGCTGCCCGCCGCGGTGATCTACTCGCGCACGTCGATCGACACCGGCGGCGGCGTGACGAGCGACTCGCGCGTCGGCCTCGGCGACGTCGCCGAGTTCGGCCTCGCGACGACCGATGCGGTGCGCGAGCGCGACAACCTCCAGGACAAGCAGGTGGACCGGATCCAGCCGTACGTCACCGCGTCGTTCCGCGTCGGCGTCGCCGAGGATCGCCTGTTCGACCAGCAGCCCGGCGTGACGCTCGGCTACCGCAAGTCGTTCGAGCGCAACCACGACGGCTACAAGACGCGCATCGCCGAGCTGACGCTGGTCGCCAGCAAGCACCTCGGACCCAACGCGGCGATCCACGTCGGTGGCGCGTTGTGGGACGCGTCCGTCGAGGGCTCGATCGACGGCGATCCGGACGCGCGGCGCGAGATCGCGCTGCACGAGGGGCCGTGGTCGAACAAGCTGAAGGCGTTCGGCGGCATCGAGGTGCGCCCGCTGCCTCGCTCGCAGATCCTCGTCGACTTCGGCTGGTCGCCGGAGTTCTGCTACCGGTGCAGCGACGATCGCGACAAGATCCGGCTGCGGCCGACGCTGTCGTGGGGCGTGCGCTACGCCGTCGCGGACTTCATGAACATCGAGTCGGGCGTGCGCGTGCCCGATATCGCGTCGGCGAACTTGCTCGACGCGCAGATCTTCGGTCAGGTCACGTTCACGTCGTGGGCGCTCCGCCGCGCGGTCGACAGCCTCAAGTAACCCCGTGAACCGCACCGTCCTCATCCTCCTCGCCACGCTCGGGGCTGCCCGAGGTGCATCCGCCGATGCGAAGGATCCTGCGGATCCTTCGATCGGCCGGGTGCTCACGGCACCGACCGCGTGGTTGCCCGAGCAGGGCAGCCTCGTCGCGACGGGTGGCACCGATCGCCGGGGCGACAGCACGCTGCTCGTCGCCTACGGCCTCGGGATCGCGAGCGTCGAGCTGGGGATGGATACGGATGTTCGC
The DNA here is from genome assembly GCA_016794545.1 of Myxococcales bacterium. Classification (GTDB taxonomy): domain Bacteria; phylum Myxococcota_A; class Polyangia; order Haliangiales; family Haliangiaceae; genus JABFXX01. The sequence goes on from JAEUJX010000512.1 coordinate 3,026, forward strand.
GGCTGCACGACGTGTGATGGCGATCTGAAGGGCGAGGCGCTGTGGATGGGGCGCGCCGCGTTCCGGCTCGGTGCGCGGCAGGACGCGTGGTTCCCGGGCATGCCCGCGCTCGTGCTCGGCGTGCGCACCACGTTCGCCGCGCGCGGCCACACGTTCGGCGCCGCCCGCGCGACCGATGCGTACGTGGTGGGCAGCCGCGTGGTGGGGCCCGTGCGGCTGCACGCGGGAGCGAACGTCAGCGACGCGGGTTATCGCGGGATCGAGCTCGGCCCTACACTTCGGCCGCTCGCCGGGTTCGAGTGGACGCCGGCGCCGTATCCGAAGACGAGCGTGCTCGGCGATGTGATGTGGATCCCGAAGCTCGAGCCTGACAGGGTCTCACTGGAGTGGGTCGCGGGCTGGGGCGTCCGCTATCAGGCGCTGAGATGGGGATCGATCGAGCTGGCGGTGCGGCACCGCCAGGACGAGGGGTTACAGGAGAGCACGGTGCTCGTGCGGGTCAACGGCGTGTTTCGGCGATGAAACCCGCGGGACCGGCAACCAGGGAGAGAGCCTGCTCGTCGGCCGGCGGCTCGCATGCGGTACTGTGCGGTCCGCATCGCAACCGTCGGCCGGCGAGCCCCCTCTCAGGAGCTGCATGCGACCCCTTCTCGCAACCCGTCTCGCGACCACGCTGTTCGCACTCGCCGTAGCGACTCCCGCCGCGGCGCAGCCGGTCACCCGGCCCGTCGAGAGCTGCGGCGTCACGTTCGTGCGCGCGCCCGACGACGTGCGCTACGTGATCGAGCAGTGGGTGCGCGCGGAGCCGCGCTGCGTGATCGGCCTCGAGCTCCGCGTGGTGCCGACCGAGGGCGGCTACTACCTGCTCGCGCGCCGCGCGGATGGCCGGCTGCACGAGCGCCTCGTGCCGGACTCCCAGGCGGCCGGCGTGCTCGTCGCGAGCTGGATCGCGGACGACGGCAGCGTGCCGGGCGCGCCGGTGCCGACGCCGATGCCCGCCATGGCGCCCGCGCCGATGCCGTCGCCTGCACCGATGGCGCCCGCCCCGAGGCCCGGCCCGATGGGCACTGCCGCGCCGGCGCCCATGCCCATGCCGGCGTATGCCGGTGGTTCGTACGTGGGCGGTCCCGGTGGTGTCGCCGCGGTGGCGCCCGCGCCGCGCGACCGCGCGCGCCCCGGCAAGTGGCTGACGCTCGGGATCGCGAGCACCACGGATGGCTCGAGCGGTCACTTCTTCGCCGATGCAGAGCTGCTCCAGCGGGGGCCATGGAAGCTCACCGGGCAGATCGGCTACGGCGAGTATCACGAGGACGTCACCGGCAGCGGCTGGGACTGGGGCTCGTTCGCGCTCGACGAGTACCGCGGGCTCGCGTCGCTCTCGCGCGCGTGGCGCACGGGGCGCTGGGAGCTGAGCGCCGCCGCCGGCGTCGGCCTCGTGTGGGAGGACGGCAAGGTGTTCGGAACGAGGTCGAGCGCCTCGGGGCCGGGACCGTGGATGGAGTACACGATCTCCGGCATGACGCCGTTCGCGCAGCTCTCGGCGCAGGTGACCCGCCGGCTCGGCGATCGGTGGGGCGTCGCGGTCGGTCCGGTGCTCACGCTGATGCAGCAGTCGTTCACGAACGCGAGCGATGGCGGCTCGCTCCAGCGCGAGCCGGCGCTCCTCATGATGTCCGGAGGTCTGCGGTACCAGCTGTGAGGCCCGCGCGCGGACAGCTGATCGCGCTGCGCCCCGAGGCGCGCGTCGCCGACCTCACCGACGAGGGGCTCGTCGCGGCGTGCGCGACCGGCGATCGCGCCGCGCGCGCGCTGTTGTTCGAGCGGTTCGTCGACGCCGTGCACCGGTTCGTCGCGCGGATGCGCGCCAGCGACCCGCACAGCGTCGAGGACCTCGTGCAGGCGACGTTCCTCGCGGCGTTCCAGAGCGCCGCGCGGTTCCGCGGCGGCCACGTGCGGGGCTGGCTCTACGGCATCGCGTCGAACCAGGTCCGCCACTACGCGCGCACCGAGATCCGGCGCAAGCGCGCGCTCGCCGCGGTCGCCGAGCTGCCGCCACCGCCCGGCGCGCGGACCGGCGATCCGATGCTCGCCGCGCGGCTGCCGCAGGCGATCGCCGAGCTGCCGCACGATCAACGCGCGGCGCTCGTGCTCGTCGATCTCGAGGGCGAGCGCGGCGCCGATGCCGCGGCCGCGCTCGGCATCCCCGCCGGCACCCTGTGGCGCCGCGTGTTCGAGGCGCGCCAGGCGCTGCGCGCCGCGCTCGGCGGAGGCGCGCCATGATCGTCCACGCGAGCCCCGAGGAGCTCGCCGCGCAGACGGACGCGGCGGTCGCGCACGCCGCGGCGTGCGACGCGTGCGCGCGGCTGCTCGACGATCAACGCGACATCGCGCGCCTGCTCGGCGGCCTGCCTGCGCCCGGTCTGAAGCGGTCGGAGCGCGAGGCGATGGCGGCGGAGCTCCTGGCGCGCGCCGACGAGCTGCCCGGACGCGAAGCCGGTGCGCGGCGCGGAGTCGCTCCGCACCGCGCGTGGCTCGCCGTCGCCGGCGCGCTCGCCGCGGCCGCCGCGATCGTGACCGCGCTCTCGCTGCCGCGGGCCGAGCGCAGCGACTCGCCGGCCGCGCCGATGCCGCGCTCGCCGGTGAGCTCCGCGTCGCGCGTCGTGCAGACCGAGCCGCCGCCGCCCCCGAGCATCGTCGAGCCCCGGCCAGACGCGGTGGTCTCCGGATCGGGCTCGTTCACGCGCACGGGCGAGGTGATCGCGCTCGACGCCGGCGACGTGACGGTCGATGCGCGCGATACCACGCCCGCCAAGGTCGTGCGCGGTGACACCGCGATCGCGGTGCGCGACGCGCGCGTGAAGATCGTCACCCGGCGCGGCGTCATCGCGCAGGTCCACGTGTTCGCCGGCTCGGCGCAGGTCACCGTCGGTGGCAGCACGATCGTCGTCGAGCAGGGCGTGACCTGGACGCGCCCCGACCCGCAGCCCGCCGCGCCGATGATCAGCGCGAAGGATCGCTCGCTCGCCGCGTTCCGCACGGGCTGGGAGAAGCTCCGGGCCGGCGATCACGCCGCGGCGATCGCCGCGCTCGACCAGGCCACCGACGAGGTCGTCGCCGAAGACGCGATGTACTGGGCCGCGGTCGCCGCTGAACGCGCGGGGCGCGCCGACGCGAAGGCGCGGTTCGAGCGCTTCCTCGCCGCGTTCCCGCAGTCCCCACGCATCGACGCGGCGAGGGCCGCGATCGAACGGCTCCAGAACTAGGCGTTCACGACTCGGGGTCGGAGTCGAGCGAGCGCCGATGCTGGGCGCTGGTCCCTCCGGCTACACGCCGAGGGAGCGCGCGCGCTCGGCGCGCCAGGCGTCGAGCTGCTCGGTCGTGATCGCCGGGTGGTGGTGCAGCGCCCAGTTGAGGCACGCGATCAGGTCGTCGGGATCCTCGAGGCCGATGCCGAGGCGGATCAGGCGCTCGATGCCCTGCCGCGCGACCTGGTCGGGCGGCGTGAAGTACTCGGAGACGGTCTTGTGGTGGTTGACCTTCGTCGCGAGGCCGTCGAACGACAGCGCGTAGCGCGGCACGATGGTGGTGACCAGCACGTCGGCGAGGTGACGGTGCGCGAGCTCGTCGAGGCCGGCGGCGCGGAACGAGAGCAGCGAGCCCGGGCGCTTGTAGGACTGCGCGATCACGCGCGCGTCGGGGTGGTCGGGCAGGGACGGGTGGAAGACGGATTCGATCTTCGGGTGCGCGGCGAGGAAGGCGGCGATCTTCGTGGCGGTGCGGCAGCGCCGATCGAAGGCCTCGGCGGAGGCCGGTAGGTGGCTGGCGATCGAGAGGGCGCGCGCATCGTCGAGGATGCCGCCGCGCATCGCGAGCAGGTCCATGAGCTGGTTGCCGAGCTCGGCGTCGTCGGTGCAGATGTAGCCGCCGAGCGCGGTGTCCTGCCCGCCGAGGGCCTTCGTGAGCGAGCCGACGACCACGGTCGCGCCTTGCTTCAGGGCCGGCGTCTCGAACGCCCATGGAGTGGCGATCGTCGTGTCGATCACGAGGTGCGCGCGGCCGCAGGCCTCGAGGAGGCGCGGGAGGTCCTGCGCGCGCATCAGGGGATTGGTGAACGTCTCGGCGAACACGAAGCGGGTGTTCGCGCGCACCGCGACCGCGACCGCCTCCGGATCGCCGTCGTCGACGAACGTCAGGGTCGCGCCGACGCGCCGGGCAAGCCACTCGAAGTAGGTCTTCGCCTTGTTGTAGATCTGGCGCAGCACGACGGCGTGACCGCCGGGGACGAGCAGCGCGTCGGCGAC
>JAEUJX010000059.1 GCA_016794545.1 Myxococcales bacterium
AACTCGTAGAGGTTCGAGAGGTAGAGGTTGTCCTCGTACATCCCGCCGATGTCGCCGAGCGCGCTGGCCATCGCGGTCTGGGCCTGCTTGAAGACGACGACGTACATCGTCATCGCGCCGATGGTGAGCGCGCCGTCGATGGTGGAGATCGCGATCCACAGGTACATGCCGTAGAACGCGACCGTGCCGATCGTACCGAGGATGATCGCCCACACCGCGCGCTTGATCGTCAGGGCGCGGTCGGCCGCATAGAGCTTCGCGAAGATCGCCTTGTAGCGGTTGAGGAAGCGCTCGCCGAGGCCGAACAGCTTGACCTCCTTCGCGTGGTCCTCGCGCGCGACCACGGTCTCGACGTAGATCTGCTCGCGCGTCTCGGGCGTGCGCCAGCGCGAGAGGCGAAAGGCGTCGCCGGAGAACTTGAGCTCGGAGATGAACGGCGGGATCGCCGCGGCGACCAGCACGGCGAGCGCGATCGGCGAGAACGCGGCGAGCAGGGCGCCGAGGCCGATCAGCGTGACGAGCGACTGCCCGAGCTCGAACGTCTGCGAGACGAGCGAGAGCGGGCGCGACGACGCCTCGCGGCGGGCGCGCGTGAGCGAGTCGTAGAGCTCGGAGTCCTCGAACTGGGCGAGCTCGAGAGTCAGGGCCTTCTCGAGGATCTCGACGTTGATCTTCTGCCCGAGCTGCTGGCGCAGCAGGCTGCGCATCATCCCGAGCAGCCGGCCGATCACGGCGAGCGTGATCACGAGGCCGAGCTCGATGCCGACCCACATCATCGCGTCCACGCGGTCGGCGTGGGCGTGCGTGCCCGCGGCGAGAACGATGGCGTCGATCAGGTGCTTGCCGACCCACGCGATGCCGCCGGGCAGGAGGCCGGCGGCGAGGCTGCCGAGCGCGAGGCCGATCGTCAGCGCGCGGTTGGTCGCCCAGACCAGGCGGATCGCGCGCCGGCTGTACTTGAAGACGCCGAGGTAGCTCTTCCACTGGATGCCGTCGGGAGGCGGAGGAGGGCCGCCCGCCTTGTGCGGGTTCTTGCCGACGCCGGCCTTGCCGCCGGCGCCCCCGCCCGCACCGCCGCCGCCTCCGCCACCGCCACCTCCGCCGCCACCCTGGAAGATGGAGGTCGGTGCGGCGATCGTGGGGACGGCCATGGCCGCACCACTGTACTCGGCTGCGGACCCCGCCGCACACTCGCCGAGCGGGTAGCGGTAAGATGCGCGCGATGGGAGAGATCCGCACTCAGAGCGAAGGCCACTTCGAGATGCTGTGGGACTGTGACCACTGTGGAGCCAAGGGGCTCCTCGGGCTCAGTCAGCGGCACTGCGCGGAGTGTGGCGCACCGCAGAACCCCGACAAGCGCTACTTCCCCAAGGAGGGCGAGGCCAAGATCGTCGACGGTCACCGCTACGACGGCGCGGACCGCCACTGCCCCAACTGCAATGCCCCGGCGGGCGCGGCGGCGAAGAACTGCACGAAGTGCGGCGCACCGATGGACGGCTCGAAGGAGGTCCGGGGCGTCGCGGCGCCGGTGCCCAAGGTCGAGCCGAAGAAGAAGCGCTGGTGGATCCCGGTCCTCATCATCTCGATCATCGCGCTCGCGATCTTCGGCATCTGGTACCGCTGGATCCGCAAGAAGTCGGCGACCGTGCAGGTGATGGCGCACAAGTGGACGCGCGAGATCGCGATCGAGGAGTTCAAGAGCGTCCGCGAGGAGAAGTGGGCCAACGAGGTGCCGCGCGACGCCGAGAGCCGCAGCTGCTACTCGAAGCAGCGCTCGACCAAGCAGGTGAAGACCGGCGAGGAGACCTGCACGACCGAGCGCAAGGACAAGAAGGACGGCACGTTCGAATCGATCAAGAAGTGCACGCCGGTCTACCGCAGCGAGCCGGTGAACGACGACTGGTGCTCGTACACCCTGCGGAAGTGGGTCCAGGTGGACACCGCGAAGGCGTCCGGGAGCGATCTGAACCCGGTGTGGCCCGACAAGGGCCTGCCGCCCGCCGATACGCCCGCGTCGTTCGGGGCGAAGCGCCAGGGCAAGAAGACCGAGACGCTGACGATCGTGTTCCCCGACGACGACACGTGCGAGGTGAGCGACGCGGTCTGGCGCAAGTACAAGGACGGCCAGAAGGCCAAGGTCACGGTCCGCGCCTCGTCGGGCGACGTCGTCTGCGACTCGCTGTGAGTCAGTACCGCGTCGGATCCCCGAGCTGGCCGTCGCATTCGCAGATGTAGGCCTTGGCCAGGTCGCACGACACGTCCTCGTAGTCCGGGCACGAGTTCGTCGCCATCTTCGCGGCGCAGTGATCGGCATCGCCGGCGTCGGGCTCCATCGAGCCGAACACGCACGGGTTGGACTGGAGCAGCCCACCCAGATCCGGCGCGACCCACGTGAACACGTTGTCGGGACCGCGACGATCGGTCCAGCCAACCCACACCGACGAGACGGCGGCCATCTCCGCGAGCATGTGCGCGGTGCCGTGCTCCTGCACCGAATCCTCGACGATCAGGTGCGCACCGACCGCCTCGCAGTCGCGCTCTGCGTCGAGCCAGGTGCGAGGGGTGCTCACGACGCGGTAGCAGCCGCCGTCGACGACGGAGAACCCCGCGGGACATTGCGCGACCGTGCACGCGGCTGCGGCGGGCGTGTCGAGCGAGGTGTCGGGCGCGGCGTCCGTGCCCTCCAGCGGCTCGAACGCGATGCGCCCGCATCCCGCGAGCAGCAGCACTGCGCTCAGGCGCGCCACGACGTCCACGCGAGGTACCCCCACCCGACGAGAAACGCGAGCCCGCCGATCGGCGTGATCGCGCCCAGGCCCTTCACACCGGTCAGCGCGAGCGCGTAGAGCGAGCCGCTGAAGATCACGATGCCGGCCTGGAGGATCCAGCCGGCGGTCGTCGCACCGCGCGTCGCGATGATGCCGCACAGCACGAGCGCGAGCGCGTGATACATGTGATAGCGCGCCGCGGTCTCGAACACCTCGAGCGCGCGGGCGTCGAGGCGATCCTTGAGGCCGTGCGCGCCGAACGCACCGGCGGCGACGGCGAGCGCGGCGTTGATGGCGCCGAGCGCGATCAGCGGGGAGCGGTCCATGGCGGGATCCTACCCGACGGTGACGAGGATGGCGTCGCCATCGGGATCCACGCGGATCGGCACGTCGAGGAACAGGCGGATCGTGTCGATGTTCGTGGTGGCGTGCAGCGACAGCGGCGCGCAGCGAAACCGCCCGCCGCCGGCCACGGCCATCGGCAGGAGCAGCTGGTCCGCGAGGTGCTCGCCGACCGGGACGCCGGCCGCGAGCCAGGCCGCCGCCTCGCGGCACGCGCGCTCGGCGACGACCTCGGCGCGGAGCCCCTTCTCGCCGTACCCGGTCACGAGCTCGCGGGCGTGCTCGCGCTGCAGATCGAGGAGGAGGAGGTTCGCCGCCGCACCGCCGCGGATCTCGCGCACCTCGCAGGCCAGCGGCTCCGGGATCCGCTCGCGCACGACCGCGAGCTCGCGCTCCGCGATGTGGGTGGGCAGCCGCGACAGCACCGCCGTCGCCGTGGTGCCGACCAGCTCGCCGGCGTCGAGCAGCTCGACGGGCCGCAGCGCGCCACCTGCGCCGATCGTCAGCGTGAGCTGGCCGAGCGCACCGGCGCGGTCGGAGCCGACGAAGCCGTGCTCGTCGAGTGCGATCGAGAGGTCGGCGCCCATCGCCTGGAGCTGCGGGATGTAGATCCGCTCGAGGAACTCGAACGGCGGCGCCATCGGGTTGTGCGTGCCGCCGCGGATCGTCGCGCGCAGCTCCACGTGCGACGCGATCGCCGGCACCGCGAGCGTCTGAACGACGAGCGTCGTCGAGCCGACCGACCCGATGTCGATCGCGAGCTCGCCGCCGGTGATCGCGTTCGGCGTGAACTCGAGGTAGCGCGAGTCGACGTTCGCGCCGTGCACGCTGCCGTTGCACAGCCGCGCCGCCGCGTTGACCGCGGCCGCGTGCTGGCGGCGCAGGCCCGGCTTCGCGCGGTTCGCGCGCACGTTGCGCATCGCGAACGGCTTGCCGGTCAGCATCGACAACGCGAGCGAGGTGCGGAGGATCTGTCCCCCGCCCTCGCCACGCGAGCCGTCGATATCGATCATCCCTTCACGCATACGATCTGCCGCAGCTCGTGCACGACCTCGACGAGCTCAGCATCGAAACCACCGGTGAAATGTCACTACTCCGCCCGGGGAAGCCCTCGACCATATTCATCGGAACTCCGAGCGCGCCTCCTGCCGCAAAACGCGGCAGCCTTCGCTATGGACGCCGCTGTGACGATCTTCACGACGAGGAGGATGGGCGCGACTCCAAGTTAGTGACGCTTGCCGACATTGTCTTCGTCACGATAGCCTCGTTGCACGGAGGGGCGATGTCTGGGATGAAACGGAAGGTCGTATCGGCGTTAGTCGCATTCTTAGCGGGATCCGCTGTAGCCGGGTGCCAAGGCCCGCCGGATGACAAGCCGGAGCAGTACCCGTTCAAGGTCTCACACCGTATCGCTCGTCCGCTTGGCAAAGAACAGGCCGCGCAGCTTGCAAACCTAGGCCTACGCGAGCAATGGCACCGGTAGCACCTATCTGAACAACACGGTTGTCGATTCATCCCTGGAGCGGCCACACCTACTTGGACCAGGCGGCCACCATGCTCAGTCGAGCGGCATGCACATGCCCGATATCGAGGTCGCACCAGGCGGCTCTACCATGCGGACCTTGGCCTATGAGAACGTAGCTATCGTTGGAACGAGCTTCTCGGCCCCCGCCGTTCTTGGCGTCGCGATTCAGGCTCATCAATACGAGGGATGGTTTAGCGCGCTTGCCTTTCCGATGGTCAACAAGGCAATCTTGATCGCCGCCGCACGAGACGCAAATTCGGACAATCGCGTAGGAATGGGACTGACCTGGTCGAGCAATGCTCCATCGCAAGATGCGAAGGATGGCGCGGGCCAGATCTTTTATCCTTCTCTTAAGACAATCCTTGACAACAATAGATATTACTACAACGATCTCGCCGACTCGATGTTTGCCTCGTGCGGGACGAATTGTCGAGAATTCGTGGTGGGCACCGTCGCTGTCCCAGCAGGGATAGCGGTTCGCGTGGCGCTGGCCTGGCAGGCATGCGTTCTTACGGAGACGGGCGTGCCAACACTCAACAACGACCTCGACCTACGCCTGACATGCGGAAACGAAACCGCTCTTTGCGGGCAGTCGTATACCTCCAACACGGTGACTAGCGAGATGGAGGTGCTGGAGCGTCCAGGCTGCTCACAGGCCAAGACTTGTACGATTCGGATCCGTATCAAGAACGGGGCAACGTTGGCAGCGTGCGGATCGACACCTACCGAACGAGTCGGGGTCGCGTGGAGTCTGAACAGCTGGTGAGGCCTAGCTGGTATAGATTGTTGCCTCTATCGCTTGCAGCCTGTGGCACGTCGACCGATGAGGTCTGTCTCAACATTTCCGATATTGCGTCGATCTCGTGCCAGGCGACCCTGCGCTTTGCCGCCCGGGACTGTCCAGGGCTTACTCCTGATACTGAGTGCGTAGAGCGATACTATTCTGTTTGGAGACAGGTCACGGAGGTTGAACCCTTACTGGCCTCGAGAATTCCCCAAAGACAACGATCCTCAGACTTAGACGCTGTGGTCACAACCTCTAATCCTCAAATCATCAGCGCCTGGACGGCCGGCACGCTGCTCACCGGAGTGGCGGATTTCGATCAAGTCATCAGTGAGCTGGGCCCCGGCGAGCCTTTTGGGCCTTTCCGACTCGGACATGATAACGGGGACGGAAGTTACTACTTCCCCGTCAAGACCTTGTTGGTCTTCAACGAGGAGGAATTGCAGCGGCGTCTCATTCCAACGGGATCCCACCTTCCTGATCCGGTCGTGCAACGGCAAGACGACGGCCGATGGAGTTGGAAGGGTTCCGGATCACCGTACGGATCGAATTCAGACACTGCGGACATCACGTTTAGTTTTGGTTGGGGAGACTGCTTTACCGGCTGCTCGTTCTTCCGAACTCTGCGAGCGATTGTGTCTCCATCCATGAACGCCGTCGTCTATGACCTCGGTGGCGACCCGCTGCCGCCGTACCTTCAGCTCGATGCCAGGACCGTCGCAGGTCCGCCGCCAGACTAAGCTAGCTTCAACGCAGTCGATGTCGATCAGCCCTTCACGCACACGACCTGCCGCAGCTCGTGCACGACCTCGACGAGGTCGGCCTGCGCCTCCATCACCTTGTCGATCGGCTTGTACGCCATCGGCGTCTCGTCGATCACGTCGGCGTCCTTGCGGCACTCGATGCCCTCGGTCGCCTTCTTGTGATCCTCGACCGTGAACTTCCGCTTCGCCTCGCCGCGCGACATCACGCGCCCCGCGCCGTGGCTGCACGAGTGGAACGACTGCTCCTCGCCCTTGCCGCGCACGATGTAGCTGCGCGCGCCCATCGAGCCCGGGATGATGCCGAGGTCACCGCGCCGCGCACGCACCGCGCCCTTGCGCGTCACGAACACGTCGTGACCGAAGTGGTGCTCCTTCGCGACGTAGTTGTGGTGGCAGTTGACCGCCAGCTCGCCGAGCGAGAACGGCGGCAGCTCCACGTGAGCCGCCTTGATCACCGCGTCCATCATCAGCTTGCGGTTCGTCATCGCATAGCGCTGCGCCCAGTCGACCGCCTGCACGTAGTCGGCGAAGTGATCCGTGCCCTCCATGAGGTACGCCAGGTCCTTGTCGGGCAGCGCCTTCATGTGCGTGCGCATCATGTCGCGCTTCGCGAGCTCGATGAAGTACGTGCCGATCCGGTTGCCGACGCCGCGCGAGCCCGAGTGCAGCATGAACCAGACCTGGTCGGCCTCGTCGAGACACACCTCGATGAAGTGGTTGCCGCCGCCGAGCGTGCCGAGCTGGTTGACGTCGTTGCCCGCGCCGACGCGCTTGTGCTTGTCGACGATCTCCTTGTACTCGCGCTCGAGCGCCGCCCACGCCTTGCCCGGCGCCGCCGGCACCTTGCTCCACGCGCCGCGATCGCCCTTGCCGCCGCCCGCCGTGCGGCCGTGCGGCACCGCCTTCTCGATCGCGAGCCGCAGATCCTTCAGCGAGTCCGGCAGCAGCTTCGCGTCGAGATCCGTCTGCACGGCCATCATGCCGCACCCGATGTCGACGCCGACAGCCGCGGGGATGATCGCGCCCTCCGTCTGGATCACGGAACCGACGGTCGCACCGATGCCGAAGTGCACGTCGGGCATCACCGCGACGTGGCGGAAGATGATCGGCAGGCGCGCCGCGTTCTCCAGCTGCGCGCGCGCGCCGGCCTCGATCCCGAGGCCCTTCGTCCAGGCCTTGATGGGTACGTTCTCCGTCTCGATCAGCTCGTAGCTCGACATGGGCGTTTGGTTGCCGGCGGGTGCGCGGCATCTCCGTGGTGCCCGCGCGCCGTCTGACGGTACGCGAACGCGAGACTAGTAAGGCTTACGGCGCGACAACACAAGCACGGACTTCTAACCCCGCGTACTCTGGACGCATGCAGCGGTGCGTCGCGGTGGTTGTCTCAGGCGCGCTCGCGCTCGGCTGCTCGCACGGAGCGGCCAAGGGCGGCGTGATCGCAGGTGTCGGGATCACGAGCATCGGCATCGCGATGGCGGCCGGCGCGTTCGGTCCCGGCGGCGAGACGGATCCCGAGGACGTCGCGTTCATCCCGCTCACCGTCGGGATCCTCGTGGGGACGATCTCGCTGTTCATCATGCTGAGCACGAAAGATCCCGACGAGAAACCCGCGGCCGCGGCGGCACCGCCCGCGCCACCGCCCGCGCCACCGCGCGAGCCGGAGCTCGAACGAGCGCGGCGCGACCGCGCGCGAGCGTGGGAGCTGACGCAGCAAGCGGCGGCCGCGGCGCGCGCCGATGACTGCGTGCGCACGGCGCAGTTCGGCGCCGAGGTCGCGACGCTCGACGCCGAGTTTCACGCGACCGTGTTCGCGCGCGACGCCGCGATCGCCCGCTGCCTCGCGGCGCCGTGACCCACGGTGGGAATCCCGCCGGAACGCGCTGCCTCGATTCGCACTTGCGCGGCGAAGCGGATCATGGACGATGTGCGCGATGAAGCGAGTGCTCTGCGCGGCGGTCGTGGCAGCTGGATGTGGCGACGACGCCCCCGGCGGGAACGGCATCGATGCCGGCGTCGACGTGGACGCGCCGGCGGCGGCCTGCCCGCGCATGCCCGCAGCCGCGGACCGCACGCGGCACGTCGTCGTCGCGCACCCGTACACGACGAGCGGTGCGGCGTCCCCCGTGTTCGAGGTGCTCGACCTCTCGGCCGATGGAACGCTCGCGCGCTCGTCGCCGCCGCGGACGTTCTCGCTCGGCGATCGCGCTCCGTTCGGCGTCATCGCGTTCACGCCGGACGGCCAGATCGGTCTCGCCCCCCTCGATAACGGCAAGATCGGCGTGTTCGCGCTCGACGATGCGGGCACGCCATCGGTGGTGGACGCCGCGTTCTCGGGGTCGTTCTACGCGGACCGCATCGTGATGGATGCGAGCGGCGCGCGGGCCTGGGTTGTCGACAGCAATACCCGCGAGAATGGCGGCGGCATCTACGAAATCGCGATCGGGTGCGACGGCGCGCTGACGGACCGAGGCCTGATCGCCGGCGCGAGGTCGCCGGGAGGGCTCGCGTTCGCCGGTGCGCGGGGGATCATGGCGGCGCGCGAGGTCCTGACCTCGGCCTCCGGCGCCGACGTCCACCTGCTCGACTGGACGGCCCCGCCGACCGTGATCGGCGGCGGGGATGCATTCGGCGACGACGACCAGGTGTTCAGCGGTTTCGCGCTGTCGCACGACGCGAAGACGGCGTTCATCGGTGACAGCAACTTCGGCGGCAACAACCGCGTTGCCATCGTCGGCGTCGGTGCCACCGCGATCACGCCGATCACCGTGATCGGCAACATCACCGACCCCTCGGGCATCGCCACCTCGCCGTTCGGTGACGTCGCGCTCGTCACCAGCTCGCAGCCGCCCGCCGAAGGCATCTACGTGCTCGACAAGGGCGGTCCGGGAGGCGCGTGGCGAAAGCGCGGGTCGCTCGCCTATGTCGATGGCGCCGCGCAGCTGCCCGGCGACGTCGCGATGATCGAGCGCGGGCAGCTCGCCGGGCGGGTCCTGGTCTCGGAGCTATCGCGGGTCCGCCAGGTCGCGTTTCGTGCCAGCGGCGCCGTCGACGACGTCGGATCGCTGAAGCTCCCCGACGGACTCGAGCAGATCTGCGGTGCGATCGGAGTGACCCCGTAACGGGTCAACGCGGCGGCGCCTTGATCCACGGCGGCGGGTTGAGCGCCTTCGCGAGGTGATCGAGGAACAGCTGGAGCCGCGGCGGCAGGTTCTGGCGCGCGGGGTAGACGGCCTGCACGTCGAACGTGCGGCTCGTCCACTCGGGGAGGATGCGCACGAGGCGGCCCTCGTGGATGTCGCACGCGACCATGAACTCGGTCATCACGGAGATGCCGCCGCCGGCGAGGACGACGTCGCGGACCGCACCGAGGTTGTTGCTGATGAAGCGCGCAGGGCGGCCGAGCTCGTAGGTCTGCTCGCCGCTCTGGAGCGTCCAGCCGGTGGAGCGCGCGCTCGGCGCGAATAGCACCTTGTCGTGGTCCTCGAGCTCGTCGACGAGCTTCGGCGTGCCGCGCTTCGCGAGGTACGCCGGGGAAGCGCAGAGCACCGCGCTCAGGGTGGTGAGCTTGCGCGCGATCAGGGTGGATTCCGGCAGCTGGCCGAAGCGGACGGCGACGTCGAAGCCCTCCTCGATCAGATCGACGACGCGATCGGCGGCGTCGAGCTCGACGGTGATGTCGGCGTGGTCGGCGATGAACTCGGCGATGATCGCGCCGAGGTAGCGCGTGGAGAGGTCGATCGGCGCCGTGACGCGGAGGCGGCCGCGCGGGGTGGCCTGCATGTCGGTGACGACCTGCTCGGCGGCCTGGATGTCGGCGACGATCCGGGCGGCGCGCGCGTAGTATGCCTCGCCGATCTCGGTGAGCGCGAGCTTCCTCGTCGTGCGCTGCACGAGGCGGACGCCGAGGCGCTCCTCGAGCTGGGCCAGCTTGCGACTGACCGTGGATTTCGGGAGGCCGAGCTGATCGGCGGCGCCGGTGAAGCTCTTGGTCTCCGCGACCTTGGTGAACACGACGATGTCGTTCAGATCCATGGCGCTCGCATGCTATCCCGTCCGGCGTGACGAAGCTCGCCGAGCTGACCGCGAAGGTCGATGCGTTCTTCGCGCGCGTCGAGGCGCGCCACGGCGCCGACATGCAGTGCGCGACCGGCTGCAGCGACTGCTGCCACGCGCGGCTGACCGTCACGGGGGTCGAGGCGGCGGCGATCCGCGCCGAGCTCGCGGCGTGGGGTCCCGACCGGCGCGCGGCGCTCGCCGCGCATGCTCGGGCGGCGCCGGCCGATCGCTGCGCCGCCCTCGACCCGGCGGGCCGCTGCCTGATCTACGCCGCGCGCCCGCTGGTCTGCCGATCCCACGGCACGCCGATCCGGCTCGGGCCGGGCTCGCTGCCGGTGCTGCCGGCGTGCGGCAAGAACTTCCTGTCGACGACGCCCGACGCGGACTGCGTGCTCGATCAGGGTACCGTCTCGACGATCCTCCTGGCCGTTGATCGCATGGAGGGCGGCGACGGCTCGCGGATCGAACTCGCGAGCCAGCGCGGAACCGAGTATAGTCCGCGGCCTTACATGGACGAGTCCGACGTTCCTCTCGACCATCCGCGCTTCCGCCGCGTGCAAGCCGCGATCTTCACCGCCCGCCTCGCGCCCGACTGCATGGAGCACGAGTGCACGATGGTCGACAAGGAGCCGCACCGGAAGAAGCTCGACGCGTGCTGCCAGTACGGCTGCGACGTCGACCTCGCGGAGCGCGAGGCGATCCTCGCGCGCGCCGAGCAGATCCGGCCGCTGCTCCGCCCCGAGGTCCAGCACCAGCGCTGGTTCGACGACGAGGTCGAGCACGACAAGGACTACCCGTCGGGCGCGGTCGTCCGCACCGAGGTCGTCGACGACGGCTGCCTGTTCCTCCAGCACGACCGGCGCGGCTGCGCGATCCACCGCGCCTCGATCGAGCAGGGCTGGGACTTCCGCGGCGTGAAGCCGGCGATCTGCCGCCTGTTCCCGATGTCCTACGAGGACGACGCGATCGTCCTCGCCGACGAGTACGCCGAGTACTCGTGCGCGCACGTCGACGGGCCGTCGATCTATCGCCTGACGCGCGACACGCTCGGCGAGCTGTTCGGCGCCGAGCTGGTGCGCGCGCTCGACGCGGCCGAGACCCGCGTGCTCGCCGCGCAGCCGAAGCGGCTACCGGTTCTCTGAGCTGCTGCCGACCGGCGGCGGGTTCGTGGTGGCGCGCGTGCGCAGCGCCTGGAGGAGCTCGACCTTGCCGGTCTGCAGGTCGTACTCGGCGCCGACGACGAGCATCTCGCCCGAGGTCACCATCTTCTCGAGCAGCGCGGTGCCGCGCTGGATCGCATCGACCGACGCGCGGATGTTCGCGCGCACCCCGGCGCGCATGAGCGCTTCGCGCGGCAGGTTGTTCGCGGTGCCCAGCTCGACGAGCGGCACGATCACGGGGCGGATGCGCGAGATGATCGAGTTGAGCGTCTGCGGCGCCTCGGGGCGATCGGGCGTGAGGTCATCGAGCGTCGCGCTGACCGCACCGCAGTTGGAGTGACCGAGCACGACGACGAGGGCGGTGCCGAACGCCTGCGCGGCGAACTCGACGGAGGCGAGCTGCGACGGCGCGACGATGTTGCCGGCGACGCGGATCACGAACAGGTCGCCGAGCCCTTGATCGAACACGAGCTCGGCGGGAACGCGCGAGTCCGAGCAGCCGAGGATCACCGCGAACGGCTTCTGGTTGGTCGCGATCTCGGTGCGTCGAAGATGACCGAGGGTGGCGTCGGCGAGGCGCGCGTTGGACACGAAGCGCTCGTTGCCGTCCATCAGGCGCTGCAGGCATTCTGCGGGCGAGCCGGGCACGCTCCGCTTATCTCACGGCGGCGCGTTCATCTGACGCACTTCCGCGACCTTCTTGGCGTAGCCGCGGTAAGGCGGATTCGGCTCGTCCTTGGTGCGCACGCGCACGATCGAGCCCGGCGCCTCGACGACGCCGGCGGCCATGGTCCAACCAGGCGGCACCTGCGGATCGCTCCAGAAGTAAAGCCAGCGCGCATCGCGCGGAGCGAGGTTCACGCAGCCGTGGCTGCGCTTCACGCCGAACTGGTCGTGCCAGTACGCGGTGTGCAGCGCGAGGCCCTTCTCCGGGCTGAAGAACTGCGTCCACGGCACGGTGGCGACCGAGTACGGGTCCTCGCCGTTCAGGCCCTTCATGTCGGCCTCGGACTCCTTGAGCCACATGCGATAGATGCCGGTCTCGGTCGGCGTGTCCTTGCCGCCGCTCGACACCATCGTCGCGTAGACGGGCACGTCGCCCTCGAACGCGACGAGGATCTGGTTGTCGAGATCGACATCGATCCAGCGCTCGCCCTTCTGCATCAGCGGCGGCGGCGCGGCCGGCTGGAACACGCGCACGTCGGCGGCGCGGATCCACTCGTTCTCTCCGACGCGGTACGCGGTCGGCGCGCTGGTCTTGGGATCGGTCGCGACCTCGAGGATGCCGAGCGGCGTGCGCGCGGCGACCTGGCGCACAGCGCCCGCGCCGGTCGACTTCGCCGTGATCCACGCCTGCTGGTAACCGGCGCGCGGCCACACGAACGCGACCGGCACGCCCCAGCCGGTCTCGTCGCCGAGACGCGCGCCGCCGTAGAGCGACGGCTTGTGCGTGCGGATCGCCGAGCTCAGCACGTACTCGTTGTCCTTCTGGCTGACCTTCCAGTAGGTCTTGCCGCCGATCGTGATCTGATCGTACTGGCGTACGTTGATCGATCCGACGAGCGGCTTGTCCTCGATCATCGTCGGCTCGGCCGGCTTGGTCTCGACCTCGGTGGTCGACGTCACGGGCTTGCCCTTGCCCTTGTCCTTGCCCTTCCCCTTCTTCGGCGCCACGGGCTTCTGCATCACGAACGTCACCGAGTTCGGCGCGGTCACCTTCCCGTACACGCCGGGGACCAGCTCGCCGCGGTCGAGCATCGGGACCTCGCGGCCCATCGCGACCTTCTTGCTCGGCTTCACGTAGTCGCCGCAGATCCAGCCGCGCGGCTCGATCTCCACCCACGGCTTCTCGCAGCCCTTCGCCTTCGCGGTGCGCGTCCAGCGGACGCGCGTGTCGACGGCGACCGTACCGATCCGCTTCGCGTCGTCGCCCGGCTCGAGGCGAACCCCGACGGTGCGGACCAGCTCGAGCGAGCGCGTGCCCTCGGGGAAGTCGGGGGTCACCGGGTCGGCGGGCTCGTCACGATCATCGGCCGAGAGGCCCGGCGGGGCCGGCGCAGGTGCGGACGCGGGCGGCGTCTTGTCGCCGCTCTTGCTGCCACAACCACCGAGGACGACCACGAGCGCTGAGGCGCGCCAGAGCCACATTCTGGTGCAGTAGCACGGCCGTGATACCTTCGCATCCAGATGAAGCTCGGCGAGATGCTCGTGCGGGACGGCCGGCTCACCGAGCCGCAGCTCGACACGGCGCTGAAGCACCAGGCGCGGGATGGGGGACGGATCGGGACGGTGCTGTTCGAGCACGGGTTCATCGATCTCGAAGCACTGACGGTCTACCTCGGCCTCGAGCTCGGGATCCCGATCGCGACGGGTGCGATGCTCGAGCGCGCGAAACGCGCGGCGGTCCGGCTCCTTCAGCCGCAGATCGCCTTCAAGCACAAGTGCGTACCGCTGGTCGTCCAGGACCGCCAGCTGATCGCCGCGGTCGAGGACCCGCACGACTTCGCGGCGCTCGAGGCGCTCAACCAGATCACGGGGTACCGCGTGCTGCCGCGCGTCGCGCCCGAGGTCCGCATCTACTACTACATCGAGCGCTACTATGGCGTGGCGCGCCCCGCGCGCTTCGTGAAGTTCGGCGACACCGCGCGCGGTGACGAGGGCGCCGTCGACAGCGGCCTGCCCGCCCCGCCCCTGCCCGGCCTGCCGCCGGTGCCGTCCGCACCGGTCGCGGCACCGGGGCCGCGACCGCGCCTGCGCAGCACCAAGATCAAGATGTTCGACGAGTCGGAGGCGCTCGAGCTCGACGCCGAGGACCTGATCGACTCGCTCGACGCCGACGACGCCGCGCCCGCCCCGGTCGCGCCCGTGGCGCAGACCGCCGAGGCCGCCGCCGCGGCCGCGCCGCCGGCGCGCCAGCGCAGCACGATCCCGCCGCCGCTCACGCCGCAGCCGATGCACGCGGACCTCGCGATGCGCGAGCTCGCGACCGCGAGCGATCGCAACCGCATCGTCGACGCGCTGCTCGGCTACGCCGCCGATACCTTCGAGGCGAGCGTGGTGTTCACCGTGCGCGACAACATGGCGTTCGGCTGGAAGGCCATCGGCGTTCCGGGCTACGCGCACGTCGAGCACCTGCTCATCCCCCTCGATGCGCCGAGCGTGCTGCAGCTCGCGATGGCCGCCGAGAACCACGTGTTCCACGGGCCGCTCGTCGCCTCGACGGTGAACAGCTACCTCTACAAGGTGCTCGGCACGCCCGAGCCGCAGCACGTCTCCGCCGGTGTGATCACGATCGGCAAGCGCGTCGTCAACATCCTCTACGGCCACGGCAAGGAGCTGTCGCCGATCCAGATCGGCGTGCTCGGCCAGGTCTGCAAGTCCGCGGCGGAGGCGTACACGCGCCTGATCGCCGCGAAGAAGAAGTAGCGGTCGGACTCGCGCTCGCCAGGCGATCAGTTCAGGCCGCGGATCGGGCCCTGGCCGCCGGTCGTGGTGTGGCAGCCCTGCTGGCTGCAGTTCGGGCCGCCGGTCGCGGTCAGCTTCGTGACCATCGGCGACGCCGTCGGGCAGGCCGAGACGTCGGTGATCGTCGGGTACGTGATGTTCGTCGGCGCGAAGTGGAACGTGCCACCGTCCTCGGTGACAGCCTGCAGGACCATGTTGCCGTTCTTGATGCGAACGACCGCACCGGGGTTGGGCGTGGTGCCGTCTTGCTTGTAGACCGTGCCGGCCGCGGCGAACTCGCCGCCCGGCTGCGCGGGGCCATGGCAACCGACGTTCAGGCAGCCCTCGCCCGCGCGCGTCGGGTTGACGGTGACGCCGGCGTGCTGGTGCGAGACGCCGATCTGAGTCGACCGATCGACGCAGGTGGTGGCGAAGCCAACCATGCCTCCGCCGCCATCGGGTCCGCCGCCGGGTCCGCCGATCGGCACTTCGCCGACGTCGCAGGCCGCAGCCGCCACCATGACCAGAACCGAAGTCGTGATAGTCCGCAGTAGGGCCATTGTTACAGGGAGGTCCATGCAAGCGCTAGCGCACCCGGGGGAGGACCTCGCAGGCGAGGCCGAACTGGTTGAAATCGGCGGGAGAACACGGCGGATGTGCGTGGAGCACGAGGATCACTCCCGCGATCACGGAGAGTAGGCACCCCAGGGGCAGGACGAATGACCCCAAGGGGCCTGTCGCACCCCGGCGGCGTGCGAGAAACGCACTCACCGCGAAGACCGGCAGTGTGAACACGGCGAGCAGCAACGCGAACGATGTTCCGCGGGGCAGGAAGCCGTTCCAGGCGGCTTCGCGAAGTTGATTCGGCGACAGCACGAGCAGCGCGGGAAGCGCCGCCGCCGGCAGCGCGAGCCAGCGGCACGGCGCCGCGCGCGGTGCCGCCGCGACGATCGCCGCGGGCACGAGCCAGATCCACGCGAGCTCGGCGCCGTCGAACAGGAGCAGCGCGACGCCGGGCACGAGCAGCAGCGCGGTCGCGAACGCGAGGTAGCGCAGCTCGCCGATCCACGGACGCACGCGGCGCGCCCCGATCACGAGGAGCCCGAGCGCGCCGGCGATCACGAGCACCTCCGCGATCGCGAACCGCAGCGGAGCGTGGATCCAGGATCCCGGAGCGACGCGCTCGACCGCGAACGCGAGCGCGCACGCGAGCGCGTACGCTCCGAGCGCCGGCCACAGGCCAAGGCCGCCGCGCACGCGGGCCGTGCGCACCGACGCGAGCAGCGCGAGCGCGCCCAGTGCGAGCGCGAGCTCGACGAGCTGCACGAGCCAGCGCGGCACCACGAGGTTGTGCAGGACGGGCAGCCAGAAGCCATCGCGCGCGCTCGGCTCCGGCGGCGCCTCGCGAGCGAGGGCGAGGAGCAGGCGT
>JAEUJX010000496.1 GCA_016794545.1 Myxococcales bacterium
CCGCCGCCGCGACCACCCCCGAGCCCACCGGCGCGGGCCTCGCCGCCGACGCCGGCGTCGACGCACCGATCGACGCGCCGATCGACGCGCCGATCGATGCACCGATCGATGCACCGATCGACGCGCCGACCGACGCCGGGACACCCGACGCGGCACCGCCGGATGCCGCCGAGCCGATGGTCGCCGAGGCCGACGGCGGCGCGCCCGACGACGCCACGCAGGTCACGGCGACGGAGCTGCCGCCGGGCCGCGGCAGCGGATCGAGCGCGGGCTCCGGAACCGAGCCGCAGACCGGGCCGGGATCGATCGCGGAGCAAGCCGGCGCGGGCTCCGGCTCCGCGGGCGCGAAGAACGAGCCCGCGGTCGAGGGCGCGCCGACGACGGCGGGCACCGCCGCGAACCTCCTGACGTACTTCCCGAAGGGCCACATCGTCACCGTGCTGATCCGGTTCGACCGGCTCCGCGGGACCGAGTGGGCGCCTCAGACCGAGCGCCTGCTCCAGCCGATGCCCGACTACCAGGTGCTGTTCGGCGGCAAGGCGGCGAAGATCGTCGAGAAGCTCGAGATGCTCGTGATCTCGACGCCGTCGCCGAAGGACGTGATCGCGACGACGCTCGTCGGACGCACGCGGCTCGGCCGCGCGGGGCTGCGCGAGATGCTCGCGGCGGCGGCGCCGGTGGAGTGGTCGGTCGCCAAGGGCGGCCTCATGGGCAAGCGCTCGCGTGGCGTCCGCGGCGACAAGCGGGTGTTCCTCTCGCCGTTCCAGGGCTGGTTCCTGCTCGCGCAGCCCGCGGACCTCGGCACGCTCGTGCAGCCGGCGGCCGGCGACCTCGACACCGCGACGGCGAGCCTGCCGGCGCTGCCGCCGTGGCTCCGGGGCATCCGCACGATCGCCGCGGAGTCCGGCGAGGAGGCGCGCGGGCCCGCGCTCGTCCTGACCATCGAGCTCGGCGGCAAGCGCGTCGAGCTCGGCGACAGCGACTTCGGGCTCGGCATCGCCACGATCCCGACGCCGGATCGCGTCTCGCTCGCGATGGAGCTCGTCAAGCAGGGCTGGCTCGTCCGCGGGAACATGTCGTTCGCGAAGGACAAGGACGCGATCGAGTTCATCACGGCGGCCGAGGCGGTCCGCGATCGGGTCGGCGACTCGACCGCGATCCAGATGGTGCTCGGCAAGCCGCTGACGCGCGTGGTGAAGAACCTGTCGTTCCTCCGGACCAAGGGCCGCGTCTCGTACGCGACGTCGATCTCGATCGCCGACGCGCGCGCGATCCTCGCGGTCACGGCGCAGCAGCTCGACGCGTACTTCTCGCCATGACGCCCGACTTCAACCGGCTCTGGGTCGCGCAGATCTTCAGCGCGTACGGCTCGCGGATCACGCGCACGGCGCTGCCGATCATCGCGATCACCACGCTCGATCAGCCCGAGGCGATCGTCGGCCTGCTCGCGGCGCTGCAGCTCGCGCCGGGCGTGGTGCTCGCGATGTTCGCGGGCGGCCACATCGATCGCGGGGACAAGCGCCGCATCCTGATCGGCGCCGACCTCGTGCGCGCCGCGGCCGTGCTCTCGCTGACGCTGACCTGGGCGTTCGGCCTGCTCACCATGGCGCAGCTGCTGGTCGTCGGCGCGGTCGTCGGCGCGGCGACCGCGCTGTTCCAGATCACGGACAACACGTACCTGCCGGTGCTGATCGGGAAGGACCGGCTCCCCGAGGGCAACGCGAAGCTCGAGTCGACCGAGGCGATCGCCGAGATCACCGGCCCCGCGTCGGCCGGTCTGTTGATCGCGGCGATCGGCGCGCCGCTC
>JAEUJX010000515.1 GCA_016794545.1 Myxococcales bacterium
GAGCTGCATCAGCTTGAGCAGGCTGTCGTCCTCGGCGACGTCGATCCGCCAGGCGCGCGCGAGCGCGTTGAGCGCGAGATCGAGCGCACCACCGCGCTCCTCGTGCAGCCTCGCGATCTCGTGCAGCACCTGGATCTGATCGATCGGGTCGCGCACGTAGTCGAGCTTGGCGTCGAGGATGACGACCAGCTTCTGCCACCAGTCCTGCTCGCGGTACACCGGCTCGAGCAGCTCGGTGATGCGCTCGCGGTGCTGCTCGTGGACGACGAGCCGCTCGAGCGCGGCGACCGCGCGGTCCCACATCGCGCCCTCGGCGATCACGTGCTCGTGCTGATCGATCGCGGCGGCCAGGTCGCCGATCTGAAGCTCGAGCAGCTCGGCGAGGCGCAGGCGCAGCTCGGCCGTCTCGTTCGGCTGCGCGGAGCGCGCCAGCCGCGCCTCGAGCAGGTCGACGAGATCGCGCCACTGCTCGCGCGCGCGGTACAGCCGTTCGAGCTCCGAGACGGCCTCGCGGTACGCGTGCTCGATGATCGCGCTGCCACCGCCCTCGGTGGCGACCACGACCTCGCGCCACGCGTCGATCGCGCGCGCCTGATCCTGCAGCCCATCCTCGAGCAGCCGCGCCCGCTTGATCAGCGCCTCGCGTCGCAGGTCGTCATCGCCGCGCGCGATCACGTCCTCGTAGATCGTGATCAGCTCGGGCCACTTGTTCGCGCGGGCGAGCAGCTCCTCGAGCCGCCGCAGGACCTCGCGCTCGTTCGGCACCACGCCGTCGATCTGGATCGCGAGCGCGCGGCGGTACGACAGGTACGCCTGATCGGGGTTTGCGAGACGGCGGTCGTAGATCGCGCCGGCCGCCAGCGCGACCTCGCGCAGCTCGGGCGTCTCGCCCTGCTCGTCGTCGAGATACTGCTGGTAGGTTTGCGCGACGAACGCCCAGTTGTCGACGATCGCGGCGAGCCGCTGGAGCTGATCGCGGGTCGCCGGATCGTTCGGTGCCTCGCGGAACAGCCGCGCGTACCAGCGCGATGCGTTCTCGAAGTCCTCGAGCTGCTCCTCGTAGAGGCGCGCGACGAAGCGCGTGAGCTTCAGCCGCTCGCGCGGGTCGCTCGCGCTCTCGAGCTTCGCCTCGTAGACCGCGATCAGATCGAGCCAGCGTTGCTGCTGGACGTAGATCGGCTCGAGCACCTCGGCGGCGAGCGGACGCAGGTCCGGATCGACGAGGAAGCGCTGCACCGCGGACAGCGCCTGCTGGTTGCGCGGGTCGCCGGAGAGCGCGGCCGCGTAGTTGTCGATCGCGGCCTCGACGTCGTGGAGGTGCTTCTCGTGGATCTCGCCGAGTTGCACGCGCAGGCTGACCGCCTCCTCGACCGAGGTCGCGAAGCCGAGCCGGCGCTCGTACAGATCGACGACGTCGGGCCACCTGCCCTGCTCGCGGTACAGCGCCTCGAGGGCGTCGACCGCGTCCCGCCGCTCCGGGGCGATCGAGAGGACCTGCTCCCACGTCGAGATCGCGTCATCGGGACGGCGCAGCTCGAGGTACAAGCCCGCGGCCTCGACCAGCGCGCCGACGCGATCGTCGACGTCGGCGGTCGACGCATCCGCCTGGCGCAGCAGGATGTCGGTGAGCGCCGCGGCATCGCCGGTCTCCCGGTAGATGCTCTCGAGCGCGGCCAGCGCGCGGCGATCGTCGGGCTGGCCGTCGAGCACCTTCTGGTAGTACTCGCGCGCCGTCTCGAGGTCGCGGCGGACCGCGCGCGACAGATCGGCCACGTCGAGGTAGAGCCGGCGCTGGATCTCGGCGTCGAGGACGTTCGGCGACACCTCGCGGTACGCGTCGATCAGATCGGCCTCGCGGCCGAGCTCGCCGGCGAGCCGCTCGACCTCCGCGACCACGCGCGGCAGCTCGGGCTCGGTCGCGGCGTGGCGCAGGGCGGCCAGCGTCGCGTCGAACGCGCCGGCCTTGTCGTTCAGCATGTACTCGCGCAGCCGCACGACCTCTCCGAGGTGGCGCAGCTTCGCCGTCGGATCATCGGTCCACTCGACGGCGCGGAGCGACAGCGCGGCGAGGCGCTCGTGCTGGGCCGTCCCGTCGTACACCGGCCGCAGGATGTCGGCCGCCATGGCGCGCAGGTCGACGTCGTCGAGCGCGCGCTCGACGGCGCCGAGCGCCTCCGCGTTGTCCGTGTCGGTGGCGAGCACCTGCGACCAGCGCTCGAGCGCCTCCACCGGGCGGCCGAGCGGCCCGGCGAACAGCTTCGCGATCTCGGTGTCGATCGGCGTGCGGGCGCCTGGCGCGAGCGCGGCCTGGCGCTCGAGCACGTCGAGCAGGTCGGCGTGGCGTCCCGCCTCGCGATACAGGCGCGCGAGCTCCGCCAGCGCGGTCGCGTCGTCCGGGTCGCGATCGAGCACCTCGAGGTGAGCGGCGATCGCCTCCTCGGGCTCCTCGAGCATGACCTCGTGGATCTCGGCGATCCGCCCGAGGTAGCGCTTCGCCTCGTCGGACGTCGCGTGATCGATCTTGGCGTGCAGGATCTCGATCAGCTCGCGCCACTTCTCGGCGCCCTGGTACAGGCGCTCGAGTGCGTTCAACGCGCCGGCGTCCATCGGCTGATCCGACAGCACGTCGCGCCACGTCGCGATGGCGGCGTCGCGCTGTCCGAGCTTGTCCTCCTCGAGGGTCGCGACGCGCGCGAGCAGCCCGCGCCGCTCGCCGCCGTCCTCGGCCCACTCGGCCTGCTTGCGCATCACGTCGCGGAGCTCGAGCCAGCTGCCACCCTGATCGTAGAGCCGCGCCAGCGCCGACGTCGCCCGGCGGATCGTGCCGGGGTTCGTGGCGTCGACCTCGAGGAGCCGGCGGTACGCCGCGATCGCGCGCGGTGCATCGCCGAGCTGGCTGTCGTAGTACGCCGCGAGCTCGCCGAGGAGCGCCCCGCGCGTCGTGACGTCGCTCGCGGGCGCCGCCACCGCGGCGGCCTCGAAGGCAGCCGTCGCGTCCGGCCAGCGGTTCAGGTGCTGCGCGAGGCGCGACAGCTCCACGCGCGCGCGCTCGTGCGTCGGATCGAGCTTCAGCACCTCGAGCCACGCCTCGAACGCGGCCTTGTGGCTCTGGAGCTCGTTCTCCTCGATCGTCGCGACGCGCGACACCAGCTCGACGGCCTCGGTCCCCGAGGTCAGGTCGCGCTGCGCGAGGAGCACGTCGACGAGATCACGCCACAGCTTGTCCTGCTCGTAGAGCGGCTCGAGCAGCCGGGCGACGCGCATCGTCTGCCCGGGCCTCGGCATCATCTCCTCGAGGAGCTCGCGCGCGTCGTCGTGGTGGCGGCGCTTGGCGACGATGTCCTCGAGCAAGTCGACCGCGCGGCCCGGATCCTCCAGCTTGTGGGCGAACAGCTCCGCCCGCCGGTACGCGAGTCCGATCTGCTCGTCGGGGGTCTGCGCGTGATCGGTCCACCGCGCGAGCAGCTCCTCGAGCTCCTTCCACTGCTCGGCGGCCGTGTAGAGCCGATCGAGGGCGCGGTAGGTGTCCAGGTGCGACGGCTCGAGCTCGAGCACGCGCCGGTGAGCGACCACGGCGCGGGCCGGCTGTCCCAGCACGTCCTCCTCGAGCTGGGCGACCTGGAGCAGCGACTGGAGCCGCACCCGATCATCGACGGTGACCTCGGTGCGCCGGTCGAGCAGCGCGCGCAGATCCGTCCAGCGCTCCTCGCCGCGATACGCCGCGATCAGCGCCTCGAACGCGTCATCGGCGTCGGGCTCGACCTCGAGCACGGCCATCCACGCGCGCTCTGCCGTCGCGCGGTCCCCGAGCCGCTCCGACGCGACGATCGCCAGATCGGTGGCGACCGCGCGGATCTCCCCCGGGGTCGCCTTCTTCGCGCGCAGCGACGCGAGCGCCGCTCCGAGGTGCTGCGCCCACTCGCCGTCGCGCCCGAGCTGTCCGGCGAGCGCCGCGAGGGCGCCGCGGACGTCCGGATCTCCCGGCTCGGCCGCCAGCACGCGCAGGCCGGCGGACCACGCCGAGCCCGGATCGCCGAGCTCCACGCCGTAGAGCCGCATGAGCGCGCGATCGAGCTCGAGCCGCTCCACGGCGCTCGTCGCCTCGCCCGCGCGGATCACCTCGATCGCGAGGGCCTGCATGCCGACGTTGTTCGCCGCCTCGAGGTGCGGCAGGATCAGTCGCGCCGCGCCGACCTTGTCCTCGGGCGAGATCTTCGCGCCCGGCCCCTCTGCGAGCAGGAACCGCACGATCGCGCCGACCGCCTGCGGGCGGACGGCTCCGCCCGCCGCCGGCACGGCGAGCGCGTCGCGGTAGTAGCCGAGCGCCTTGGCCGGCCGCTCGATCGAGACCTCCTCGAGCTGGCCGAGCCGCATCAGCAGATCGAACCGCGCCTGACCGTCGGGGGTGTGCTGGAGCTCGCGCGACAGCACGTCCGCGAGCGACTCCCAGTCGCCGCGCGCCTCCTCGATGCGAGCGAGCGCGCGCATCGCGCGCAGCTGGTTCGGAAGCGCCTCGAGCGCCTCGTAGTAGGTCTGCGCCGCGCCGTCGAGATCGACGAGCTTCTCCTCCTGGAGCGACGCGATCTCGATCAGCAGGCCGGCGCGCTCGTGCGCGTCCTTCTCGCGGTTCGCGCGCCGGCGATACGACGCGAGCAGCTCCGGCCAGTCGTGGAGCTGGATCGCCAGCTCCTCGAGGTGCTGCTCGGCCTCGCGATCGTCGGGAGCGAGCGCGAGCACGTGGCGGTGATACGCGCGGGCGCGCTCGGGGTCGACCAGCCGGCGGCTCGCGATCTTCGCGAGCTCGCGATACAGCTTCAGGCGGGTCGCGTCGTCGAGATCGGGCAACGCGAGGGCGCGATCGAACGCCGCGGCGGTCTCCTTCCACTGCTCGGGCTCGCTCGCGAGGCGGAGCACGTCCGCGTACAGCGGCTCGCTCTTCGGATCGAGCTCGAAGGCGCGCAGCGTCCACGTGAACGCGAGCGTGCGCGACGCGAGCTTCTGCTCGCACAGCTGCCGGATCTGCGCGATCTTCGCGAGGCGCGCGGCGCGATCGGGCGCCGCCCCGAGCTCGATCTCGAGCACGGTGATGAGACGCGCCCACTTCTCCTGCCGCGTGTAGATCGGCGCGAGCGCGTTCGCCGCACCGACGTGCGTGGGCTCGACCGCGAGGACGCGCTCCCACACCTGGCGCGCGCGCTCGACGGCCTGGGTCTGCACCGGGCCTTCCTTCGCGTGCTCCGCGTACTGCTGCGCGAGCTGCGCGGCGCGCTCGACGAGCGGCAGCCTCCGCTCCTTCGCATCCAGCCGGTCGGCGATGCCGAGCAGCGCCTCGACGAGCTCGCCCTCCTGGCCGAGCCGCGCGTACAGCTTCTCGAGGCCGGCGAAGTCGCCGGCCGTCGCGTACAGCTCGCGCAGCGTGCGCAGGGCCTTCGCGTGCCCGGGCTCGATGTCGAGCACCTCCTGCCACGCCGCCGCCGCCGCCGAGGCACTGCCGATCCGGTCGGCGTAGACCTGCCCGAGCTTCTCGAGGAGGACGATCGCGTCCTTGCCCTGCAGCGACACCCGCTGGCGGTGCAGGATCTCGGCGAGCGCGACGTAGCGCTTCTCGCGCTCGTACAGACCGGCGAGCGCGGCGAGCGTCTCCGCGTGCGTGTGCCCGGCCTCCGAGAGCACCGTGTTGTAGATCTCGATCGCGAGGCGGTTGTCGCCGAGGCGCTCCGCCGCGAGCCGGGCCATCTCGGCCTGCTTCGCGTGCTTCTCCGCGGTCGGGAGCGCCTGCGCCTCGCGGCCGAGCACGTCGATCAGCGCGCGCCACTGGCGGCGCTTCGTGTAGATCTCCTTGAGCTTCGCGAGCGACTCGGCCTGGCCTGCGCTGCTGCCGCCGAGCGACCCGAGCTCCAAGATCCGCTCGAGCGGGCGGATCGCATTGGCGAAGTTGCCGAACCGCTCGGACCACAGGTCCGCGATCTCGCGGAGCAGCGCGACGCGCTCCTCGACGGGCACGTCGGGCGCCTCGCTCTTGCGCGTCAGCACCGCGATCAGATCGTTCCAGCGGCCGAGCTGCCGGAACTTCGCCGCGAGCTCGTCGCCGGCGCGTTTGTTGTCCGGATCGATCTTGAGGATCGCGTTGTAGGTGTTGATCACCATCACGTCGAGCCGCAGCCGGTCGCGGTAGATCTCGACGACCTCGTGCAGCTTCGCGACGCGGCCGGGCACGTCGGCCTCGGGCAGCCGCTCGATCTCCTCCTTCATGAGATCGAGCAGCGCGTTCCACTTCTCCGTGCGGCGGTAGAGCCGCGCGAGCGCGGTGCGCGCCTGCTGGGAGCTCGGGTCGTGGCGCAGGTGCTGCTTCCAGGCCTCGATCGCCTTCTCGGGGTTGTTCTGCGCCTCGGCGAGCTCGGCGATCTCGACGCCGATCGGGCGGCTCTGATCGCCCGAGTCGCTGCGCGCGCGGGGCGCCGCCTTCTCGACCGAGCGCAGCAGCTGGAGCAGCTTCTGGTTCTCGCCCTTCGCCGGGTAGTAGACGCGGTAGAAGTCGAGCGCCGCGGGGTGCGCCGGATCGATCTTGCGGACGCGGCGGAAGTACTCCTCGGCCTGGTCGAGGTCGTTCAGCTGCCGCCACAGGACCATCGAGATCTGCATCAGGATCCCGAGGTCGTCATCGCGCCGCGCCTTCAGCGCGGCCTGATACGCCTGCACGAGCGCCGCCCAGTTGCCAGCCTGCGCGTGCGCGTCGGTCACCGCGCGCAGCGCCTGCGGGTTGGCCGGATCGAGGACGAGGACGCGCTTGATCGCGGCGTCGGCCCGGTCGGGCGCCGGCACCTCCGTGCGATAGAGGTGCGCGGCCGCGATCAGCGAGGCGACCTTCTCCTCCGTCGACGGCGAGTGGTCGGCGCGGTCCTCGAGCAGCTTCGCGAGGTCGGCCCAGCGCTCGGCGCGCCGCAGGAGCCGTCCGAGGTGGAACGCCGCCTTGGTGTTGCGCGGATCGATCTCGATCGCCTTGCGCAGGTAGCTCTCCGCCTCCTGGCTCTCGGGCGCGTACTTGACGTACGCCTCCGCCGCCGACATGTAGAGCCCGGTCGCGAGCCCGCGATCGGTCGACGCGCTCGCCTCCTTGACGAACTTCTCGGCGAACTTCTTCCAGTTCTTCGCGGCGACGTCGAGCTCCTCGATCGCCTCCTTCGCCATCGTGTCGCCCGGCCGCAGCGCGATCACCTGGTCGAACGCCTGCCGGGCGCCCGCGACGTCGAGCAGCTCCCCCTCGAGGATCATCCCCTTCTCGAGGAGCAGGTCGCACTGCTTGTCGAGCTCGCCGGTCGTGGAGAGCTCGAGGTCGATCAGCGCGACGACCGCATCGGGCCGCCCTCGGCCCGCCAGCACCTTGCGCGCGGCCGCGAACCGCGTGGCCCGCAGATCGGGCGCGGCGCTCCGCGCAGCTCCGGCCAGCGCGGCGAGCGCCTGGGCATCATCTGGATCGTGTTCGAGGACGGCGAGGAGGGAAGACAGGTCTGCCATGGCGCTCGGGGTACGGCGGGGCCGACTGTACTATCGATTCGCGCGGTTAGGTCTCGCGCGGGCGGATTACACGCCGGTCGCATCACCGGCCGATCGGGCGGGCGCCCGCTCCTGGGGAAGGTGATACACACGGCCCCGCAGTGTCCGCCGGCAAGGTCCGCAGCTCGCTCGGCTACCTGAGGCCCTATCGCAAGCAGCTCGCCCTCGGCGTGCTGATGCTGCTCCTCACGAACGTGTTCTACCTGGGCGTCCCCGAAACGCTCGGGCGCGCGGTCGACGCGATCGGGATCTCCGACACCGGCCTCATCCGCGACCTCGTCATCCTGATGATCGTGTTCGCGATCCTCACGGCGATGACGCGCATCGCGTCGCGGATCTGGATCTTCAACTCCGGACGCGCCGCCGAGTACGACCTGCGCAGCGATCTGTTCGGGCACCTGATGACGCTGTCGCCCGCGTACTACCGGGACCACCCGACCGGCGACGTGATGTCGCGCCTGACCAACGACGTCCAGACCGTCCGCGCGATGTGGGGCGCGGGCCTGCTGAACCTCGCGAACGCGGTGATCGCGTTCGTCACCGTGCTCGGGACGATGCTGTGGACCGATCCGATCGTGACCCTGTGGGCGATCCTGCCGTTCCCCCTCATCTACGTCGTCGGCCAGGCGATGAGCCGGCGGATCTACGGCACGATGCGCTCGGTCCAGGCCGAGCTCGGCGCCCTGAGCTCGCGGATCCAGGAGGACCTCGGCGCGATCCAGGTGATCAAGACCTACGGGCTCGAGGACGTCCGCCGCAAGGGCTTCGTCGAGCGCAGCGAGAAGCTGCTCCGCGAGAACATGGAGGCGGCGAAGGTCCGCATCCAGCTCGGGCCGATGCTCAACACGCTCGCCGCGATGGGGATGGCGATCCTGATCCTGGTCGGCGGGCGCGCGCTGATCAACGGATCGATGACGTCGGGCGAGATCGTCGCGTTCTCGGGCTACCTGGCCCGGCTCGTGTGGCCGACCTTGACGCTCGGGTTCATGCTCGCGCTCGTCCAGCGCGGCCGCGCGTCGTGGTCGCGCCTCGTCCAGCTGCAGGACACCAAGCCCGACATCGCGGAGGGCACCGGCGAGCCACT
>JAEUJX010000502.1 GCA_016794545.1 Myxococcales bacterium
AGCTGTGCGATCTCGACGAGTCGATCCAGCACTGGGACGGCGTCGCCGCCGCCGCCACCCGCCTCGCATACATCGCCGAGGGCGACGCGCAGGTGCAGGCCGCGCTGCGCGCCGCGAACGCCTCCACCCAGGCGGGCCGTCCCGCCGAGGCGGTGCCGGTACTCGAGGTCGTGCACCAGGCGCAGCCGGGCGTCGAGGTGGTCCGCGACAAGCTGCGCGAGATGTACGAGGCCGCGGGCGAGTACCGCCTGCTCGCCGGCGTCCTGCTCGCCGATGCCGACCACGGCACCGACCCGCAGGTGCGCTACGCGAACTACAAGCGCGCCGCCGAGCTGTACCTCTATCAGCTCGAGGACGCTCCGTCCGCGCAGGGCCCCGCCGCCAAGGCCCTCGAGCTCCAGCCCGAGGACCACGGCGCGCTGATGCTGAACGTCGACGTGCTGATCACCTCCGGTCAGCTCGCGGACGCCGCCGGCACGCTCGAGGCGGCGATCGCCGCGCAGAAGAAGCGCACGCCCGAGCTCGCCGTCCTCCAGCAGCGCATGGGCCGCGTCGCCGCGATGCAGGGCGACAAGGACGGCCAGCTCAACTGGCTCAAGAAGGCGTTCGACGTCGATCGCAAGAACGCCGAGGTCGCCGCCGAGCTCGCGCAGCTCGCCACCGAGATCGGTGACTACGAGCTCGCGCTCAAGCCGCTGCGCGCCATCACGCTGATGGACAACCCGGCGCCGGTCACGCGCCCGATGGCCCTGCTGTGGGAAGCCAAGATCGAGCACGCGCGCGGCAACCGCGCGAAGGCCGAGCTGTGGGCGAAGAAGGCCCTGCGCGAGGATCCTGCCTTCGTGGATGCGCAGCAGTTCCTCGACGAGCTCGGCGGTTCGTAGTCAAAGCCCGGCGTCGGCGTACAGCGCGTCGACCTCGATTTCGAGGCCGAGTGACGCGAGCACGATGCGCTCGCGCGCGCCGTATTCGCGACGGGTCCACGTCGTCTCACGTTCGCCGCGCGCGTAGACCTCGACGCTTCTCCGGTCCTGAGCGATGAGGACGTACTCGCGGAGGCTCACGAGCTGCTCGTAGTGCTGCCGCTTTTCGCCCCGGTCATAGTCTTCGGTGCTCGGGCTCAAGACCTCGACGACGATCGTCGGATTGATGACGTGGGTGGATGAGTCAGGATCGCGGATCGGTTCCCCGCAAATCACCGCCGCATCCGGATAGGTTGCCAGGCCGGTCGCGGGGACACGGAGCCGGAGATCCGAGCTGTACGGCCGGCAACCGCGTCCACGCAGCTGGCTTCCGAGCGTGGTGAGGATCGCCGCTGCGAGGGCGGCATGCTCCGGCGTGCCCCCGGCCATCGCGTAGATCTCGCCGTCGAGAAACTCGTGGCGCACGGCGCCGAGCTCTTCCACGTCGAGGTAGTCCTGAAACGAGTAACGATGGCGCGTAGGTACGACCACCCGGCAAGGCTATCACCCGATCTGGCGATCGAGCGTGCGAAGTTCTCCTCGGCCCTGTCGACATCCCTGTGCGACCTCGATGAATCGAACCAGTACGAACGCATCGACCCAGGCCGGCCGTCCCGCCGAGGCAGTCCCCGTCCTCGAGGCCGCGATCGCCGCAACGCCGAGGTGGCCGCCGAGAATGGGAGCGGCGTCTCTACATGGAATGGGACATCCGCGTCGGTCGCTCTGGTTTCTAGGTTCTTCACCAGCGAGCCCCGACGGCCGTGCGGCCGCGGGAGCAGCGGTCAGATCCCGAAGACCTGATACGAGGCCCGCCGCCCCGCGTCACCGAGCACGATGATCCGATCGATCGCCTTGCGGTCCCCATCGAGCGGCAGCTCGACCATCGGGTTCCCCGGCCGGATCTGCGCGCCGAGGTCCGCGGTCTGCCACCGGCCGTCGGAGAACCGGATGAACACGCGGTCGATCTGCGTCGCGCCCTGCGTGGTCTGGAACCGCAGCTGCGTGAACCGACCATGCTGGCCACCGACGACGATGACGTCGCGGCCATCCGCCAGGCGCGTCGCGCCCGAGAGCGCGACCCACGTCGGGCGGTAGTGACGCTGCCCGCGGAACCGCTCCTGGTCGTAGCGGTGGTCCTGCCGATCGCGCCAGCGCTCGTCGCCGAGACGCGCCGGGCGCGCCATGGCCGTCGCGGACGCGCCGAGGACGAGCGAGGTGACGAGTGCGGTGAGCTTCTTCATGGGACGTCTCCGAGCAAACAGAAAGCGGCGCGCCGTACAGGCCGCGCCGCGGGGAGGTCACGACGCGAACCGTTAGAACAGCGTCGCGTCGAAGCTGCCGGTGATGCTGCGCACCGCCTGGCCGTTGTCCGAGGTCCAGACCGTGATGCGGTTGATGCCCGAGCGGCGGCTCTCGATGGGCAGGTCGAACGACTCGCCCGCGCGGAGGGCCTTGTTCACGGCGGTGACGAGCTGCTCCGTGCCGTCCGCGAACTCGACCTTGACGTGCTGGATGTAGACGTTGCCCTGGCTACCCGTGAGGCGAAGCGAGGAGAACTTGCCCTTCTCGGCACCGACGGTGATGAACTTCCGGCCGTCCGTGTTCATGAAGGTCATGTCCTCGCCGATCGACATCCCGCGGTAGACCGGCGGCTGGTACACCGGCGGGCGCGGCATCTCGTACGAGTTGTCATCGAGCTGCGCGAACACCTGGTACTGGAGCCGGCCTTCCGACGAACCGTGGATGACGATCGACTCGATCGCGCGGTTGCCGTGGAGCGCGACGTTGATCGCCGGGGTGCGCGACGTCATCCACTGGTTCACCTGGATGTTCTTCGCCGAACCGTTCCTGTAGCGGACCTGGATGCCCTGGACGTAGCCCTGGCCGTAGGTCGCGCGCAGCGTGAGGCCGTTCGCGTCACGCAGGTTCATGCCCGGCAGGCGAAGAACGTCGCGGCCCGTCGACAGGTCGAGCGCGCCGGCGAGCTTGAGGAACTGGCTCGACTGCCGCTGCGGCTGGTACGTCACCGGGGTGACGGTGGTGCGGTGGTCACGGATGACCGGTGCACCGGTGCCCCACGAGAACTGCGCGTTCGCAGAGAACGTGGCGGACGGGGACGCCATCGCGGCAGTAGACGAACCGAGGATGGCAGTGAGGATGGCGGCCTTGATCTTCGACATGACGGGTCTCCTGAAAAGGAAGCCAACCGGCTTCACGAACCGGAGATAGTGCAGCGCGGGTGCCAACCATTAACTCGCTGGAATCACGTAAAAATCGTCCATGTTCTCATGCGGGAGGTGCAGGGCTCTGCGGAATCTGCAGGTCAGAGGCCGGGGGTGCCCGAAACTGCTCCGAAAACGCCGAAAGGCCGGGAGCAAGTCCCGGCCTTTCGAGAGGTTAGAGAGGTTGTGGCGTTGCTGGGCTTACAGCGCCGCCAGCGAGTACGAGGCGCGGTACCCGCCGCGGCCGAGCACCATCACCTTGTCGATGTTGCGCGAGCGGCCGTCGACATCGATGAGCGTCGCGCCGGTGCGGCCGTTCATCGTCTTGTTCACGTGCACGACCTGCTTCTGGCCGTTGCCGAACGTGATGATGAGCTTGTCGATGTGGATCGAGCCGCGGCCGTTCGCCTCGAGCTTGAGCTTCGAGAACCGCGCGCTCGAGCTGACGTTGATGAAGTCGCGGCCGCGCATCAGCGAGCCGTTCGACTCGAGCGTCGTCCAGCTCTGGACGGGCCGGCGGAAGTCGGGGCGGAAGTCCGGGCGGAAGTCCGGGCGGAAGTCCGGGCGGAACGGGCGGCCCGCCGGCGTGCGGTCGTTCGCGGGGCCATACGAGCTCTGGTCCCAGCCTGGCGCCGCGAGCGCGGCGGACGAGGCGCCGAGGATGAGCGTGGTGACGAGTGCAGCGATCTTCTTCATGACGATGTCTCCTGATAGAGCCCCGAACCAGGGCACGTGGAGCCCTCGTGCACTCGAGATGCCGATCGCGATGCACGCGATTTCGCTCGAACGTCCGAACGCGCGTGCACGAACCACCTGCAGGACCCGCAGTCTGATCGACGATCCCCGCAGAGCTGCGCTCGATCCCGATCACCCGCCCGGGCAGGTCAGCGTGACACCGGTCGCACCGGCGCCCGAACAGAACGAGCCGCACGGCTCCGCCGAAAGGCAGGCACAGCTCCCCGCGGAGCCGCAGCCGGGAGGCAGCGGCTTGCAGAGGAAGGAGTCGGGCTCGCCGCCGATGTCCGAGACGCCGCGCTCGCAGTACTGTTCGGCCGTAGTGCAGGTGCGGAACCCGCACGCGAACTGACCCGACGCGACCGGACACGATCCACTGGCGTTGAGGTCCACGCCGGCTGCGTTCGCATCGCACTGGTTGCCGTGGATCACGCCGTCGCAGCCGCAGACCGGATCGAAGATGTCGCCACAACCGTCGGGACGAGGCCGACAGGTCCCCTGCTCGTCGGTCGCCCCGCAGGTGTTCCGCCCGAAGTCGCAGAACTCGCTCGCGGCACAGCGCGCGCCGCTGAAGCCACCACACGCGCGTCCCGTTCCACCGTCGCCCCCGCCCTTGCCGTGCTCGGGGCACCCAGACAACACGAACGGCACGACGAGCCACAGTAGCGTCTTCATCGGAGATGCCCTCTCCACGCATCGTGCCAGAGCCGGCGCGCGTGTTCGCGCCGACTTCCGGCCTCGTTCGTCAGAAAACTGAGCCCGCGTGATCTACGTTCCCCGCATGAGCGAAGCCGTCCGGTACGAGGCGAGCGAGCAGATCGGCGTGATCACGCTCGATCGTCCCGATAATCGCAACAGCATGACCCCCGAGCTGCTCGACGCGTTTGCCGTCGCGAGCAAGCGCGCGAGAGAGGACGCCGACATCCGCGTGCTCGTCGTGACCGGCACCGGCGCGTGCTTCTCAAGCGGCGCGGACTTCAAGTCGACCTTGCAGCGCGAGGGCGACCACAAGGAGCCGCACGAGCGCTCGTTCGCGATGTACGAGCCGTTCCTGTCGCTGCTCGATCTGCGCGTGCCGGTGATCGGGGCGCTCAACGGCCACACGGTCGGCGGCGGCTTCGGCCTCTCGCTGGTGTGCGACCTGCGGATCGGCGCGATCGAGGCGAAGTACGGCGCGAACTTCGTGAAGCTCGGTCTCGCGCCGGGCATGGCGATCAGCTACCTGTTGCCGCGGCTCGTCGGGGTCGCGCGCGCGTCGGAGCTGCTCCTGACCGGCCGGCTCGTCGATGGCGCCGAGGCGGAGCGCCTCGGCATCCTCAATCACGCCGTGCCGACGCCCGACGTGATGCCTCGCGCGTTCGAGCTGGCGCGCGCGATCGCGGGGAACGCGCCCTACGCCGTGCAGGAGACCAAGCTCGCGATCCGCCGCGGCCTCGCGCTCGATCCGGTGCCCGCCGCGCGCGCGGAGGCGGTCGTGCAGGCGAAGTCGATCGCGATGGATGACGCGCGCGAGGGCATCGCCGCGCTCCTCGAGAAGCGCGCG
>JAEUJX010000572.1 GCA_016794545.1 Myxococcales bacterium
CTCGGCACGGAGAACCTGCAGTGGTGCCCGCTCGATCAGCACGGCGAGAGCCCGTTGCCGGGCGGGCGGTGGACGTACGAGATCACGATCATGGAGTCGTTCGGCCAGCACGACATCCGGTTGGCCGCGGTCGAAGACGAGCACTAGCTCGGGCGTTACACCATCATGAGGCCCAGCACCGGCGTCGGATTCGCGGTCGTGCTCGCGCACGCGGCCGGCTTCGTCGCGCTCGCGGCGCGGTGCCACGGTACCGAGCTGGCGATCGATACGTCCGCGGCGGATCCGGTGCCCGCGGGCCTGGCCGATCGCGTGATGCTGACCGACGACGCGCCGCCCGGGCCGGGCCTCCATCGCAAGCGGTGGAGCGTGATGTACCGCGGCGGGTTCGAGCGCGCCGTCGGCGCGGCCGAGATGATGGGGCCGTTCCAGGACCCGGCGGTGACGACGTGCACGGGGCGGATCGTCGTCGCGCAGAAGCTGCTCGACCAGATCGCGGTCGAGATGAAGAAGCAGATCGAGGCCGAGATGGCCGGCGAGGGGATCATCGGCATCGGCGACTTCGAGCGCGTGCGCGACATCTCGCTGCGCTGGGCCAAGCTCGAGGCGCACTACGAGGACATCCGCGCCGTCGGCGAGGCGCCGGATGGCTACGTGCGGGCGGTGGTGCGGCTCGGGTTCTCGCGCGTCGACGTGCCCGTCGTGATCGCGCTGGTGCCGAACCGCGCGACGACGGAGCTGACGTTCCGCATGGTGACGTACGCGCAGCTCGACTTCGACAACCGCGCGCTCCAGTGGGTCAGCGACAAGCTCGGCGGCGACAAGCTGGCGACGCGGTTCGCGCGGCGAGAGGTCGACGGGCTGCTCGTGACCGCGCTCGCGCCACCGCCGCCGTTCGAGCTGCCGGGCGGGCAGACCCTGCGGTTCGTGTACTGCGGCGAGCCCGCGCAGATCTTCGAGAACGTCTCCGGTGCGCTGCCGTTCGCGGTGGAGATCCGCAGGAGCGGGAAGAACATCCTGCCGCCAAAGCGCGGCAAGGCGAAGCGCGCGATCATCGCGAGCGATGCGACGCTCGCGCTCGATCTCGATCTCGATGCCCTGAACGCGATCATGTACGAGCTGTGGCGGACCGGCTTCCTCGACCAGCAGCTCGCGCAGGCGGGGCTCGACCGGGCGTTCAACACGCACCCCATCGTGCAGGAGCTGCTGACGATCCGCATGTCGCCCGTGACGCTCGCGCAACCGCCGACGCTCGCGCCGAGCAGCGGCAAGCTGCGGATGAGCGCGGACGCGCGCGTCACGATCACGGATGCGACCGCGAAGACGGTCGGGCGGATCTGGGGCGGCCTGGACTTCACGTTCGCGGCCAGCGGCGTCGCCCCAACCGCGGTCGACCTCGGCGCACTCGAGCTGTCGTGCGAGCGGACCGCGACGATCCTCGTGCCGTGTTACGCGGAGCTGGTCGACACGATCCGCGGCAACGGAGCGGAGTTTCACGGAGCGCTGACGCAGGCGTTCACGGCGATCCTCGACGACCTGTTCGTCGAGCGGCGCCTCGGCGCCTCGGGACTTCCCGCAGATCTGGTGATCCAGCGCGCCGTGCCGCAGGTCACGCAAAGCGGACAGAATGCGTCGCTGCACCTCGATCTCCACGGCGCGCTACACTCGACACCGTGAGCGATTTCCGCGAGGCGATGCTCCAGATCATGGAGCGCAAGAAGCACTGGGCCTGGAAGGACTTCACCTCCGGGAAGGTGCCGAAGGACCGCCTGCACTATCACTTCGAGCAGGAGTACGAGACCTACGTCCGCGACTTCCCGGTGATGATCGGGTGGGCGTACGTGCAGTGCCCGATCGCCGAGGCGCGCCGTGACCTCGCGGAGAACCTCTACGAGGAGGAGACCGGCGGCGTGATCGCGGGCCGACCGCACCCCGAGCTGTTCCTCGAGTACCCGAAGGGCCTCGGCTTCGACCTCGCGCGCTTTCAACGCGTCGAGCTCGGGCCGGCGGCGAAGACGTTCAGAGATACGCTGGACCTGTACACGCAGAAGCGCGGCTGGTCACAGGCCTGCGCCGTCACCACGATCTTCCTCGAGGGCACCGACCACGAGCGCGGCGAGCTCGATCCGAACGCGCCGAAGCGCCCTGCCCCGCCGCTCGAGGAGCACCCGCTGGTGAAGCACTACGGGCTGCCGCTCGACGCGCTCGCGCTGACCAAGGCGCACCGCAAGGTCGAGGGCAGTCACCGCGCCGCCGCGTGGCGAATCCTGCTCGATCACGTGCCCGCCACCGAGCACGCGGGCGTGCTCGCGGCGATGGAGGCGACGCTCGCCGCGTGGCTCGCGTATCGCGACGAGGTCGCGGCCGTCTGCGGCCTGACACCCCCCGTAGCGGTGTAAGCTCGAGCGCATGGTCCGTGGCGCGCTCGCGCTGATTTTGTTCGCGGCGTGTGCGAGTACGAAGCCCGGCCCCACCAAGGCGACCGACGTCACGGCGAATCCGCCGCGCGGGATGCCGCGCCCACCCTGCATCCAGCCGCCCGAGCTCGACTCGGCGATCTCGCACGCGCGGGTCGACGGAACGCGCCTCGGGTTCTGCGTCGGCAAGACCCCGGATCAGTGCTTTCAGCTCGAGCTCGTGTCGGGCATCCTGACCCGGCTGAAGGCGCCGCCCGCAGCGGAGCCCTCCGGCGCGCACGTCGAGCTCGCGACGCCGAGGCTCGAGGTCTGCAAGGACAAGGCGTGCACCTCGCTGGCGCCGAAGGTGATGCCGGCGATGACCGGCCTGCGCGCGACGACGAACGCCGACGGGACGGTCGCGGTCGTCCTGCTCGGCGACGCACCCGCCGGCAAGGGTTACGCCGAGGTCTGGGACGTCGCGGCCGGCAGGCGCACCGCGACGTTCAAGTACGCGCGCGGCGAGTTTCGCTGCGGCGACGTGCGGATCCTCGGCGACACGATCTACCTGACCGTCGCCGCCTGCGGCACGCCGGCCGCGCGCGGCACGCTGTACTCGCTGAAGGGCAAGAAGATCGGCGCTGTCGGCGGCAAGGACTTCGGCACGTTCGGCAACGCTTTCGTTCACGTGGAAGGCACGACGTGGGCGTTCCTCGAGGAGAACGGCAACCAGCTGGTGCTCCAGGACGTCGCGAAGGGCAAGGTCGTGAAGACGATCGACGTCACGCACCTGTGGAGCGCCGACGGCAAGCAGGCCAAGGACGCGATGGGCAACCCGGGCGAATCCGCGCTGGTCTCGCTCGGCCCCGGCCAGATCGCCGTGATCGCCGGCGCGCCGTCCACCGGCAAGATCGCCACCATCGACGTCGCGACCGGCGACGTCACGCTCACGCGCGCGCCGCTGTGTAACTGATCGTCCGGCCCGGACAGTTCGCCTTGCACAAGATGTGCAGAAATTCGGTCGGACCTAATTACCGAAGCCGCCGAGCTGCGCGCCCTGCGACGCGCGGACGGCGGACTGCGAGAACACGGCGAACGCGCGGCGGATCTCGGTGGCCGAGTTGCCGGGTGTCAGGATCCAGCGGTCGGGGATGCCCATCGAGCGGAACACGGCCTTGAAGTCGGTCGAGCCGTCGCTGATGCCCATCGCCGCCACGATGTGGTTCTCCTGCGCGAGCATGTCGTTGACGAGCGCCTTCACGTCGGCGGCCTTGCAGCGCGTGGAGCCGTAGTCGCCGCCGTCGGTGATGATCAGGGTCACCGTGCGCACGGCGATGCCGGCCTGTGCGAGCTCCTGCGCCTTCGCGATCACGGTGCCGAGAACGACACAGGTCTGGTCGTAGAGCGGCGTGCCGAGGTTCGGGTTGTAGTTCTGCTTCGTCAGCTTGCCGGCGTGCGCGAGCTGCGTGTACGGCGTGAGCACGAAGCCGTTGAGGAAGCGCGTGTGCGCGAGCACCTCGCCGGCCTGCTTGGAGCCGCCGAGCGCGTCGAGCACGAAGTTGTGCCCGTCGCGCACGGCGTCGGTGTTGCCGGCGCCGGCGATCGACTGCGAGTCGTCGGGCATCATCGTCACGAGCACGACCTCGCTCGCCGTGACGTCGTCGACCGTCACGCCGAGGCCGGCCTGGATCTGCGCGCCGACATCGCAGATGTCGAGCGTCGCGAGGGACTGGCCGGAGAGCGCGCCCTGGGCGTGCGCGTCCGCAAGCAGCTTCTTCACGTTGTCATCGTCGTCGTTGTGGTTCGCCATGGTTGTCTCCTCAGAGCCGGATGCCCGGCCAGCTGGTGATGGGGTCGGCGGAGCGGACGAGGTTCATGCCGGCGTTCGCGAACTTCGCGAGCGCGGCGTCCGCCTGCGGGGTGAAGTCGACGGCGAGCCCGCCCTTGCCGTCGGGGACAGTCACCGCGGACATGCAGTCGGTCACGAGGTAGACCTTCTTGGCGAGGTTCCTGTCCTGGGCCGCGATCTCGTCGAGCAGGTCGTCGATCGTCGACTTCACGCAGTGGCTGGCCGCCTGGCCCGCGATCACCACAGCGTCGGCCGCGAGCAGCGTCTGGAGGAACTGCGTGTTGCGCTGCGCGAGCGCGGCGCCGTCGAACCGCGACAGCACCTCGGGGCGCAGCACCGAGTAGTTCTCGGTCAGCGGGTTGCCACCCTTGACCTCGACGTTGCTCTGCGACGTGCGCGCGAACGCGTGGAACAGCCGCGCCTCGTGCACGATGCCGGCGAGCGCGTGCCCGTCGGAGCCGAGCAGGCAGTGCGGCGGCCACAGGTACAGCTGGTACTTGCCCGCGGCCTCGAGCTGCTTGCAGTAGTGCAGCGCCTGCTTGCACAGCCACGTGTAGTTGCCACCGCACAGCCACTTCGCCATCGCGGGGTTCGGCCGCACCTCGCCCGCCGCGATCTGGTCGGACGTGACGACGCGGTGCGCGGTCAGCGGCGCGTCGTCCTTGTCGAGCCAGAACGACGGGAAGAAGATCTGGTACGCGAGGTGCGTGTCCATCGTCGTCGTGATGTCGGTGATCACGCCGAGGTTCCGGTAGATCAGCTCCGCGATCCGGCGCGAGTCATCGATCGCGCCGGTGCCCGAGCGACCCGCGACGTACAGCGTGCCCTCCGGGAAGCAGAAGTCCTTCTGCACGTCGATCAGCAGCAGCTGGATCTTGGTCTCGGCCGACGCCGAGGGCTTGAGCTTGTGGTGCGCGCGCCACGCGGTCGCCTCGGAGGCGATCACGGCGGCGTCGGGCCGGTAGGCGTACTCGGCGGCGCGCCGGGGGTCGTAGAGCTGGGGAAGAGGAAGAGTCGTCATGGTCATGCCTTTCAGGTGAGCTGCATGCGGATGGCGTCGCGTCGACGCACGGCATCGATGCCGCCCGGGGAGAGGGAGAGCCGATCACCCGCGCCGATCAGCGGCGCGGTCTCGACGAACGTTCGGGTCTGCGTGATGGTGCCCTGCACGATCTCGACGCGGGCGATGCCGTCGTCGGTGGGCACGAACAGGTGCGGGCCGGCCGCGCACGCGCCGGCGATGCCGGCGATCCAGGGCGCATCGGCGAGCTCCGCGCACGCGAGCGTGGTCGCATCGGCGCCGACCACCACGCAGGTGGTGACGAGCCGGCCGCCGTCGACGGTGGTGAGGAACAGCCAGGCGCGATCGGCGCCGATCACCGCGTCGGCATCGACGAGCTGCCCGCGCAGCTTCGGCATCACGACGCGGTCGTCGAGGCTGCCGCGATCGGGACGGAACACGAAGCCCGCCGCGTAGCCGCCCGCGCGATAGAAGCCGACACCGAGCCTGGGGCCGACCCACGCGCGCGTCTGCGCGGCCAGCACGCCGCCGATCCGCTCGGGCCCGAGGCGCGTCGCTCGCCACAGCGCCCCCTGGCCGAGCCACACGGAGGAGGTGCCGTCGGCGGGTGGGCTGCCCGCCGAGAGCCACGACGGCGCGACGCTGCCGACCTCGACCTGCGTCGGTCCCGGCGCCGGGATCTGCGACCAGCGCAGCCGGCCGTGCACGAGCACCGGCGGGAGGTGGGCCGCGGTCTGACACGCCGGGCAGCGCACGCGGCCGTGCTCCTCGCCGCACGTCGAGCAGGCGCGCAGCCGCAGCCGCTCGAGCTCGACCCGGGGGAACACGCCGCGCTGATCGCGCTCGAAGATCGCGCGGAACACGGCGAGCAACTCGTCGGGCAGCGTCGCGAGCGCACGCGCCGCGCGCGGGTACACGATGTCGGCGGCGAGCACGCTGAGCCGCTTCAGCGCGCGCAGCGTCGGTGGCACGCGCAGCGCGGCGGTGGCCGGCTGGTGCACGCCACCCCACGGCCCGACGCCGAGCAAGGTGCGGAACGCCATCGCCGCGAAGGCGAACCAGTCGCTGGCCTCGTCGTGAGGCCGGACCGGCACGAGCTGCTGTGGATCGCACAGCCGCGGATCGACGAACCGCTCGCTGAACATCGGGCACGGGAAGCCGCCGAACTGGTAGCTGTCGACATCGATCAGGTGCACGCGCCGCCCGTCGACGAGGACGTTGAGATCATTGCAGTCACCGATCACCACCCCCGCGCGGTGCAGCTCGGCGATCGCGTCGTGCAGCGCGAGCAGCGCCGCGACCACGTCCGCACCGGCGACCGGATGGTCCCGCCGCCACTTCGGCTCGCCGAGGGAGTGCAGTGACACACCCGTGACCTTGGGCATCAGGTAGCCGACGACCTGCGTGGACTTCTTTCCGGCGAGCGCGAACCCGCACGGCGCGACGACCGCGGCCGGCAGCTTGCCCGGCAGCGCGCGCAGCTTGATCGGCTGCTCCGCGAGCCGGCGGCGCGCGACGTCCTGCGCGTCGGGCAAGCCGTCGTAGTCGGGGTGGTCCGCGGGCTTCCACCACTTCAGCACGCGACCGTCGCCGAGATCGTAGACCTCCGCCTCGCCGCCCTGGCCGAGCAGCGCCTGCGGCGCGAGCGTGACCTTCGCGCCGTCGATCCACACGGTGCGGGTGCTCACGACGGCCTCCCGCGCCACGCGAGGATCGCGACGGCGCCG
Source organism: Myxococcales bacterium (assembly GCA_016794545.1). Lineage (GTDB taxonomy): Bacteria > Myxococcota_A > Polyangia > Haliangiales > Haliangiaceae > JABFXX01. The sequence continues at coordinate 6,991 of JAEUJX010000572.1, forward strand.
TCATCCTGGAGCGCCGCCGGCGTGCGCACGACCCGCTTCGCGCCCCAGTCGATCTGATCCGCACCGCGCGCGAGCACCGTCAGCCGGCGCCGCAGCGCATCGGGGTGCGCGAGGCACGCCTCGATGCCGAACACGTCGAGCCCGACCTCGGCAGCACCGTCCGTGGCGACGATCACCGCGCCGGCCGCGGTCGCATCGATCACCTCGTGCTCCGCGCGCTGCGGCATCCCCAGCAGGTCGTACGCGAGGTACGGCGGCTGATTGTCCGCGAACGGTCCGAGCTCGCGGGTCTGCGCCGCCACGGTGTACGCGCCGTCGCCGAGCGCCCACACCGCCGCCTCCCCGCCACGCACCGCCGCCGCGACGATGGTGAACAGGAGGTGCTCCTCGATGAACGCCGCGCGCGCCGCGGCACCGCCCTCGCCCACCGTGGCGCGCACGAGGTCCTCGAGCGCGCCGATCACCTCGAGCCGCACCGCCTCCCACGTATCGCGACACGCCGGGGACGCTCCCGCCGCCAGCCGCCGCGACAGCGCGGCGAGGACGAGCCGCGCGCCGAGCCGCGCGCCGACCTCCGAGCTCGCGCCCGAGCCGCAGCCATCGCACACGACCACCGCGCCCGCGTCCTCCCCGATCCAGACCGCCGCCGCGTCCTGCCCGTTGCGCGCCGCACGCAGGTGCCGCGCGCCGATCACCGCCGCCGCCGCCCCCCGGATCCGCGAGTTCGTGTCCATGTGACACCATTGATAGTGTCTCAATGACACGATGTCAAGCCACGCGAGAAGCCCGCGGACCTCGTCGGCTTTCCGATACCATCGCCCGGATGGACTACCCGCTCGACGGCGAGCTCGAGCCCGACACCCGCGCGCTGCTCGCTGCGTTCCGCGTCAGCCTGCGGTCCAAGGATCCGGATCCGCGGATGATGGGCCTGATGCGCGACGACATGCCACTGGACCTCCGCGCATGGCTCCATACGTACGCGCACCACAGCACGCTCGTCTGCGTCGGGGACTTGTGGCTCGAGCGCCGCAACGCGAAACGGCTTGGTGACGTGATCGACGCATTCCAGGCGCGCGACAACCCGCGTCTGGTCCGCAACGGAGTCGAGGGCCTCGCGCTCGACGACGCGATCATCCTCGGCAATACCGCCGATGGCGAGGTGTTCTATGCGGCGGCGTGGAAGCCCGGCGATCGCGTGTCGACGCTCGTGCGGTTCTGCTTCGCGGGATACAACGACGACGGTTACCGCGCGCTTGGCGGGCTCGTGGATGGCCTGCGCAGCATCGCGGACAACATCGAGGACGTGAACGATCTCGACGAGCCGGTCCGCGCGGTCCTCGCGGGCGATCGCGAAGGCTAGCGGGGACTGCTCATCTCGCAAATCCTGCGCTCTGGCCGGAGCCGGGTACCAGCGAGGTACACGCGCTGTACGCGGATGGTGCGCTCACATCGGCGCTCGATTCATACGTTGAAAGAACGGTGCGGCGCGATGCATCGTGAACGCCTTCACCCAGAGGGAGGACTCATGTCGATGCGTACGTGCGTGATGCTGTTCCTGGGCGGGTTGGCGGCGTGCGGTGGCGAGGCCACCGTCGAACCGACTGCGGACACCGTTCGCGTGATCGCGGCGAACGATGACCAGGGCCTCGTCGTCGCGTACGCGACGCCCGAGCTCAGCTTCCGGATCGAGGGACGCGTCGACGGGGAGTGGGCACGCACGAGGCTGATCGACGCGAATGGCGTCGTCGTGACCGAGCTCGCGATGAGCTCGCAGCTCGGCCAGTACGGCGGGGACGCGATGATGCACCACATCGAGGAGGTCGCCGGCCGCACGACGCTCGACCGCGCGCGCGCGGAGCAGCTGCAGGCCGCCGTCGAGTCGATGCTGCCGATCCTCACCGCCGACGGACGCGCCGACGGAGACTTCGTCGGCGCGCACATCGACCTCGTGGTCGATCAGGTGCTGCTGCTGTCGACGGTCGCGGCGGGCGGGGTCAGCTCGTCGCCGCCGTGCCCCGACTTCCTCGCGCGCCCGGGCGAGTCGGCGTACCACACGATCGGCGATCACGAGAACCAGCTCGCGGAGCGCCGGGCCAACGGCGAGACGATCGAGGCGCTGGCGTGCGCCTGGTACAACCCGTGCTGCCTGCACGACTACGCGTGCGTCACCTGCGGCATCGGGACGACCTACGGCTGGGCCTGCGGCTGGAACTGCACGATCGGGACGGACTGCATGGGCCGCTGCGGCGGCGGCTGCGGCGACTCGGCGGAATGAGCGGCGACCGAGACCGCCCCGCCTTCGGCGCGGTCAGCGCTTCATGCAGCTTCGCGTGAGGAGCAGCGTCCCGGGCCCGAGCAGCTTGTGCCCCGCGTAGCGCGTCGTCAGACGTCGGGCGCACGTCTGTTCGCAGTCGAGGAAGCAGCCGCCGAACGACGAGCAACGCAGCGCGACGAGGAAGCGGCCGCGGCGCTCGATCTCGATCGTCTCCAGATGCCCGGACTCCGGGCACGTCACTCTCATCTCCGCCATGGCTCGAACGCGTTGCAGCCGTCGCGCCAGCGAACCGGGGCGCAACATTGGCGCCGCCGCGACGAAGACGCAGGCGTTGCGCGAAATCCCGGTTCTGCGACCGCGAACCGAGGCGCCCGGCGCACCCTGGCGGGGAATCTCGGCGGGGCTCGGGGCCCCAGCTCCTATGGCGCCAGGCGCTCGCGCGACCAGGCCGCCTCGTCGCGGCGGTAGCGCACCCGGTCGTGCAGGCGCGACGGCCGGCCCTGCCACAGCTCGATCATGTCGGGCACCACGCGGTACCCGCCCCAGTGCACGGGGCGAGGCGGCGACGCGTCGCCGAGCGTCGCCTCGAGCGCGGCGATCCGCTCTTCGAGCACCGCGCGCGACGACAGCACCTGCGACTGCGGCGACGCGATCGCGCCGAGCTGGCTCCCGCGCGGGCGCGACGCGAAGTACGCATCGGACTCGGCTGCCGTCAGCTTCTCGATCGCGCCCTCGATGCGGACCTGCCGGTGGAGCGGCTCCCAGAACACGACGAGCGCCGCGTGCGGGTGCGCGGCGAGGTCCTTGCCTTTGCGGCTGTCGTAGTTCGTGAAGAACACGAAGCCGCGCGCGTCGACCTCCTTGAGGAGCACGATGCGCGCCGCGGGGCGGCCGCGCTCGTCGACCGTCGCGAGCGTCATCGCGTTGACGGTCGGGACTCCCGCGGCGGTCGCGTGCTCGAGCCACGCGCGAAACGCGGCGATCGGATCCGGATCGCACGCCTCCGGATCGAGCGGATCGCCGGTGTAGTCGGCGCCGAACCGCCAGAGCAGGTCCTTCGTCATCCGCCGTGTCTACCACGCGCGCGCGCGGTGCCGGCGCTGTCGTTCACCTTCGCACGGCCTTCGGCGGCGCTGCGGGGCCCGGCCCCGGGGCCTCCGCGGCCCTCTGGCCACACTCACTCACATCTTGTGGTCGTGGTGCTCGCCGTGCCCGCCGTGCTGGTCGTGCTTCATCGCGCCGGCCGGCGCGCTCGCCTCCATCACCGAGTGGAAGCTCGTGTGCACGCGCTCGAACGCCGGCTCGAACGCCGTCGCGTCGTTGGCCTTGCACGTGCCGTCGAGCGCACCGACCGCGGTGACGAGGTCCTGCGTCTTCGTGCCCCACGCCGCGGCATCCGTGGTCGCGGGCGGCGCGACCTTCGTGAGCGCGTCGGCGTTCGACTGGAATTCGGCCATCGCTCCGCACGTGTCCGCCATCCGCTTCGGGCCCTTGTCCGCGTGCCACCGCGGGGCGAGCACCTCGTGGAAGTTGTGGACCTCGGGGAGCATGTTCGCGTGATGGTCGCCGCCGCCCATCGGAGCCTTCGACGCCGTGGCGGGAGCAGTCTTCTTGCCGCCGCAGGCCGCAGCCGCGACGAGGAGGAGCACGAGCGAGAGGCGAGTCTTCATGGGCCGGGGCTTCGCACGGTGGTCCCCGCGTGTCAATCTGCGCCCATGCAGCTGTTCGTCGTGCGACACGCGATCGCGGAGGAGGCGGAGCCGGGCCAGGCGGATGCCGACCGCGAGCTCACGGGCGAAGGTCGCAAGAAGATGAAGCAGGTCGTGAAGGGCCTGCGCGCGCTCGACATCCGGTTCTCGCGCATCCTGACGAGCCCGTGGGCACGCGCCGCGACGACCGCCGATCTGCTGTCGCCGCTGTCCGAGGCCGACCCCACGTCGACCGACCTCCTGACCAAGAAGCCATCGGCGGAGCTGCTCACCGTGCTCGCCGAGGGCGCCGATCACACCGCGCTCGTCGGGCACGAGCCGTGGCTCGGCGAGCTCGTCGGCTGGCTGTCGTTCGGCGACATGCGGCACGGCGATGCGCTGGACCTCAAGAAGGGCGGCGTGGTCTGGCTCGAGGGCCACATCGTCCCCGGCGGCATGAAGCTGCGCGCGCTGCTGCCGCCGAAGATCGCCCGCGAGGCGCGCTGAATGTCCGAGCCGGCGAGGCGGTAAGTGCGCGCATCGTTCCTGCTCGCGAGTGACGATGCGCTGATCGCGCAGTGCGAGGTCGATCGCTATCGCGCGTCGGGACCGGGCGGCCAGCACCGTAACAAGACCGAGAGCGCGGTCCGGCTGCGCCACAAGCTGACCGGCGTGAGCGCGATCGGCGAGGACAGCCGGTCACAGTCGGAGAACAAGTTGCACGCCGTGCGGCGACTGCGCGCCGCGATCGCGCTCGACGTGCGCGAGCCGGTGCGGCTCGACGGCTGGACGCCGTCGCCCCGGCTCGCCGCCTTCGTCGCCGCGGGCACGGCCCCGCTCGGCGCGAAGACACGCCTGACCGGCGAGTACTGGGCCTCGATCGCCGAGCTGCTCGACGTGCTGGTCGCCGGCGGTCTCGAGATCGCCGCCACCGCGCAGCGCCTCGGCGTGACCACCGGCGCGCTGTCGAAGCTGCTGCTCCACGACGAGCAGGTCGGCCGTGCGGTCAACGACCTGCGCCGCGCGAAGCAGATGCGTCCGCTGCGTTAGCGCCTGCTCAGTTCGCGCTCGACGAAGACGGCGCCGCGGGCATGGGCGGCGCGCCCGCGGCCTGATCGCCGGGCTCGAGGTAGACGTCGACGCCGGCCTTGTCTCCCGCGCGTCCGTACTCGACGCGCGCGATGCCCTCGCCGAGCGCCTTCACGATCCTCGGCAGCTTCTCGTCCACCCCGACCTTCGCGTCGGCGCACAGGCGCGTGATGTCGTCCATCGCGATGCCGGGTGCGATCGCGCCGACGCGCACGATCGCGCCGCCGCGGATGCGGACCGCGAGCGAGAACTGGGGCTGGGTCACGGCGGAGAACCGCTCGAACAGGGGCTCCGCGAGCGGCGCGCCCGTGAGCCGGAGAAACGCCGCGTTGAGCGCGTGGACCTGCTCCTCGACCTCGGTGCCGGGCATCGCGATCTCGAGCTCCGAGTACGGCGCGTCGCCGATCGCCTGCGCGAACCGGTCGATGTGGTCGACCTTGTAGTCCTCGACGAGCTTCTTGATCTGGAACTTCGCCTCGTGGGTGCCGAACATCGACTCGACCACCGGCCAGGGGTGCGGGTCCCAGAAGTGCCAGCCGGTGACGACCTTGCCGCCCCACACGGCGATCCAGGATCCGACGAGCTTGGGCTCGAGCTGCTCGCCGATCGCGTCGAGCACCGCCGCGTCGCTCTTCGCGATGTTGCAGAGCTTGAAGTAGTCCGCCATCTTGGGGACGAAGCCGCCGGGGTGGCCCCAGGCGCCCCACCAGACGCGGCGCAGATCGCTGCCGAGCATCGCCAGGTAGCTCACCTGCTCGCCGTCGGGCATCTCCGTCGGCATCGGGTTGTGCTCGAGCCAGCGGTCGAGGTGGATGTCCATCCACTCCTCGATGATCGGCAGCTGCGACAGACTGATCTGCAGGTTCAGCCGTACAGCCAGGGCGCGCTGCAGCGCCATGTCGAGCGAGCTCATCCCCTCGACGGTACCTCAGGTCGAGGCTCAGTTGTTGAGGACGAGGCGGGCCGTCACGAACACCGAACGCGCACCGGTCGTCATCGTCTCGCCGCTGATCTGCTGGGCGAAGACCGACCCGCGCACGCCGACCGCGAAGCTGTCCTCGATCCAGTAGCTCGTGCCGACGTTCAGGTAGTGCTCGCGCACGTGCTGCTCCGGCTCGCGCGTGTCGACCATCGCGTACGACATGCCGACGCCGGACTTCTTCGTGATGTCGAGGTCGGCACCCACCGAGAACGTGTAGCTGCGGAACAGGTCGGGCAGCCGGTACTTCGAGTCCGTCGGATCGAGGATCTCGTTCTTGTTGCGCGAGACGTTCGCGAACGGCGAGAGCTGACCGATCCTGGTCGGGATGCGGCCGCGCGCGCCGAGCCGCAGGTTGTAGCCGCGGATCGTCTGGTCATCGTCGATCGACTGCTGCGTATCGAGGCTGTAGACCTGGATCTCGGCCTTCGCGTCGAAGTGCTCGCTGTGGAACATCACCGCCGGCGAACCGAAGTAGATGTGGAGGTTCTGATCCGGCAGGTTGTTCTGCGAGTTGCCGACCTGCGCGGCCGCGAGGAAGAACGGGCGGTCGAACGGCTGGAGCTTGCCGCCGATCGCGAGCGTGCCCGTGATGCCCGTCGGGTTCGTCGAGTGGAACGTTCCGAGCACGGTGACGTTCGGCGTGATCGCGTAGGTCGCGATCAGGCCATTGCCGCGGTCCGCGCCCGAGTAGAGCAGCGGATCGCGCGTGTAGAGGTCGGAGTACAGGAGGTCGCCCATGTGGGTCGACACGTAGTCGTAGCTCGCGGGGTCGGCGATCCGGCCCGCCGCGATCGAGAACCCGGCGCGCGTGTAGCGGACGAACTGATCGCGGATCGCGAGCGCCGCCTGGCCCTCCCACACGCTCGCCCCGTAACCGAGCGGACCGCCGAGCGCGGCCTCGAACTCGCTCGCGAACGTGATGTACGGACCGACGCCGCCCCGCACGCCGAGGCGCGACACCGCGACGGTCGGGTTCTGCGGCGAGGTCTTCACCTCGGGCGGCTGGTTCAGCGACTGGAGGTGCATACCGCCGGCGATCGCGCCGTACGGCTCGATCCACTTCGACTTCTTCGGAGCCGCCGGCACCTCGACCTCGGCCTCGACGGACTCGAGCGGCGGGGTCTCCTCGACGGCGGCGACCGTCGGCCGCGCGTTCTCGGGCGGGAACTCGATCTCGTCGGCGAGCGCCGCCGCGGGGAAGAGCACGATGAGAGGGAGCAGGGTGCGCATCAGTCCTCCAGGGCCGCGGTGATCTTCGCGAGGCCGGCGGCGCTGCGAACGGCGCCGTAGTGGTTGCGGAAGAAGCCGTTGAAGAAGTAGCCGCTCGTGTCGAAGTCGGTCGTGGCATTCAGGAGGTTCGCGGCGCACTCGACGGGATACAGCCGCGACGCGTGCTCGCTGACGAACTCGTCCTGCTGCGTGCCGTTCGTCAGGTCCTTCATCGTGATCGTCGTGTACGCGACGGTGCGGCCGCCGCACGCGCCGCGCTTGCCGAACGCGTAGTCGCCGTCGGCGCACGGCGTCTCCCACCAGCCGCCGTACTGGCCGGTGTCGGTCTCCATCGGGGGGCCGTTGAGCGGCCGGTGGAACGCGGTCGCGGTGTACTGGTTGCGCTGGCCCATCTCGCAGGTGACGGTGCCGCGCATCGTCAGGTTCACGCCGCACTGCTTCGCGAAGCTGACGACGCCGTGGTGCGCGCCCGACGCGACGACCACGTCGCGCATCCGCGAGAAGATGTTGATGTCCCAGCGGCCGTCCTGGTTCTCGGCCCACAGGCGGCGCAGCGCATCGCGCACCGTGGTCGCGCCGAGCGAGAACCCGACGATCGAGATGTCGCGCCCGGGGTTCGCGATCGCGACGCGCTTGACCAGCTCCTGGAGTATCGGGACGTTCCACCCGTGATCGGCGTTCTTCGGCGTGTTGCCCGTGTCCTTGCCCTCGGGCGACTTCGGGTCGTCGATCTTGTCGGTGCGGAAGTCGACCGCGATCGTGCGAAACCCATCGGCCGGCAACAGCTCGGCGAGCTGATCGCGCGCCGTGGTGTCGGCCGGGAACATCAGCGACGACGGGTCCGCGTGCACGAACTTCATCCAGCCCGTCGGTGACTCCGAGTTGCCGTGCACGAGGATCACGATCGGCTTCGTGGTGTCCTCGGTGACGCCGGCCGGGAACGGGAACTCGCGCGCCGCGCACGGATACCCGGGGATCGCGGCCGCCGGGTACGTCAGCCCCGCGGTCGTGCAGCCCGGGTGCATCGAGCCCGCACCGTCGGGCGCGATCGAGCGATAGCGGCCGCCCGGGTACATCGCGTCGCCGGGCTGCGGCATCGAGACGCCGTCCCAGGTGTTCTTCGGCGCCGCGGCGAGCGCGTCGTGGAAGTCGAAGCCGGCGGGCGCGAGCGGCGCCTGCTGCATCGCGGCCGCGCACGCGGACGTG
>JAEUJX010000590.1 GCA_016794545.1 Myxococcales bacterium
GCCGTGCGCGAGATCCTGCCGCTCGGCGAGCGCGAGGAGGAGTGGCTGCGGCTCGCGCCGAAGGAGCGCGCGCCGCTGATCGGCCGGTTCGACATGAACGTCGACCCCGCGGTCGGCGCCCGCAGCGCGCAGCTGCTCGAGTTCAACGGCTGCGCGATCGGCGGCCTGCACTACGGGCCCGCCGCCTCGGCGGCGGTGCTCGAGCGCGTCGTCCCGCTCGATCCGGCGATGAAGGCCGCGATGCCGGGCTCGATGACCGCGGCGTGGCTCGACCACTGCCGCGCCCACAGCAAGAAGCACGGCCGGCTGCACATCGTGTGGCTCGAGGACCGCGCGTGGGAGACCGGGATCACCGAAGGGCCCACGCTCGTCGAGCAGCTGACCCGCGAGGGGCACAAGGCCGCGGTGTGCGACCCGCGCGACCTGGTGGCCGAGGGCGGCGAGATCCTCCACGACGGCGAGCCGGTGGACATCGTCTACCGCGCGATCGAGCTGCGCGACCTGCTCGCGATCGAGGACGAATCGGGTCCGCTCGTCGCGCTGCGCGAGGCCGTGAAGCAGAACCGCGTGCTGTCACCGCTGCAGGGCGACCTCGACCACAAGAGCATCCTCGAGATCTGGAGCAGCAAGAAGTTCGCGAAGCTGTTCGCGCCGGCCGAGCGCACGCTGCTCGCGCGCCACGTGCTGTGGACGCGCCTCGTCAGCGCGCGCCGCACCGACGACCTCGACGGCAAGGACGTCGATCTCCCGGCCTACGTGAAGAAGGCGAAGGGAAGGCTCGTGCTGAAGCCGCTGCGCGCGTGCGGCGGCGAGGGCATCTTGATCGGCAAGGACACGTCGCAGCGCGAATGGAACAAGGCGGTCGACGCGTCGGTCGCGGGCACCGAGCAGGCGATCGTGCAGCGCTACATCAAGAGCGCGACGATCGAGTCGCCAGTCGTCCGCGGCGGCGCGGGCAAGGTCCGCCACGAGAAGCACTTCACGACGTTCGGGCTCTACGCGTCGCCGACGACCCTGGGGATCCTCGGGCGCGCGGCGCCGTTCCCGGTGGTCAACGTGTCGCGCGGCGGCGGGATCCTCGGCGTGTTGATCGGCTGATCAGTTCGAGCGACCGAACTCGACGTCGCCCATGTCGAACGTGCCGCCTTTCGGCAGCCCGCCGCAGCACTTGTCGGGCCAGTAGAACACCCAGCTGTCCTTGCTCTTCTGATAGATCAGGTGCCAGCCACCGAGCGGCACGTCGGTGATCTCGAACGCGCCGTCCGCGGCGCTGGTCGCGCGGCGCACGAAGCCCTTGCCCGCACACGGCGACGCTCCATAGAACACGCTGCTCGCCCCCGGGCAGAGCTCGAGCTTCACGCCGGCCTTGGGCGTGCCGCCTGCGACCATCTTGCCCTTGAGGTTGATTAGCTTCGCCGCGCCGACGTCTGGCAGATCGCCGCCCTTGCCCGTCGTGACGAGCCGCTCGACGTTCGACGACACCTCGGGCACGGTCCCCGGCGTCACGAGCGTGACCTTGTCTCCGTCGACAAGCGCGAACCCGTATTCGAGCACGACCCACAGGCGGCCCCGACCGTCGACGACGACCTGCTTCGCCTGGAACGCGAGATCGGTCGACGGGAGCCTGTCGACCGTGCCGTCGGGCTTCTGCCGCACGATGCGCTTGCCCTCGAGCGGGATGCCGTACAGCGCGCCGTCGGGTCCGAACGCGATGCTCGACAGGTACGGGAGCTTCACGCCGACCAGCCTGTCGCCCTCGACGCGCTTGCCACCGCCACTGGACAGCAAATAGGCCGCGCCCGGGCCGGCGGCGAGCTTCGGCGGAAACTTCTCGAGCTTCGCGAGCTCGACCAGCTTGTCGCCGTCGAGCTTCACGAGCGCCGTGCCGACGACCGCGTAGAGCGTCGTTCCGACGAGGCCGATCGAGTCGACGCGGCCCGGCGCGGCCACCACCGACCACGCACCGGCCTTGTAGATGCCGATCGCCTTGTCGCCGCGGACATAGCCCGTGCCGTCGGGCGCGAACGCGTAGTCGACGACGAGCACGTTCGCGCCGAGGCCGATCGTCGCGAGGTCGTGCTCGGTCCACTTCGTCCCGTCGTACGTCGCGAGCTTGCCACGATCCGCGGCCCACATCGTGCCGTCGGGTCCGCTCGCTCGCGGCTCGACGCCGTTCGGCGTGCCGGGGATCGGCGACAGCGAGCCATCGAACCTCGACACCGCGCCGTCGACCCAGATCCACAGCCCGCCGCCCTTCCGCGGGATCGGACGGCCCGCGCGCTTGTCGGTGACGAGCTGGATCTTCCCGCCGTAGATCGCGACCAGCGCTCCCGATTTCAGGGTCAGGTACGTCGCGTCCTCGGGCGCGGGCGCCGCCTTCGTCACCTCCGCGCTGCCGCTACTACTGCCCGAGCCACTCTCCGACGCGGAGGACGGCGGCGGGCTCGAGCTCTTGCCGCACGCCATGACGACGCCGACCGTGCAGACCACCCAGGTTCGCTTCACAGCGGACCACACTAGCGCACGGGATCAGCGACTGCACGCCGGCAAGCTCTGGCTGCCGCAGGTCAGCGCGGGCGGCACGCCCGTCACGACGGCCTCGGTCCACGCGACGACATCCTCGATGCGGCGCTCGAGCACCGTGTCGTGCGTGGCGGTCGCGTCGACGCACAGATCGGGTTCCACGCCCTCGGCACGCAGCTTCGCGACGTCGCACGCGGCCTCGCCGGCGGCGGGCATCACCTGATCGCCGAGGCCCTGGGCGATCAGCACGCGCGCGCCCTGCGGATCGGCCGTGACGAAGTCGGAGACCAGCCAGTCGTGGAACTGCTGGCCGAGGCCCGCGCACGCCGGGGTGCCATCGATGCAGCCGAGCACCTGACGGCGAAACGTGTCGTCGACGAGGTCGCGCAGATAGCGCTGCCTCGCCCCGAGCGCGCCGCCGAGCGGCACCGTGCACAGCGACTCGATCGAGCTGACGATCGAGCTCGCCTGGCTCGCCGGGAATGCGTCGCCGCCGTGCGACTCGTCGAGGTGGTTGACCAGGAAGCCGTAGTGGCGCAGCACCGTCACGGTCGGGGGCGCGAGCCCGGCGAGGCCGGTGATCCGATCCGGGTTGCGCAGCACGTCCTCGTACCCGAACGAACGCGTCGAGATCGGCCACTCGGGCGCGATCGCCGCGACCGCCTTCAGCGTACGCCTGCCCGTCATCGCGTGCTCGAGCGCCTGCGCGCCGAGCACGATGCCGCCGCCCTGGCTGTAGCCGACCGCCGCCACCGGGTCACCGCCCGTGCCCGGCGCGAGCAGCGCGCGCAGCGCGTGCGCACCGTCGAACAGCTGCGCGACCTCCTCGTGCGTGTCGAGGTACGCGTGCGTGCCGGCGTTGCCGAGGCCGGAGAAGTCCGGCGTGATCGTCACGAACCCGCGCGCCGCGAACGGCAGCGCGAGGTTCTTGCCCGGCATCGTCTCCCTCGACGGCGCGCAGGTGTCGGCGATGCCCGACGTGGAGCGACCGACGAGCACGATCG
>JAEUJX010000642.1 GCA_016794545.1 Myxococcales bacterium
GCGAGGCGCGCTGACGATGCAGTCCGGGTCCTTACCGGCGAGCCTTGTGGTTGCTAGGCTGCGCGGGTGGCGGCCATCAGCGAAGCACCGATGGGCCTGCGCGCCGCGCTCGATGCGGTCCTCGCGGAGCTGCCGGCGCGCCTGCGCGTGCCGGGGCAGGGTGGTGCCGCGTGCCGAGCGATCAGCGACGTCTATGACAGCGCGCTCGCAGAGCGGTTCACGGCGGCGGCGCAGGGCGAGGACCTGGCGCTGGTGGCAACGGGGGGGTGGGCGAGGCGCGAGCTCGCGCCCTACAGCGACATCGACTTCATCATCCTGCACGACCGGGACGAGGCGCTCGCGAAGCGCGTGTCCGATGCGCTGCTCTATCCGCTGTGGGACGAGAAGCTCGCGATCGGCCACGCGGTCCGCGAGCCGCGGGCCGCCGCGCGCCTGGGGAAGGACGACCTCGCCACGGCGACCGCGCTGCTCGACGCGCGGCACATTGCCGGTGAGCGGCGCCTGACCACGGACCTCGTACGCGCCACGCTCGCCGCGCTCTCGCCCGGTGGCAACCCGAACGATCTGATCGCATCGCTCGCCGCTGAGAAGCGCGCCCGACACGATCGCTTCGGGGCGTCGCTGTATCTCCTCGAACCGAACCTCAAGCAGGGCATCGGCGCGCTGCGCGACCTCGCGACCGCGCTGTGGTGCGCCCAGGTGCGGTGGCGCCCGCCGCGTCCCGGCGAGGATCCAGAGGATGCCGAGCGCCGGATCGCTGCGCTCGTGGAGATGGGCCACCTGAATCGCCGGCAGGCACAGATCCTCGCCGGCGCGCGCGACTTCCAGCTGCGGATCCGCGCGCTCGTGCAGCTCACCGCGAAGCGCCGCTTCGATCAGCTGACGTTCGAGGTCCAGGAGGCGATCGCGCCGGCACTGTATCCGGACGCGAAGCCACACGAGGGCGACGTGCGCTCGGCCGTCGCGCCCGCCGTCGAGGCCCTGATGCGCGAGTACTACCTGCACGCGCGCGGCGTCGTGCAGGTCTCCGACGCGCTACTCGAGTCCGCCCTCGTCGCCCGCCGGAAGCCGCGCATCGCTCACATCGATAGCTCGTTCATCACGTTCAACGGCGAGCTCGCCATCAAGGACCCGCGCCTGTTCGTCGATCGACCGAGCGAGATGATACGCATCTTTCGCGTCGCGGTCGCCGAGCAACTCGCCGTCTACGCCCACACGCGCGAGCTGATCGCGGAGGCGATCGCGAAGGACCCGACCCCGCTCGCACAGGACCCGCTCGCGCCACGCCTGCTGCTCGAGGCGCTCGCCGATCCACGCGACTCCGCACAGCCGAGCGCGATGGAGGTGATGAACCAGCTCGGCATCCTGTCGGTCCTGATGCCGGCGTGGGCGCCGTGCGTCGGCCGCGTGCAGCACGACCTCTATCACGTGTACACGGTCGACCAGCACCAGCTGTACGCGCTCGCGATGCAGAAGCGCATCGCGCGCGGCGAGCTCGCCGCCGAGCACCCGCTCGCGACCGAGCTGTGGCGCGAGGTCAAGCGCCCGGCGTCGCTGCTCCTCGGCACGCTGCTCCACGACGTCGGCAAGCCCCTCGGGAAGGGCCACGCCGAGAAGGGGGCCGTCGTCACCGAGGCGATCGCGAAGCGCTTCGGCATGAACGATCTCGACGCCGACCTCGCCGCGTTTCTCGTGCGTCAGCACCTGACGATGTCCCACCTCTCGCAGCGCCGCGATCTCGCGGACCCCGAAGTGATCGCGCGGTTCGCCGAGCGCATCGGCGATGACGAGCATCTCGTGCAGCTCTACCTCGTCACGCTGTGCGACACGGCGATGACCTCTCCCGACAACCTCTCGGCGTGGAAGGACGGCCTGCTCCGCGATCTGCTCGTGCGCACGCGCGCACACTTCCGCGGCGGCGGCGGTGACTCGAGCGACGCGCAGGACGCCGCGTACAAGGCCAAGGTCTTGCAGAGCGCGGTCGAGGACGAAGCACAGCGCGCCGAGCTGACCGCGATCCTCGACGGGGTGGATCCACGCCTGTTCGCGCAGCTCACACCGCGCCAGACCGCGCGTCACGTACGGCTCGTGAGTGCCGCACGCGCCCAGTCACCGCACGTCGCACTCGACGTCCGCTGCTATCCGCTCAAGGGGCACAGCGAGCTCGCCGTGGTCGCGCCCGACGCCCCCGGTGTGCTCGCCGCCATTGCCGGCGCACTCACGGCGAACCGGGTCGACGTGCTCGGCGCCGTGCTCGGACACGTCGATCTCGAGGGACGGCGCCTTGTCACGGACGTGTTCTACGTTCGCGATCTCAAGGGGGAAGCAATCCCCGAGGACGACATCCGCTGGAAGCGGCTCGCATCCGACCTCAAGGACCTGCTCGCCGGCGACAAGCCCGACTCCGACAAGGTCGCCACGCTGATCGCGCGACGCCGTCCCACGTCGACGCTGCCCAAGCGGGTGACGCCGGGCGTGGTCACCGACATCAAGCTGCACGACGATTCCACGCAGGCCACCATCGTCGAGGTCGCCACGCGCGATCGCGTCGGCGTGCTCTACGCGATCACGCACACGCTCGCCGAGCTCGGCCTCGACATCTCGCTCGCGAAGGTCGCGACCGAGGGTGAGAAGGTGAGCGACGTCTTCTACGTGACCCGCCGCGGCGAGCGCATCACCGACTCGGTCGAGCGCGCCGTCATCCTCCAGCGCCTCCGCATGGCCGTCGACGCGCCGGGGCTCACCGGATCGTGAGCGCCGTCGACCTGCCGCCGGGCATCGGCCTCGCGGGCACGCCGCTCGGCACGTTCCACGCTCCACTCGCCGCCCGCCGGCGCGCGCTGATCGCGCTCGGCCTGGTGTGCGTGTTCATGGTCATCACCTGGTACTTCGTGTCACGGCACCCCTACCGCTGGCATTCATCGACTCAGGTCGTGCTGCCGTTCGCGTTCGCGCTGTTCACCGGCCTCGCGCTCGCCGTGCGCAGCGCGCGTGTGGCGGTCACGCGCGACGGCATCCGGTGGGGGTGGACGTCACTCGGCTTCACGCAGTCCGCCGCACGCATCGCGTGCGCGCACGTGTTCACCGACGGCGTGGCGCTCGAGGCCCACAAGGGCTCGCGCTGGTTCCTCTCTGCCCGCGACTGGGACGGCTTCGACCAGCTCGTTCGCCAGCTCAAGCGCGCCGAGCTTCCCACGAAGGATCACGGCGGCAAGGCCCCGATCCGCCAGCGCCTGCAGAGCTACGGCCGCTTCCTCGACGGCCTCGTCATCGCGAGCGTGCTCGGCGCGCTCTCCGTGGCACTGTGGGCCGCCTGAGGAGCGGGCTCACGGACGCCGCTTCGGCTGTGTTTCCTTCATGAAGATGCGCGGCAGCGAGCCGATGTCCTCGACCATGTAGAGCCGGCCGGCGCCGGCCTCGGCGATCATCGACAGGAGATTCCGATCGGCTCCTTGCAATCCGACCGCACTCACCGTGATCCGGGCGGAGCGCATGTCCTGCACGAGCGCAGCGATTCCATCCCAGGGAGCCCCGCCGTCGCTGAGAAGGACCACCATCTTCCGGGTGGAGTCGAGACCCTGGAGAACCCGGAAGGCGTCCAGCAGTCCCGGGTAGATGTTCGTGCCGCCACCGGCCTGGATCCGAGAGATCGCGGCGGCGATCTTGGCCCGGTTCGCCGCACGCTGCGCGTCGACGTGAACTTGGCTTTCGCTGTCGAACGCGATGACACCGAGCAGGTCGTCCGGCGCGAGGGTCTCGGCGACGGTCCGCGCGGCCTCCTTGGCCGCCTCGAGCTTCGGCCCGCTCATCGAGCCCGATCGGTCGATGACCAGCACGACGGCCAGCGACTCCCCGACCGTACCAGAGCCCGACAGCTCCACGAAGTGGTCGACTAGCTCCGCCGGCGTCGGCGCGACGACATGGCCGCCGCCCCCGATGCTGCCGAGATAATCGAGCTTGGCGGTGCCGATCTGGTACGCCACCGTCGAGACCTCGACCGACTTGTCGCGGAGCGCTCGCACGGGCTTCTCGAGATCGCCGATCCTGGCGTCGTCGGTCACCAGCACGACATGGCGATTCGGCCCGCGACTCGACATGATGATCGTGCTCGCCTTCACCACCGCTGTCGTGAGGTTCGAACGCTCGCTCCACGCCATGCGGCTGATCGAGGATGCGATCTTCTTCTTCGCGGCAGGCGTCGCGAGCTGCAACGCCACATCGATCGTGGCGACCGGCCCCGCGCCGATCACGGCGACACGGTCTGACGCATCGAGCTGTCCGATGGCCTCCGCCAGCGAGCGCGTGACCACCTCGAGCTTCTCCACCGGCATCGCCCGGTCGATGACGTACACCACCGTGGCCGGCGGCGCCGCGCCTTGCGCGTGCGCGACGGATCCGAGACACACGACCACAGCGACCGCGACGACCCAGCGCATCGCCGTAGCCTAGGGCACCGTCCCGGACCGCGCACGAGGATTGTCGCGATCAGCGGCGTACGACGCGCCCACTGCGTTCGCACTCGCCGGTCTCTTCGGACCCAGGTACGAATCACAGCAACCG
The DNA here is from genome assembly GCA_016794545.1 of Myxococcales bacterium. Classification (GTDB taxonomy): domain Bacteria; phylum Myxococcota_A; class Polyangia; order Haliangiales; family Haliangiaceae; genus JABFXX01. The sequence continues at coordinate 4,561 of JAEUJX010000642.1, forward strand.
CAACCCCCCCCCCGCGCGTCCGGCCCTACCCAGGTTAGGGATGCATGCAATCGCGCGCCACGACGTCGAGCTTCTCGACCGGCATCGAGGATTCCGGCGAACACGACTGCCGCCGGGGCTGGTGGAAGCGCGCGCAGCGGAGCCGATCGACGCCATGACCATCAGCAGCACGACCCGTGGAGCGCAGCACGGGGACCGGCGCGCACGCGGATTGTCGCGGCACGCGAGCGCCAGGGTGTCCGCAAGCGCGTGTCCGTCCCTACCCAAGTTAGGGCGTCGGCAGGGAGCAGATGCAATCGGATTGCGCATGACATCGGTCTGCGGGCCAATAGCAGGCGGTCTGTGCGGTCACGACGTGAGATTCGAATCTCGCGGAACGGGCGCGGCCGGGCCTGACGGGGGTCACCGGCCGGCGTGGGCGCAGCCGTTGTAGCTGTACGGGGCGAGCGGTCCGCCATCGATCGATACCCAGACCGCGTGCTCGGCGGGGTTCGCGAGCACGACCGACCGGGCGTCGGCGGACACGATCGCGCCGGGCGCGGCGGGCACACGGGAGAGGCGGTTGTCGGACAGCTCGAATGGCTCGCCGTCGATGCGGGCGTAGAGGTGGGCGCCGGCGAATGCGAGCTCGGTACCGGGGCCGATCGTGAGCCAGGTGGCCGGCACGGCGTACGGGGCGACGCCGCGGAAGCCGGTGAGTGCGACGGCGCGTGCACCACGCACGTGCGTCCAGCCGATCTCGTCGCCGAGCCGGTGCTGCCAGAGGTGATCGACGCCATACGCGCCGTCGACCACGTAGAGCTGCAGCGCGGGGGCCGGTGCGGGGACCTCGTGGAGGTGCACGTCGAACGCGGCGAGCTGGCCGTCTTGGATCGCGAGCACGCGATCGCCCGCGAGTGCAAAGCGGTGCGCCCATTCGGGAGCATCGATCAGGACCTCCCGGCCGGTCTCGAGATCGACGAGACGATGCTTCGCGATCAGCACGAGCGTCGTGTCGAGGATCCAGCGGACCCGCGTTCCGGTCGCGATCTCGTAGCGTCTTCGCGGACGGCCGTCGTCGAACACCAGCTCGAGACCGCCATCGACGGGATGCAGGATCGCGTGCGGAGCAGCGACCACGTCGTGGTCGAGGTCTGCGAGCGTCATGCGCGGCGGGCTCGCGAAGTCATACTCGTCACCCACCAGCCGGCACGTGCCGTCGGAGAGCGTGAGGTCGAGCCGGCGGCCACGCTCGCGGTCACCCCGGTGCTCCCACTCGGTGGTGAGGTGGAGCGTCTCGCCCCCGAGCTCTGCTGCGACCACCACCTCTTCCCGTGGGCCGTCACCGGAGCCGCGAGCAGGCAGACAGCCGGCGAGGAGTGCCAGCCAGGACAGGGCGTACACGCTGTCAGCGTACGCGCGACACGTGGGACGGCGTCCGGCGCATCACACGTTTGCCAGCTTCCGCAGCTCTGCGCCGGAGAAGTCCCGCCTGCCGCCGCGCTCCGCCTCGCGGACGAGGCGCACGAGCAGTGCGTTCACCGGTGCCGGTGTGCCGACCTTCTCGGCGAGCGCGAGCACCTCGCCCTGGAGGTAGTCGATCTCGGTGGTACGCTTCGCCTCGAGATCGTCCCACATCGACGAGCGCGCGTGGGGATCCACCGCGAGCATGCGCCGCGCGATCGTGCGGAACATCCAGTCGGGCGATTCGAGGATCCGCGGGACCCAGGCCGTCGGTACGGGCGCGAGCTTGGCGAGCGGCTGGTTCGCGGCTCTGCACGCGACCATCGCCTCCCGCATCGCCGCGGCGAGCACGCGCCGGTAGTCGCGCTGCGCGAGCTCCTCGGCGAGCGGGACGCCGGCGAGTGCGTTGATCGCGTTGTTGAGGTTCATGACCAGCTTGGTCCACGCGACCGCGGTGATGTCCGAGCGGAGCTCGTGTGCGATCCCGGCGGCGCGCAGCGCCTCGGCGAACGGCCTCGCCTCGAGAGCCTCCTCGACCATCAGCACGCCCGTCGTGCCGCGGTGATAGCTGCCGCGCTCCTTGCGCACGACGTTCCACGGCACCATCGCGGCGAGCACGCGGCGGCCGGGGAGGGCAGTGCGCAGCACGCCCGGGTTACGCACGCCGTTCTGCAGGCTCAGCACCGTGGCGCCATCGGGCAGGACCTTCGCCAACGTCGCACCCGCCTCGGCGGTCTGCGCGGACTTCACGGTGACGAGCACGATCGTCGCGCCAGCCGCAGCTGCGGGATCCGTCGTCGCGGTGACGCGCACCGAGCGAGGTGGGCCGTCGAGCTCGGTGGTGGTGAGCCCGTCGGAGAGCTCGTCCATGACGCGCGCGCGGCCGATCAGCGTGACGTCGGCGCCGCCGGCGGCGAGCCGTCCACCGACCCAGCAGCCGATCGCGCCGGCGCCGAACACGGCGATCACGAGAGCGCGACCTCGGTGATCGCGCCCGTCGCGAAGTCGGAGTAGCGGGCCCACTGCGGTCGCACGCGGAGATACGTCAGGTCCGCCCAGTCGCGCAGCCGGTCGCGTCCATCGGGATACGCGACGAAGTAGCACGCGCGCAGCCGCTCGAGCTCCTCGCCGGTGGGCTCGTCCGCCACGCCCTCGAGCTGGACCGTGACCGCTTCGTCCCATACGACGATCGCGCACCGCGGGTCGGCCTTGAGGTTCCTGTACTTCCGCGACGTCGTCACCGTATCGAACACGAGCTCGAGCTCGTCGGTGCACGCGTATCCGACGACCGCGGCCTGGGGGCCGCCCCCGGCATGCACGCTGGTCTCCACGCAGAGCTTGTGCTTCCTCAGAAATGCCACCAGACCGCCGCGTGTCATCGACGCGACACTACAGGCGCGGCACGCGTGCTGCAAAACCTCCGGTCATGATGAACATCCGCAATCCCGAAAGCGGCAAGGCTGGTTACGCGCTCGCGTGGCTTCTCGGCGTGCCCTTGCCGATCCTCGCGATCATCTATCTGGTCAGCCGCGGCTGCTGAGCCACGGCTCCGCGGATGACCGCGGACTCGCGTGGTGCTGGTGCTCGCCCGGACTTCGCGCCAACGAGTCGCCGCTCAGCGCTCGATCACGCGCTGGTCTCGCGGCGGCACGAACGATTTGCCGAGAAGACGAACGCGGCCGATCCGGTGCCCGCTTGGGCCGCTGTGCACGAGGTCCAGCGCGCGCCAGCGGCGCGTCCGCCCCGCGTCTCCAGCCTGTCCCAGGTTCGGGGTTCGATGCAGGCGAACACCTCGACGTAGCCCTCGCGTCTCCCTCGCGCCGCCGACCCTTTCCCTGGGATGCCGTCTCGCGCCGGAGTGGCCGCCTCGCGCGCGGCCGGCACGCTCCCGCGCACGACCCGGCGGACGGAGCGTAAGCGCGCCGGTCGACCGGCGTTTAATGCCTGTCGGTGTCGCTGTTCCGTCGCGCGGCCCGACGAGGAGCCTAGTCATGCAACGCGTGTGCGTCGTGCTGTCCGTGATCTGTGCATTCATCCTCGCCGCCTGCGGCGCCAAGCAGAAGATGGCCTCGGCGCCGATGGCCGCTGGCGCTGCGCCGCCGATGCCGATGTCGGTCGCACCGCCGCCGCTCGAGAAGTCACTGTTCGATCGCAGCCCACAGGGTCAGCTCACCGAGGAGGCGCTGCAGAAGATCCTCGCCGCGCCGATCGAGCTCGAGCTCCCCGCGCGCGTCGGCCTCTTGCCGATCATGACGGCCACCGACTGGCGGGGACCGGGGCCGGATGGACGCGTGCCGTCGGGCGTCGCACCGCTGGTCAAGGAGCTGCGCAAGGACAAGGCGTTCTCGCTCGTCACGCAGACCATGGTCATCCCGTCGGGTGCGCTCGGCATGGAAGCGCTGCGCGAGGTGGCCGCGCGCTACCGCCTGCGCTACCTGCTGCTCTATCGCGAGGTGCTCGCGAAGGGCTCGCGTCTCAACGCGTGGGCGTGGGGCTACGCGACCGTCGTCGGCGCGCTGTTCCTCCCGGGCAAGCGCCAGGAGGTCTACGGCTACACCGAGGTCAGCATGTTCGACGTGAAGACGGGCACGCTGATGTTCACCACCCGCCGCGCCATCACCGCGAGCCAGCGTACGAACCAATGGCATCAGCAGGCGAAGCTCGACCAGCTCGCCGCCAACGCCGTCGCGAAGTTCGCGCCTGACCTCGCCCTCGACGTGCGCGCCGACCTCCGCCGCTTCGCGTCCGCCGCGGAGGGCGAGAACGCGCGCCGCGCGGGTAGCCCGGCGATGCAGATCGGCCAGTTCCCGCTGGACGACGAGAAGACGATCGCGACCGATCCGGTGCCCGTGCCGGCCGCGGTCAACTGAGGCCCGGCGCGCACCGGACGCGCGTCCGCCCCCGCGCGTCCGTCCCCTCCCATGTTAGCTGAGGCCCGGCGCGCACCGTCCGCGCGTCCGCCCCCGCGCGTCCGTCCCCTCCCATGTTAGGGGGAGATGCAACTGGGTTGCGGGTGGGATGCGCCTGCGGGCCGATTGGACGCGGTCTGCGGCGACTCGCTGCGAGATTCGAATCTCGCGTTCGCTGGACGCAGCGTGGTGTCCGGGCGCTCGCGGCGCCGTCCGGCCCTAGAAGCGCCGCTCGCGGATCGCGATGCCTTCGCGCTTGTGCCAGCGGCCGTCGACCCAGACGTAGCCGCGGCTCGAGGGCTCCCAGCGGCCCTGGATGTAGACGTAGCCGGGACGCTCGCGCTCGTAGTAGCCCGGCTTCCAGCGCCAGTGGCCGCGGTCGCGGTCCCAGTGGCCATGGATCCAGACGAAGCCGGGGCGGTAGACCATGACCTCTTCGCGCGCGGGCGGCGGTGCGTCGTCGCGGACCGCGACCGTAGCGCGGGCGCGGACCGTGCTGCTGCCGCAGCCGCCGGCGACGAGGAGAGGGAGGAGGGAGCGGGCGAGTCGCTTCATGGTGCGTCCGTCCGTCGGTGACGGAGGACACAGCACGAACGGGACCCGGTCTCTCCCGAGGATGTACCGAGACTTGACGCGGTCGCTCGTGCGCGCGGGCGCGCGGTGGGCGCCTTAGAGCAGCGCGCCTTGCTGGATCCAGAGGAGGATCAGCTTGTAGTCGGCGTCGTTGATATCGACGAACGTCGCGTTCGGGTGGTTGTACGGCGCGGGCTCGTAGAGCGGCTTGGTGAGCAGCAGCGAGTCGGCGGGCGTCGTCAGGTTCAGGACGCCGAGGCGGGCCTTCATCGCGTCCAGGGTCGCCTGCGCACCGAGGTCGAGGCGGAGCACGCCGCCCGCCGGACCACCGAGCGTGTGGCAGTTCGCGCAGCCGAGCCCGCCGGCCGACGCCTTCTGCAGCTTGGGATAGACGTCGGTCGTGAACTTCGGATTCGTGATCGGCGTGCCTCCGCCGCCGCCACCGGGCATGCCCCCGCCGGACAGCGCGAGCGTCGCGCCGTCGGCCGCGAACGACACGGGCGTGTTGTTCGTGGCCGTGCCGCCCTGGCCGTTCGGGTACGTCACGCGCAGCGTGTAGTTGCCCGGCGGAGCGTCGAGCAGCGCGACGCGCGAGCGCGGAGGCGTGCCGAATGCGGTCGCCGTGATGAGCGCCGGATCGACATCGCCGGTGGCCCCGAAGAAGTAGGTGCCGGCGACCGTGACCGGCTGGTTGTTCGCGTCGAGCAGCACGATGTCGGTGACGGCGATGTCCGTCAGCGGCGTGCCGTTGTTGCGCTGGAGCTCGACGGCCAGGAACGCCTTGCCCGCCGTCACCGGCT
>JAEUJX010000672.1 GCA_016794545.1 Myxococcales bacterium
TCTTGGCGAAGACACATCCGACCACATCGCCCGTGCCGTAGGATGGCCCGATGCGCAGGCTGGTGCTCCTGATCGCGCTCGCATCCTGCGGCGACGACGGCAAAACCCCCGTGGAGCCCGATGCCGCGGTCCCGCCGGCCGGCATGCCGTCGATCGCAGGTACGCCCGTGTCGTCGTTCGAATCCTCGACGTGCTCGACGTCGGTGGTCATCGAGCTCTCCCGCCAGATCGCCGAGGAGACCGACTGCATCATGCCCGGCCAGCTCGTAGCGTTCGAGGCGGTGCCGGGCATCGCGTTCGCCGGCTCCGCCGTCCTGCCGTACCTCTCGTCGAAGGCGCGCGCCGACCTCTATGCCGCCGCCGCCGAGGCGGGCGGCACGCCGATGCAGATCACGAGTGCGTTCCGCACCGTCGTGCAGCAGTACCTCCTGAACCGCTGGTTCGAGCTCGGCCGCTGCGGCATCACCGCCGCCGCCGAGCCCGGCCGCTCGAACCACGAGAGCGGCCGCGCGCTCGACATCGGGAACTACAGCGCCTGGATCACGAAGCTCGGCGCGCACGGCTGGTCGCACGACATCCCCGGCGACCCGGTCCACTTCGACCACCTGAGCTCGCCCGACATCCGCGGCGCCGACGTGCTCGCGTTCCAGCGCCTGTGGAACCGCAACGCCCCCGACGATCAAATCGCCGAGGACGGCGACTTCGGCCCGGCGACCGAGGCCCGCGTGAAGCGGGCCCCCGCCGAGGGGTTCGGCATCGGCGCCACCTGTGCCGCGCGCCGCCGGTTCGCGGTCGTGACGCGCGACGCCGCGGCTCCCCTCGTCGACGAGCACGCCGAGTAGCCCTGACATCGCTGCCCTGCCCCCTCGTCCCGGGTCGCCGACTCGCGCCGGCTAACTGCGCGATCCAGGCGGATCCGGGGCTGGCGCAGCGGCTGCTGTTCGTCTTCCTCATGCGCCACGCCGTCACCGCCGCCCTCGCCGCCTCGCTCCTCGCCGCCACCGCGTCGCCCGCCCTCGCCGGCCCGCCCGGCCGCACGGCGCCGATGGGGTGGGAAACGCCGACCGCGCCGGAGGCGCCCCGATTGAAAAGCGAGTCGACCGCGACGCTGCTCGCGATCGGCGCCACGCTCGGCGGCTTCGCGCTGATCGGCGCCGGCGCGGAGCGCGGCAACGACGGCGTGATGGCGACCGGCATGGCCGTGGTGCTGATCGGACCCTCGGCCGGCCATTTCTACGCCGACGAGACGGGCCACGCCGTGAAGATGTCGCTGCTGCGCACCGGCGGCGCCCTCGTCCTCGGGATGGGCCTCATCGCCTCGTTCAACACCGAGGATGTCCAGGCCGGCGCGCCCTGTCCCGTCGACGACGCGACCTGCACCACGACCCCGACCCACCACCACAGCGACGACCGCACCGCCGAGCGGATGATGTGGCTCGGCGGCGGCGTGCTGGTCGCCGCGACGCTCTACGATCTGTGGGACGCCCACCGTGCCGCGCGCCGCACCAACGAGACGGCGAGGCGCGCGTGGACGATCGCGCCGATGGTGACGAACGGCGGCGGCGGCTTCTCCGTCGGCGGCGCGTTCTAAGCGGCGGCGTTCCCGCGGACGCGCGACCCGATCGGGCGGGCCTGTGGTAGGGTGCCCCGAGGCCGCCGATGTTTCGGATTCGTCAATCGTATCGGGAGGATGTGGACCAGGTGCTCGCCGTGGCGGAGCACCTGGACACGGTGAACCTGCCCGCGGACCGCGGCCACATCGAGGCGATCCTCGACCGCTCCGAGAAGTCGTTCACCGGCGAGTCGCCGGTCGCGGACCGCGAGTTCCTGTTCGTGCTCGAGGACCTCGCGAAGAAGCGGATCATCGGCACGTCGATGATCTACGCGCAGCACGGGACCAAGCGCGCGCCGCACATCTTCTTCCGCGTCGAGAACGACGAGCGCTACTCGGTGACGCTCGACAAGCACTTCATCCACCGCACGCTGCGGATCGGCTACAACTACAACGGCCCGACGGAGATCGGCGGCCTCATCCTGTTGCCCGAGTACCGGCGCAACACCGACGCGCTCGGCAAGGCGCTCTCGTACGTGCGGTTCCTGTTCATCCGCATGCACCGCGCCCTGTTTCGCGGCCAGGTGCTGTCGGAGCTCCTGCCGCCGCTCGAGAGCGACGGGACGTCGAAGCTGTGGGAGGCGCTCGGGCGCAAGTTCACCGGCCTCACCTACCAGGAGGCCGATCTACTCTCGAAGGACAACAAGGAGTTCATCCACGCGCTGTTCCCCGACGATCCGATCCACACCGAGCTCCTGCCCGAGGACGTCCAGGCGATCATCGGCCAGGTCGGTCCGGAGACGCGCGCTGTCGAGGGCATGCTGCGCCGGATCGGCTTCGACTACGCGGGACAGATCGACCCGTTCGATGGCGGCCCGCACTTCTGCGCGAAGACCGATGACATCACGCTCGTGAAGAACGCGGCCGAGGTCGTGGTCAAGACCGTCGAGGGCGCGGACCCGGAGCGCCCGTGGGCGGTCATGGCCGTGCAGGGCGGCACGACGAAGCCGCAGTTCCGCGCCGTCGGCGCGCGCGTCATCCCGCTCGGCGGGGGCGCGGTCGGCATCACCGAGGACGTTCGCCAGCGGCTGTCGATCGAGGACGGCCAGAAGGTATGGCTCTGCTACGGCTAGCGGCCCTGCTCGCGCTCGCCGCGTGCAACAGCGCCGGCGCGCAGCCGACGCCGACGCCGACGACCGCCGCCTCGGGCGTGAAGGTCCCCGCCGGCTGGACCGTGCTCCCGGCGCTCGCGGCGCAGACCGGCGTGCCGAACGCCGAGGCCTGGGGCGATCCAGCGCGCGGCTGCTACGCGGTGTGGTTTCACCTCCAGGGCAGCGGCGCGACCGCCGAGGCGGTGCTCGCCGGTCTCGCGGCCGAGCAGATCGCGACGAGCGACCTCGTGAAGCCCGAGGCCGACGGGATCGTCGCCGCGACGTTCGCGAAGGGCGCGTACACCGGTCGCCTCCGCGCGCGGATCGCCGACGGCGCGATCACCACGCTCGCGTGCTTCGCGAACCGGCGCGAGCCGAAGAGCTGCGAGCTGCCCTGCACCACGGTGCTCGGAGCGCTGCCATGAAGCGCGCGCTCGTGCTCGTGCTCGCGCTGACCGCCGCGGCCAGCGCCGCGCCCGTCCCGCTCGTCACGCCGCCCGCCGGCTGGGTCCCGGATCCCGAGCAGGCCGCACAGCTCGCGCAGAAGGTCGCCGCGCTGAAGCACTTCGGCGGCGGCGGCAAGCTCACCGTCGCGGCGGACGCCCACGTCCCCAAGACGCCGGGCGTGGCCCTGTTCGTCACCCGGATCTCCGCCGAGCAGCTCGCGATCACGCGCGAGCTCGCCGCGCGCGAGGTGATCGACGACCTGAAGAACAGCGCCGGGAAGCCGTACGACTGGCGCGTGCTGCCGGCGAGCTCCGCGAAGGCCATCGTCGCGCGCGCCGAGTGGACCGATGCGGGCGCGGCCACCCAGACCGTCGGCATGGTCGTGATCGCCGCCAGCGAGGCGCGGTTCGTCGCGGTGCGCGGCGAGTGCTTCTCCGCCGACAAGGCCGACGGCGCCGCGGTCAACGCGTGCGTGCAGGCCCTCGCCTCGCTCGACCCCGGCGTCCCGGTCGCCGAGCGCATCGCGTTCGAGCCCGCGCCCGAGGGCAGCCCGCCCGCGGCGGAGCCCACGCCGCCCTCGAAGTCCGACACCGCGCCCCGCCTCACCGACGGGCAGGACGTGCAGATGGCGCCGATCCGCGTGGCGCCCGAGCGCCAGGAGGCCGACCGCCGCCCGGTGTACCTCGGAGGCGCGATCGTCGTGATCGCCGCGCTGTCGTGGTGGAACCGGCGCCGGCGCGAGAAGTTCGAGCGCGAGGAGAGCCCCGACCGCGCCGGCGACGCCGACGGCGCCGACGACGCTGACGATCTGGCCGCCGCCGCGCGCGGCGACAAGCCGAAGGACGACGCATGAGCGACGACACCGCATCCTCCCCGGCCGCCAGCGGCGAGCCGATCCTGATCGTCGATGACGAGAAGAACATCCGGCGCACGTTGCGCATGGTGCTCGAGAGCGAGGGCCACGAGGTCCACGAGGCCGGCTCGATCGCGGAGGCCGAAGGCATCCTCGGCCGCACCGACGTCGATCTGATCCTCCTCGACGTCAAGCTCGGGGACGACAACGGTCTCGATCTCCTGCGCACGCTGAAGTCGCGCGGCGAGGACGGCATGTCGTCGCGCACGTCGGAGATCCCGGTCGTCATGATCTCCGGCCACGCGACGATCGAGGACGCGGTCGCGGCCACGCGGCTCGGTGCGTTCGACTTCATGGAGAAGCCGCTCGATCGCAACCGGGTGGTCGTCACGGCGCGCAACGCGCTCGAGCGCCGGAAGATGTGGAAGGAGGTCCACGACCTCCGCCGCGCCGTCGACGCCCGGTGGGAGCTGCTCGGCAACACGCCCGTGATGCAGGACCTGCGGCGGCAGATCGCGAAGGTCGCCCCGACGCGCTCGCGCGTGCTGATCACCGGGGAGAGCGGCACCGGCAAGGAGCTGATCGCGCGCGCGATCCACCGCAACAGCGCGGTGTCGGCCGGCAACTTCGTCAAGGTCAACTGCGCCGCGATCCCGCCCGAGCTGATCGAGAGCGAGCTGTTCGGCCACGAGCGCGGCGCGTTCACCGGCGCGGTCGCGAAGAAGCGCGGCCTGTTCGAGGTCGCCGACGGCGGCACGATCTTCCTCGACGAGATCGGCGACATGGCCCTCCCCGCGCAGGCGAAGGTGCTGCGCGTGCTGCAGACCGGCGAGTTCACCCGCGTCGGCGGCGAGAAGAGCCTGCGCACGGACTGCCGCGTCGTCGCCGCGACCAACCGTGACCTCGAGCAGATGGTCAAGGACGGCCAGTTCCGCGAGGACCTCTACTTCCGGCTCAACGTCGTGCCGATCCGCTCGCCCGACCTCAAGGACCGCGCCGACGACGTGCCGCTGCTCGTCGAGTCCTTCGTGCGCGAGTGCTGTGACGAGAACGGGCTCGGCTACAAGCCGGTGGACGAGCCGGTGCTCGAGCGCCTGAAGCAGTACGACTGGCCGGGCAACGTGCGCGAGCTCCGCAACGTCGTCGAGCGCCTCGTGATCATGAGCGACGAGGTGATCCGCGAGAAGGATCTCCCGCCGTACCTCGGCGGCCCGCGCCCGCCGAGCAGCGCGCGCTCGAGCGGCCCGCAGACCGCGATCGACCTCGGCCGCTACGCCGGCAAGTCGCTCCGCGAGTTCCGCGAAGAGGTCGAGTCCGAGTTCATCCGCATCCGCCTCGCCGAGTTCGAGTGGAACATCTCGCGCACGGCGCAGGCCCTGGGCATCGAACGCACGAACCTGCACAAGAAGCTGCGCGCCCTCGGCATCCACCGCGGTGAGGGCACCGGAGGAACGGACCATGACTAAGCTCGGACTCGTCGTCATCTCGATCGGCGCCCTCGCGGCGTGTGGCAGCAAGAAGAAGGCCGGCGGCGACGCCAAGCCGATCGACGTGGCCGCGGTCAACGCGCTCGTCCCGGCCTCGCTCAAGGACAAGGTCGTGTTCGAGCAGCGCGACATCGTCGAGAAGCGTGGCAGGACCGGCACGAAGTACACGCTCGCGGCCCCCAAGGGCTGGAAGCAGAACATGGAGAGCTTCGCCAGCCTCAAGCCCGACACGGACCTGGGGTTCATGACGAAGTTCGACGTCGGCACCAACTGCGATGGCGAGTGCACGTCGAAGGACTGGGCGGCGACCGTCGAGAAGGTCTACGGCAGCTACCTGAAGGGCGCGACGAAGGACGTGAAGGGCACGAACAGCCGCACGATCGTCGGCACGAGCGGCGGGATGACGCTCGTCGTCCGCGCGTGGTGGGCGGAGGGCGACAAGGAGTACTTCCACTGCGGCGCGACGCTCGAGAAGGAGGTCGCGGAGCTCGCCGCCGCCGTCGAGAAGGCGTGCGAGTCGGTGACCGTCAGCGAGGATTGATGTCGATCGCGCGCGCGCTCGCGATCGTCGCGCTCGCCGCGGGGATCGCCGCCGCGCAGCCGTCGCTGATCGAGGGGCTCGGCACGGACGAGCCGGGCGCCCTCGCGGCGGCGGTCGCACAGATCGAGCGCGCGCCGTCCTCTCCCGCGCTCCCCGACGCGCTGTTCGCCGCCGCGCGCGCGTGCGAGGACCGGCTGCTCGATCCGGCGCGCGCGCTCGCGCTCTACGACCGGCTGCTGCGCGAGGCGCCCGACTCGGCGATCGCGATCCCCGCCGCGCGGCGAGCCGAGGCGCTGCGCCTGCAGATCGGCGC
>JAEUJX010000673.1 GCA_016794545.1 Myxococcales bacterium
GGGTCGATCGCGGCCGGGCACCGTGCCTCCGCCGGGCGCGATCGCCGCGCGGCTCAAGGCGTCGAGCGTACCGCCGCCGGTGCGCCCCGCCTCGCAGGGTGCCGCGCCGCCGCCGGAGGTGCCGGCCGCGGTGCCGACGACGCCGAAGACGCTGGCCGGCGCCGCGATCCCGGCGAAGCCGGCGTCACCGATGCTGCCGGTGCGCGCCGAGACCGATCCGGCCGATCACCTCGAGACCGTCGAGCGCGAGAAGGACGTCGATCCGACCCACGATCCGACCCACGATCCGACCCACGATCCGACCCACGATCCGACCAACGAGACGGCCGCCGCGCCGGGCGAGGTCGGCGATGCCACGGATACGAGCGCCGCGCCCGCGCCGGAGGCGGAGGCGACCGCGCTCGCCGAGCCGCTCGACACCGAGCAGGGCCCGGCCGTCCGTCCGGACAGCGAGAGCGATCACGCCGAGACGAACATGGTCGAGAAGCAGGAGCCCGCCGAGATCGTCGCGGTCGCCGCTGCAGAGCCCGCGCCCGCCGCGCCCGAAGCTCCCAAGATCCCGATCTCGACGGCGCCGGACTCGCTCCCGCCGCCGAAGCAGGCGACGACGACGACCGGACCGACACCCGCGTGCCCGCAGTGCGAGGCGCCGATGGCGTGGGTCGAGGAGCACCTGCGCTTCTACTGCAAGAGCTGCCGCATGTACTTCTGACACCCACCGTGGCGTCGACGGCGGTCGCACCCGTCGCATGCTATTCTGCGCGCGCAGTGGAGGGGACCTCGATCGGCCCGTACCGCATCGTGCGCAAGCTCGGTGAAGGCGGCATGGGCGCCGTGTGGCTCGGCGAGCACACGCTGCTCGGCCGGCGCGCGGCGATCAAGGTCCTGCTCCGCGAGTTCTCCGCCAAGCAGGAGATCGTGCAGCGCTTCTTCAACGAGGCGCGGGCGGTCACCGCGATCGCCGACCCCGGCATCGTCCAGGTGTTCGATTTCGGCTACCACGTCGATGGCAGCGCGTTCCTCGTCATGGAGGTGCTCGAGGGCGAGGCGATGGACGCCCGGCTCAGGCGCATCGGTCGCTTCACGCCCGTCGACGCCGTTCGCCTGATGGCGCAGATCGCGACCTCGCTCGGCGCCGCGCACGGCAAGGGCGTCGTTCATCGCGATCTCAAGCCCGAGAACATCTTCATCGTCGGCGACCCCGCGGTCACCGGCGGAGAGCGTTCGAAGATCCTCGACTTCGGGATCGCGAAGCTCGCCGGCGACGAGCCCGGCAAGATCAAGACGCGCACCGGCATCGTGATGGGCACGCCCGTCTACATGTCGCCCGAGCAGTGCCGCGGGATGTCGAACATCGACGCGCGCTCGGACATCTACGCGCTCGGCTGCGTGCTGTTCACGATGCTGTGCGGCCGGCCTCCGTTCGAGGCCGAGGGCTCCGGCGATCTGATCATCGCGCACGTGCGGGACACGCCACCGACCCCATCGACGGTCGCCCCCGGCATCCCACCGGAGCTCGACGCGGTCGTGCTGCGGTGCCTCGCGAAGGATCCCGCGCAGCGCTTCCAGTCGACCGCCGAGCTCGTCCACGCGCTCGCGTCCGTCGAGCCCGCGCTCTACGGGATCGATCCGGGACACTCGTTCCCCGGTGGATACCGCCGCGCCCCCACGCCGGCGGCGGCGCTCGCCTATCGCCAGCAGCCGACCCCGCCTCCGCCGGCGCAGACCGGGCCGTATCCCCAGCACCCGACCGGGCCGCACACCGGGCCGCACACCGGGGCGCACACCGGGGCGCACACCGGGCCGCCCACCGGGCCGCATTTGAACGCGGCGAGCACCGCGCAGACGACCCTCGGGTCGGCGAGCGCCCCCGTCCATCCGACCCGGCCCCCCGCCAGGGGCCGCGGCTGGATCGCCGCCGTCATCGGGCTCGTGATCGTCGGTGGAGTCGCCGCGATCGTCGCCGGCACGCGCGGCGGCGGTGGTGACAGCACCTCGGCCGCCGGTGGCGGCAGCGCGGTGACCGGCGCGTCGCCGGGCAGCGGGAGCGCGACACCGCCCCCGCCGCCGAACGACGCCGGTGTCGCCGCCACGCCACCGCCCGTCGACGCCGCGATCGCCGCCGTTCCGGTCGATGCGCCCGAGAGCGTCGCGGCCTCGGTCGACGCGGGTGTCGCGCCGGCGGTCGATGCCGGCACCACGAAGACTTCCAGGACCAAGCGCACGGGCACTTCCACCGGCACCGGCACCAAGCGAGGCAGCAATGGCACCACGTCTTCGGGCACCGTCGATCGCGGCGATTAGCCTGATCCTCCTCTCGATCTCCGCCGCACCCGCGCACGCGCAGAACGCCGCGGCGGAGGCGCTGTTCTCCGATGCCGAGCGCCTGTTGAAGGAGGGCAAGGTCGCGGAGGCGTGCGAGGCGTTCGAGGGATCGAATCGCCTCGAGCCCCGCGCCGGCACGCTGATCAACCTCGGCCTGTGCCGCGAGCAGAACCAGCAGCTCGCGAGCGCGTGGTCGGCGTTCAAGGACGCGCTGACCCGCGTGAAGGACCCGAAGAAGAAGCAGCTCGCCACCGCGCGCGTCGCGGCGATCGAACCGAAGCTGTCGTACCTGACGATCTCGGTTCCCGACGAGAGCCGCGTCGAGGGCCTGACCGTCACGCGCAACGGCAAGCCGGTCGATCCGGCGCTATGGAACCGCGCGGTGCCAGTCAACGGCGGCTCGTACAAGATCGGAGGCAGCGCCCCGGGCCACGAGGAGTGGTCGACCACGGTCGACGTGCCGCTCGAGCTCGGCAAGATCTCGGTCGAGGTGCCGCGGTTCAAGGAGATCACGAAGCTCGTGGAGCCTCCGCCTCCGCCGCCGCCCTCCACGGTCACGGTGCCACCGCCCGCCGAGGATCGCGACAGCCCCTCCATGTTCACCGGCAAGCGCAAGCTCGCGCTCGGCGTCGCGGGCGTCGGCGTGCTCGCGGTCGGCGCCGCGATCGTGCTCGGCACGCAGGCGAACGGCTTCCAGGACGACGCCTACGCGCTGTGCCCGAGCCCGTCGGTCGCGTGCACCCGCGCCGACGAGGCCAACGACCTCATGGAGAAGGGCCGGTCGCGCGCGCTCGGCGCGAACATCGCGTACGGCGTCGGCGGCGCCGCGGTGATCGGCGCCGCGGTGCTGTGGTTCACGGGCGCGCCGTCGGCGCGCGAACGCCGCGTCTCGATCAAGCCGCGCGCGAACGGTCTCGATCTGGCGGTGAGGTTCTGATGCGCAGCTTCCGGATCGCGCTCGCGATGGTCTCGCTCGGGGCACTCGCCGGGTGCTCGCTCGACAGCATCACGTTCCTCGGTGGCACGCCGGACGCGGGTCACGACGCTCCGGCCGACACGCCGATGATCGACACGCCCTCGGGTCCGCTCGGCATCGTGGTGTCGTCGACGACGCTCTCGCTCCCGGAGGGCACGACGAGGCAGCTCATGGTGTCGCTGACGCAGCCGCCGCCGGGCGCGCTGCTCGTCACGCTCGAGTCGTCGGACGACACGAAGGTCGGCATCTCGCCGACCGCGGTGCTGTTCGGCCCGACCGACTGGAACGTGCCGCAGACCGTCACGGTGTCGGGCAAGCAGGACGCCGACACCTCCAACGAGGCCAAGACGATCACGCTGCGCTCGACCGGCGTCGCGAACCCGGTGGTCATCAACGCGAACGTCACCGACGACGACGGCCTGTCGCTCGCGGTCTCCGCGCCCGCCGTCGACATCACGGAGGGTGCGAACGGCACCGTGGCCGTACACCTCAGCGCGCAACCGCCGTCGAACGTCGTCATCACCGTCGCGACGGCGAACAGCAACATCGCGACGACCTCGCAATCGACGCTGACGTTCACGCCGACGAACTACGCCGTCGATCAGACGCTGACGATCACCGGCATGCAGGACGCGGACACGGTGAACAACATGACCGCGATCGACTTCACGTCGCCGCTGCTCATGCAGAGCACGATCATGGTCCAGGTGACCGATGACGACGTGATGGGCATCGCCCCGTCGTCGACCACGATCAGCGCCCCCGAGGGCTCGACCGAAACGTTCACCGTCCAGCTCAACCAGCAGCCGGCCAGCAGCATGACCGTCATGGTCACGTCCGCGAACACCGCGGTGTCGACGGTGTCCCCGGCGACGCTGACGTTCACCAGCGCCAACTTCAACATCCCGCAGACCGTCACCGTCACCACGCCGAACGACGACGACGTGGCCGACGGAGCCACGACGATCAGCCTCGCCGCGACCGGCGCGTCCACCCGCGCCGTCGCGCTCAGCGTCGACGACGACGACGTCCAGGACATCATCGCGGCCCCCGCGACCACCCTGACCGTGGGCGAGGGGGCC
>JAEUJX010000705.1 GCA_016794545.1 Myxococcales bacterium
AGCCCGACCTGGTCGCGCAGGCCGAGGCGCAGGCGGCCGCCGCGCTCGCGGCGCTCGACGCGGAGTCGCGCACGGCCGAGACCGCCGCGGCCGAGCGCGAGGCGCGCCGGGCCGATGCGGTGCTCCGCCGGGACGAGGCGCAGCGCGCGGCGGTTGCCGCCGCGGAGGCGCTCGAGACCGCGCGCGGGGGGGCGTGCCTCGACGCGGCCGAGGTCCATCGCCTGCTCGCGGAGCCGGCCTCGCGCATCGACGCTCTGGTGGCTGCGATCGCCGAGCACGAACGGCGGCTCGCGCTGGCCCACGCGCTGGTCGCGGAGCGGAGCCGCCTCGTCGAGGATCACGCCGCGGCGCGCCCGGCGCCCGGTGAGGAGGCCGAGTCCGTCGAGCACCTCGCGCGGATCGAGGCCGAGGCCGAGGCGCACGCCGCGCGCGCGGCCGCGGTGATCGCGGCCGATGACACCGCGCGCGAGCGCCGAGCGGCGGCGCTCGCGGAGCTGGCACTCGCGGAGTCCGGCGCGGAGGTCGATCGCGTGCTCGGCGAGGTGATCGGCTCGCACGACGGCAAGAAGTTCCGCGCGTTCGCGCAGAGCCTCACGCTCGACGGGCTGCTCGCCGTGGCGAACGCCCACCTCGAGGACCTCGCACCGCGCTACCAGCTCGAGCGTGTGCCGAACCACGACCTCGAGCTCCAGGTGATCGATCGCGATCTCGGCGAGGAGGTGCGCTCGGTGCAGAGCCTCTCCGGCGGCGAGAGCTTCCTGGTGTCGCTCGCGCTCGCGCTCGGCCTGTCATCGATGTCCGCGCACGACGTGCGCGTGCGGACCCTGCTGATCGACGAGGGCTTCGGCACGCTCGATCCGGCCACGCTCGACAGCGCGCTCTGCGTGCTGGACGCCCTTCAGTCGCAGGGGCGGCAAGTCGGCGTGATCTCGCACGTGCCGCAGCTCGCGGAGCGGGTCGGCGCACACGTGAGAGTGGTCCAGCGTGGCGGCGGGCGCAGCGAGGTGATCGTCGCGTAGCGTACGATGCAGTCATGCCGAAGATGACGATCGCCGAGATCGAGGCGCTGATGGACCAGGGCTTCCCGGACTGGCGCTCGCTCTCGCAGATCATCGCGCAGAGCGAGACCACGCTGACGCTGAAGATGCCGTTCCGCAAGCAGCTGCTGCGCGCGGGCGGCACCATCTCCGGCCCCGCGATGATGGCGCTCGCCGACACCGCCGCGTACTTCCTGACGCTCGCGCAGGCCGGACCCGTCGCGGGCGCGGCGACCGCGAACCTCGACATCCACTTCCTCGCGCGACCGCAGCCGGTCGACGTGATCGCGACGGCCACGATGCTCCGGCTCGGTCGCCGGCTCTCGGTCTCGACGGTCGATCTCCACTCCGGCGATGTCCTCGTCGCGCACGCGACGGTCACCTACGCCCTGCCGCCGAGCCGATGACGGCGCGAACCATCTGGATGCCCGAGGTCCGCGCGGTGCTCTCGCAGCTCACCGGCACCGTCGACGTCGCCGGCGTCGAGCGCTGGATCGCCGCGCTCGACGCCGAGCTCGCGAAGATCCCCGCCGGCACCGAGATCGTGCTGCTCTCGGATCTGTACGGCTACGAGCCCGCGGATCTCGAGGCTCACAAGCGGATGCGCGACGTGATCCCGACACGGCTCGCCGCGATGGGCTTCCGCACCGGGCTCGCCGACGCCGTCGGCGCGGCGATCGAGATCGCGGCCGCGCCGCGCGTGGTCTGCTCGAAGGTCGCGCACGTCCACCACGACGCGACGAAGATGGCGGCGTACGAGGCCGCGCACGCCTCGCCGCGCGAGCGGTTCTTCACGAGCGCCGCGTTCGCGAACGAGTGGATCCTGTTCGACTGACCGTCAGCCGCGGTCGACGGCGTGCGGCCACTTCTCGGCGAGCGCGGCGAGCGGTGCGCCGGTCAGCCGCTGCACCGTCCACTGGTCCATCGCCGCCGCGCCGATCGCGCGGTACAGGCGGATCGCCGGCTCGTTCCAGTCGAGCACGCTCCACTCGAACCGGCCGTAGTCGCGCTCGATCGCGAGCCGCGCGAGCGAGGCGAGGAGCGCCGAGCCGACGCCCTGGCCGCGCGCGATCGGACGCACGAACAGATCCTCGAGGTAGAGGCCCGGCTTCGCGAGGAACGTCGAGTAGCTCTGGAAGAACAGCGCGAACCCGACCGCGGTGCCGCCGACCTCGGCGATCAGGACCTCGGCGGCGGGGCGCGCGCCGAACAGCGTCGCGCGCAGCGCGTCCTCGCTCGCCACCACCTCGCCGGAGAGCTTCTCGTACTCGGCGAGGTCCTGGATGAAGCCGAGGATCGCGGGCACGTCCGCGACCCGAGCGAAGCGGATGACGAGGGTCGCCGGGTAGCTCACGAGAGGCGCTGTACCACCGCCGTGAAGTCGGAGGGAAGCTCCGACGACAGCTCGACGCGCGCGCCGGTCACCGGGTGCACGAAGCCGAGCGTCGCGGCGTGCAGCAGCAGGCGAGGGGAGGGGATGAGCTTGCCGCCGGCCTCCTCGAAGTCGCGGATGTAGACGGTCTCGCCGACGAGCGGGTGTCCGGCCTCGGCGAGGTGGATCCGGATCTGGTGCGTCTTCCCGGTCTCGAGGCGCACCGAGCACAGCGTCGCCCCGCGCAGCGCGCGCTCGGCCGTGACGTGGGTGACGGCGCGCTTGCCCTGCTCGATGCTCCTGGTCGAGCCGCGGAAGCCATCGCCGCGATCGGCGACGAGATAGGACTCGATGCGGCGGGACTCGACCCGGCCGTGCGCGACGCAGCGGTACGTGCGCTCGATCGAGTGGTCGCGGAGCTGCGCGGCGAGCCCGAGCTCCGCGGCCTTCGTCTTCGCGAACATGAGGAGGCCGCTGGTCGCGCGATCGATCCGATGGACGACGTGCAGCGGTACGGCGGTCGCCTGCTTGCCCTGCCGGCGCCACGCGCCGCGGATCAGGTCCATCGCGGTGCCGGAGCGCTCGTCGCCATACGGCACGCTGTTGACGTTGACCGGCTTGTCGATCACCACGACGTGCGCGTCGTCGTACACGAGCACGCCCTCCTTCGTCGCGTCGAACGGCTTCGGCGCGGCCATCCGCAGCTCGACCTCTTGGCCCGCGGCGAGCCGGTGGTCGACCTTCGTGACGCACGCACCGTCGACGAACACCTTGCCGCTCTCGATGTGGCGCTTCGCGACCGAGTTCGGCACGTCCGCCCGCGCCTTCACGAACGCCGCGAGCGTCACGCCCGGCTGCTCGACGGTCCAACTCACGTGCAGGTCACGCTACCATGGGCGCATGTTCGACTACGTGGTGGTGGGGGCAGGGTCGGCCGGGTGCGTCCTCGCGAACCGCTTGACCGCGGACGGCAAGAGCCGGGTCGCGCTGATCGAGGCGGGACCGCGCAAGCACCACTCGTTCAAGGTGCGCGCGGTCGGCATGTACTTCCAGCTGTGGCGCACGCCGCTCGACTGGGCGTTCTCGACGGTTCCCCAGAAGCACGTCGACAACCGCCGGATGTTCTTCCCGCGCGGGAAGGTGATCGGAGGCACTGGCTCGCTCAACTCGGTCGTGTACATGCGCGGCCATCGCGCGAACTACGACGAGTGGCGCGACCTCGGCAATCCGGGCTGGGGCTACCGTGACGTGCTGCCGTACTTCAAGAAGTCCGAGGACAACGCGCGCGGCGCGTCGGAGTATCACGGCGCCGGCGGACCACTCGCTGTCGATGACATCGAAGGCCTGCGCGTGCCCGCGCTGGAGGCGTGGATCGAGGCCGCCGCGACGCGGTGCAAGGTCAAGAAGACCGACGACTTCAACGGCGACGATCAGGAGGGCGTCGGCTTCTACCAGTTCAACCTGCGCAAGGGCTTGCGGCAGTCGACGGCGATCGCGTTCCTCGAGCCCGCGCTGCGTCGCCCGAACCTCACCGTGATCACGGATGCGCTCGCCACCGGCCTGGTCGTCGACGGCGACCGCGTGCGCGGCGTCCGGATCCGCCAGAAGGGCGTGGAGCGCGTCATCGAGGGGCTCGAGACCATCGTGTGCGGCGGCGCGGTCGGTTCGCCGCACCTCCTCATGCTGTCGGGCATCGGCGAGGGCGCGGAGCTGCGCGCCGTGGGGATCGAGCCGCGCCACGAGCTCGCCGGCGTCGGCAAGCACCTCGAGGATCACCTGTGCATGCCGGTCCAGTTCAAGGCGACCGGCGTCAACGCGCTGTCGCGGCTCGCAATGCTGACCTGGCCGCTGCGCTACCTGACCGCTCGTAAGGGACCGCTCGCGCAGTCGCCGCCGCAGGCCGGCGGGTTCACGAGGAGCCGGCCCGGTTCGGCGCTCCCCGACAACCAGTGGCACGTGATCCCGTTCGGGTTCGCGCCCCCGAACACCGACGAGGCGCGCGACCCGCCGATGGGTGGGTTCCTGACGATCCTGCCCGGCTTGATCTACCCGAAGAGCAACGGCGAGATCCGGCTGGCGAGCAAGGATCCGGCAGCGGCGCCCGCGATCGATCCGAGGTTCTTCAGCGACCCCGCCGACCTCGAGCACCTGGTGGACGGTGTGATCCTGGCACGCGAGATCGCGGCGACCGCTCCTCTCGCGCAGCACCTCGGCGACGAGGTGTGGCCGGGAGCGAAGGTCTCCTCGCGCGATGAGGTGCGCGCGGCGGTGCGCACCTCCGTGAACGTGATCTTCCACCCGACCGGCACCTGCAAGATGGGCACGGACGCCGCGGCGGTCGTCGACCCGGAGCTGCGCGTGAAGGGGCTGCGCGGCCTGCGGGTGGCCGACGCCTCGGTGATGCCGAAGATCATCGGCGGCAACACCAACGCGCCGACGATCATGATCGCCGAGAAGGCAGCGGATTTGTTACTGCAGGCGCGCTGAGCTTGATGTTATGACGGGCGCATGGAGCGCACGCTGTTCACCGAGGAGCATGAGTCCTTCCGCAAGGCGTTCAAGCAGTTCGTCGCGCGCGAGGTCGTCCCGCACCAGCCGCGGTGGCGCGAGCAGGGGCAGGTCGATCGCGAGGTCTGGCGCAAGGCCGGGGCGCAGGGCTTCCTGTGCACGTGGATGGAGACCCAGTACGGCGGACCGGGCGGCGACTTCCTCTATGCGGTGATCATCATCGAGGAGCTCGCGCGCGCGTACGAGAGCGGGTTCGCGATGAGCCTGCACTCCGACATCATCGTCCCGTACATCCACTCGTTCGGCAGCGAGGAGCAGAAGCAGAAGTGGTTGCCCGGCTGCGCCTCGGGCGAGATCGTGACGGCGCTCGGCATGACCGAGCCGGGCACCGGCTCCGACCTCGCCGCCCTCGCGACGACCGCCGTGAGAGACGGTGACGATTACGTGATCAACGGCGCGAAGACGTTCATCTCGAACGGCCAGCTCTGCGACATCGTCCTCGTCGCGGCGAAGACCGACCCGAACCCGGAGAACGCGCACCGCGGCATCTCGATGTTCATCGTCGAGGCCAACCGGAAGGGCTTCACGAAGGGCAAGCGGCTCCACAAGATGGGTATGCCGTCGCAGGACACCTCGGAGCTGTTCTTCGAGGACTGCCGCGTGCCGAAGGCGAACCTCCTCGGCCAGGAGGGCGCGGGCTTCATGATGATGATGACGAAGCTCCAGCAGGAGCGGCTGTCGGTCGCGATCGGCGCGGTGCCGCAGGCGGAGCAGGTGCTCGCGGACACGATCGCCTACACCAAGGAGCGCAAGGCGTTCGGCAAGCCGATCAGCAAGTTCCAGAACACGCAGTTCAAGCTGGTCGAGTGCCTCGCGAAGGTCGAGGTCGGCCGCGCGTACGTCGACAAGGTCATCGCCGAGCACGTCGCGGGCAAGAACCTCGTGAAGGAGTGCTCGATGGCGAAGTTCTGGACCACCGACATGGCGCAGGAGGTGATCGACACCTGCCTGCAGTTCTTCGGTGGCTACGGCTACATGACGGAGTACCCCGTCACGCGCGCGTTCATGGACGCGCGCGTGCAGCGCATCTACGCGGGGACGAACGAGATCATGAAGGTGATCGTCGCGAAGCAGCTCGGGCTCTGAGCGAGAGCGCACGGATGCTGAAGGGCGTGCTGTTCCTGTGCGTCGCGAACTCCGCGCGCAGCCAGATCGCGGAGGGGCTCGCGCGGCAGCGGTTCGGCGATCGGCTCCGTATCCTGTCGGCGGGCTCGCGACCGACCCGGGTCAATCCGCTCGCCGCCGAGGTGCTGCGCGAGGTCGGCGTCGATCCCGCGGCGCACGCGTCCAAGCTCGTCGAGGACATCGACCCCGCGGGCATCGAGCTCGTGATCACGCTGTGCGCCGAGGAGGTGTGCCCGGCGTTCTATGCGCCCGTGCGCCGCATGCACTGGCCGCTGCCCGATCCGGCGGGCGATCCACCCGACCTCGCGCGCTTCCGGACCGCGCGCGCGCAGATCGCGGCGCGCCTCGACCTCGTCGAGCCCGCGCTCGCCATGCCGCCGCGCACGATCGTCGCTCCGGCCGATGCCGGCGACCGGCCCGAGATCGAGGCGCTGCTCGCGGCGTGCGGGCTGCCGCCCGACGGCCTCGATGACACCGAGCTCCTGGTCGCGCGCATCGACGGCGTTCTCGTCGGGTGCGCGGGCCTCGAGCGCTGGGGCGATGTCGCGCTGCTGCGCTCCGTGGCGGTCGCCGAGCCCTACCGGAAGACCGGCCTGGGCTCGCTGCTCGTGCGGGCGCGCCTCGTCGATGCACCGCGCCCGTCGTACCTGCTCACGCTCTCGGCGCAGACGTACTTCGAGCGCCTCGGCTTCACGGTGGTGCCGCGCGCCGAGCTGCCGGCCGCCCTCGCACGGTCGACACAGACCGCGCTGCCGGCGTGCTCGACGGCGGTCGCGATGCGGCTCGCGACCTTCGAGACCGATTCATCGCGCAGGTGAGTCCGACTCGCGTGCGCCGCGCGCGGTTGCTCGCGTTACGATGCGGGGCGTGGGGCGAGCGGTCATCGACATCGGCACGAACACGCTGCTCCTGCTGATCGTCGACGCACAGCTGAGACCCATCGCCGACATCTGCCGGTTCGGCCGGCTGGGGCAGGGGCTCGACGCGACGGGCCGCCTCGCCGACGACGCGATCGCGCGCAGCCTCGAGATCCTGCGCGAGTATCGCGGGCTGGTCGACGAGCACCGCGCGGCGCTCACCGTGGTCGCGACGCAGGCGGTGCGCGAGGCCGCGAATGCCGCGGCGTTCGTACACCCCGCCGAGGACATCCTCGGGGCGCGCATCGAGGTGATCAGCGGAGCGCGAGAGGCCGAGCTCGCGTTCCTCGCCGTCGCTCGCACGTTCCCCGAGCTCGCCGGGACGCCGTACCTCGTCGTCGATGTCGGCGGCGGGTCGACGGAGCTGGTCGCGACCGACGGCGAGCGCGTGACCTCGTCGGCGTCGATCCCGATCGGCGCGGTGCGGCTCTCGGAGCGGTACCTGAAGCACGAGCCGCCGCGGCCCGACGAGGTGCGCGCGATGATGACCGACATCGACACGCGCCTCGCTGCCCTCGATCTGCCGCGCGGTGTTCCCGTCGTCGGCACTGCCGGCACGGCGACGACGATCGCGGCGATCGCGAAGGGCCTGCCCCGTCACGATCCCGAGCGGGTCACCGGCGTCCGCGTGACGCCGATGGCGGTCGAGGCGCAGCTCGCGCGGATGCTGTCGCAGACCGTCGTCGAGCGGCGGGCGACGCGCGGGATCGAGCCGCAGCGCGCCGACGTGATCGCCGGAGGGGTCGCGATCTACGCGCGGATCCTCCAGCGGCTCGACGCGCCGCTCTTGATCACGTGCGACCGCGGGATCCGGTGGGGCCTCGTCTACGAGGCGCCGCGCGACGTCTAGCGCTCGGAGTACGGATCGAAGGTCGAGCCGGAGCCGCTGCCGGTCCGCGGCGGCTTCTTCTTCTTCGGAGGCACCGGCGCCGGTGCGTCGATCGGCGCCGCGGCGACGCCGCCATCGACCACCGGCGGAGGCGTGGCGATCGCGGCGTCGATCGCGGGCGGCGGCGGTGGCGGGGGCTGCGTCCCCGGTGTCGCCGTCGCCGGCTCGCCGCGCTCGCGCGTGAGCACGAAGGCCACGCCACCGACGACGAGGACCGCCATCGCGAGCACGATGATCCAGCCGCGGTAGGGCTTCCGCGTGGCGGGATGCGACGCCGTGCCATCCGTCTGCTGACCCGTGACCAGGCCGAGCGTCGTCACGGCCGGGTGTGGCGGCGTGTACGTCGCGAGCGTCGCGCCCGCGGGCTCGGGCTGGCTCGGCGGCTCGCGCAGGGTCGAGCGCTTCGGCGCGATGGTCTCGATCGAGACGTTCTCGCCGGTGATCGCGCCTGCCGCGCGCACCAGCTCGGTCATCGTCTGGAACCGCGCGTCGGGATCCTTCGCGAGGCACCGTTCGATCACCTCGTCGACCTCCGGCGGGAGGCCGGGCACGAGCGCGCTCGGCCGCGGCGCCTGCTGCGAGATGTGGGCGACGATCAGATCTCCGGGCGCGCCGTAGACGAACGGCGGTCGGCCGCAGAGCATCATGTACAGCACGCAGCCGAGCGCGTAGATGTCCGTGCGGTGGTCGACGCCGCCGGCGCCGCGGCACTGCTCGGGCGACATGAACGCCGGCGTTCCCATGATCACGCCGGTCTTGGTGCGCGAGCGTCCCGGATCATCCTCGTCGATCAGCTTCGCGATCCCGAAGTCGAGGATCTTCACGCGCTCGCCGCCGGGAATCGCCGGATCGGCGACGAGGAACATGTTGTCGGGCTTGAGATCGCGATGGACGATGCCCTGCGCGTGCGCCGCCGCCATCGCGATGCCCGCCTGCTGCGCCAGGCGCATGCCCTCGACGAGTCCCAGCCGCGCCACGCGCCGGAGCCGGTCCGTCACGGTCTCGCCGACCATGTGCTCCATCACGATGTACGCGGCACCCTCGTGCCAGCCGAAGTCGAGCACCGTGACGATGCCGGGGTCCTGGATCCGGGTCGCCGCGCGCGCCTCGTCGAAGAACCGCTGGACGATCCGCCGGTTCGACGACATCTCGGGCAGCAGGACCTTGATCGCCGCCCGGCTGCCCAGCAGCTGGTGCTCCGCGAGCCAGACCGAGCCCATGCCTCCGGCGCCGATCCGCGACACGACGCGGTAGCTGCCGAGGACCGTCCCGATCACTCCTGCAACGGTACCGTTACCAGAAGAAGTAGTCGACTCCGAGCTCGGCCAGCCCGACCACGTTGTCCTTGGTCCCGACGAGCTGGAAGTGGAGCCCGACATCCACCGACGGCAACCGGAACGTCGGTGACAGGCGCGCGGCGGCCCACCCCTGCGTCAACACCTGGGTCTCGTAGCTGTCGTCGATGAAGTCCATCCCGATGCCGGCGCCCGCGGCGATCGCGAAGCGCCTCGACAGCGGCGCGACGTACTCGAGCGCGACGCCTGCGGCGAACAGCTCCTGGTTGTGGCTGTTGTCGCCGGGGTCCTGGATGTGCGTGTACAGCAAGCTGGGCAGCAGGCGCAGCGAGCCACTGCCGAGCGGGCCGAGCCGGATCGGGACGCGGATGCCGACGAGCGGATCGCCATCGGTGGACGCGCCGACCACGCCGCCGAGCCCGAGGTGGCGCCCCTTCATGTCCTTCGGAGGCGGCGCCGGCTGCGCGATGATCGTGCCACCGCTGGGCGGAGTCGTCGTGCCTTCTGTGGGCGGCTGGGTCGTGCCACCGGGCTCGACCACCGCGACCGTGCCCCCCGTTGTCGGCCCGGGCTCGATCGTCTTCGCGGCGCTCGGGTCGGGTGCGAGCTCGGGTACGACGACCTTCTCGTGCTTGCCAGTCACGATGTCGATCGACGCCGACCAGCGCAGCTTGTCCTTCGCGGTCGCCGCGATCTCGTAGCGCCCCGGATCGATCGGCACTTCCTTGTCGAGCTCCGCAGCGGGGACCTCCTCGCCTCCGCGCTGCACCACGACACCCTGCGCCTTCGCGCCGGCGGACACCTCGATCGCGAGATACGGGAGCTTCTTCTCGAGCTTCTTCACCCGCTTCTCCGCCTCGACGATGTACGGCGTGTCGTTCGTGCGCTTCGCCACCGCGCGCGCCCCGGTGAACGCCGCCCACGCGGTGGCCGTCCGCCCCCGCTTCTCCTCGCAGTCGCCGAGGTTCAGCAACGTCCCGGCGCGCGGCTCGAGCTCGGCGCTGCGGCGGAACGCGTCGCAGGCCTCGGCCAGCTTGCCCTGGCCGAGCAATTTCCGTCCTTCCTGGAACAGCTGCTCGGCGGCAGGGCTCGCGACGGCAACGCCCGTGAGGCCGAGCACGACCGTTACGGCCAGGACGCGGGACGCCACCACGCCGCGAACGTAGCATTAGCCGATCGGCGTTTGTCCTATAGTGCGGCGATGACCGTGCGGACCCTCACGGATGAGGCGGCCGAGACAGCCGATCCGGTGGAGCACGTCCTCACGTACGTCCTCGCGTACGACGACCTCGCCACCGACCTGACGCGCACGGTGCGGCTGCCGATCACCTCCGGCGAGCTGGTGATCGGCCGCGCGCCGGAGGGCGCCCCGTTCGGGCTCGCCGGCGGCGTCCTGCACGTCCCCGACCGCTGGATGTCGGGCACGCACGCCACGCTCTCGCTCCACGCCGGTCGCGCGAGCCTGCGCGACGCCGGCAGCCGCAACGGCACGTACGTCGACGGCGAGCGGATCACCACGCGCGCGTTGCGCGACGGTGCGCTGATCGAGCTCGGTCACTCGATCGCGTGCTACCGCGCCGTCCCGGCGTCCCGGGTCGCGGCGCTCGAGGCCGCCGCCGCCCTGCGCCTCGGGCCGACGCGGACCGCGTGTCCCGAGGTCGCCGCGCTGCTCGTCGACCTGTCGCGCATCGCACCATCGACGGAGTCCGTGCTCGTGCTCGGCGAGACCGGAGCGGGCAAGGAGATCGTGGCCCAGACCATCCACCGCGCCAGCGGCCGGAGCGGCGCGCTGATCTCGCTCGACTGCGGCGCGATCCCCGACAGCCTGTTCGAGGCGACGCTGTTCGGTCACCGGCGCGGCGCGTTCACGGGCGCGGACGAGGCGCGCACCGGCGAGATCGTGCGCGCGAACGGCGGCACGCTGTTCCTCGACGAGGTCGGCAACCTCACGCCGGCCGCTCAGGCCAAGCTCCTGCGCGCGCTCGAGACCCGCCGGGTCACGCCGCTCGGGTCCGGAGACGCGCAGAGCGTCGACGTGCGGTGGGTCGCCGCGACGAACCGCGAGCTACTCGCCGACACCGCGTTCCGCGCGGACCTGCTGCGCCGGCTCGCCGGCTACGTCGCGCGGGTCCCACCGCTGCGCGCGCGCCGCGAGGACCTCGGCATCCTCACGGCTCACGTGTTCTCCGAGCTCGGACGCGCGCGGGCCGCGATCGCGTCCCCCGCGGCGCGGACCCTGTTCTCCAGCGACTTCCCGGGCAACATCCGCGAGCTGCGCTCGACGCTGCGCAGCGCCGCGCTGCTCGCGGGCGACGGGCCGATCACCTCCGCTCACCTACCGGCGATCGTGGGTGCCCCCGTCGCGCGCGAGCCGTCGCGGCCGGTGGAGACGAAGAAGCCGACGGCCACGGAGATCGAACAGGCGCTCGCGGCCGCCGGCGGGAACGTGGTGCACGCCGCGCAGGCGCTCGGCACCAGCGCGCGGCAGCTCTATCGCTGGATCGAGAAGTACGAGATCTCCGTCGACCACTACCGCAGCTAGTTCACGCCGCCGGTGGGACGGGGCAGGTAGCTCCAGAACTTGTTCAGCTCGTCGGGCGCGCACGCGAACAGCACGAGGTTACCGCGCGACGACCGGCTGTCGTTGTCGGACGCGAGGCACAGGCCGCTCGGCGTCTTGAGGTCGCCGTCGCCGCTGCGCACGAACTTCTGGTCCCACGCACCCGTGCACGCGGCCAGGGTCGGACGGCGCAGCGCGAACGGCGGGCCCTCCTTGACGCACAGCCCGTTCCACGTCCTGATCTCGCCGCCCGCGCCGAACGTCCAGGTCTTGCTGCCCGCGTCGGTGCACGGGGCGAGCACGAGCATGTCGCCGGCCGCGGGTGTCGGGTTGAGGTCGGTCAGGCAGTGGCCGGCGTAGCCGAAGATCATCCGGGCGGCCGACGGCGCGGGCAGCGGGTCGATCAGCGTGCGGCGCATCGGCAGCTCGATCTGGGCCCGCACGCGGAGGATCTGCTGCGCCGTCAGCCGCTGGTTCGGACAGTCCCAGTAGCTCATCACGTTGAAGCGATCCGGCGTCAGCGAGAACGTGTCGGTGATCGCGAACGAGGTGCGCGCGGGATCGCACTTCGCCCAGCCGACGCTCTGCCACAGCTGCGGCCCGACGTCGCCGGGCGTGTCGGTCACCTCGAAGCGATCCGCGTCGAACACGGCGGGGTTGTTCCCGTTCGCGTTGTAGAACGTGCGCACCTTCGCGGCGGTGTCGTACGGGTTGCCGTTCGGGTCGAGGATGAACGTGTGGCCGAGACCGAGGTAGTGGCCGAGCTCGTGCGCGAGCACGTGATCGTCGGCCCAGGTGTTGCGGAACGTCACGAACGGGCGGTCGCCGCCGGCGGGGCCCGACGAGCACGAGCGGCCGCTGCCGTCGCCGCGGCGGATCAGCAGGAGGATGCGCCCTTCGTATCGACCGGCGAGCATGCGGGCCCGGCCGATCGCGTGCTGGTCATCGGTGCCGAGACAGGCGAGGCGGTTGATGCCGGTGTCCCGCAGCATCGAGACATCGGTCGCCGGATCGAACACGAACTGCACGTGCGCCGGCGCGTACACCACGTTCGCTCGCGCGAGGTTCGACTGGAGCTGCTGCGCGGTGAGCACCGGGGCGTTGCCGCCGCTGTCGTCGCTCACGAACACCGCCTGCACGCGCAGCCGGCGCACGGGCTCGAACACGATCTGCTGCGCCGCCGAGGTCGTGCAGGTCGCGAGGATCGCTGGCACGCCGTTCGACGTGCTCATCGAGGCGCACGTCCCGAGGTTGTTGCGCAGGCGGCCGCCGCTCGACGTCCACTTCTGCGCGGTGAGGTTCGCGCACGTCGACAGCACGATCCGGCCGTTGCTGCCGGTCAGACACTTGCCGGCCCAGCCGCGGATGTAGCCGGTCGCCGGGTCGGGAGACCACCTCGCGTTGACCGCGCCGATGCAATCGGATGCCACGATCGCCGTGCCGTCGGCCGTGCTCGCGCCGTTCACGACGAGGCACTTGCGCGACGGCCCGACGTACGCGCCCGTCGGCGGGGAGAGGGCGAGCTCGGTCGAGTCGAGGTCCTCGGTCTCGAAGATCGGCTCGTCGGGGTCCACCGTGGCGCAGCCCACGAGGGCGAGGAAGGGAAGGAAGCGGTACCAGGACATCGTCATGCGCCGCCCCGAGGCAACCGGCGTGCCGCGGTCGAGGCGCGAGGATTCGCGCGGTTAGCGATTGGTCTCCGCCGAGGTCAGATCCGACATGTCTCGGACAAGGCCGATCTCGCGCTTCTCGATCGCACCGCGTCTCGGCGGCCCGAGGCCGACGCGCGCCGGCGCGACGGCGTGACCATGCCCGGCGACCGCGACGGACGAGCTCACGAGGAGGAGGCACGTCACGTCGGATGGAGGACGGGCGCCAGGTGATAGAGCATCAGGTAGACGATCACGCCGGTCACCGAGACGTACATCCAGATCGGCCACGTGAAGCGGACGAGCCGCTTGTGCTTCTCGAAGCTCCCGCCGAGCGCGTGCTTGAGCGCGCCGATCACGAGCGGCACGAGGACGACCGCGAGCACCATGTGGCTGAACAGCGTGACGAGGTACAGCGTCTTGTCCCAGCCACCCGGGCCCGGGTACTTGTGCGCGCCGGTCGTCGCGAACCGGATGAGGTACGAGACCAGGAACACCGACGACGCGGTGAACGCCGAGAGCATCCGCTTGCGGTGGAGCGGCACGTCGCCGCGCGCGATCGCCATGCGGCCGGCGACGAGGAAGCAGAAGCAGGTCAGGTTCAACGCCGCGTTGATCGCGGGATGAAGCTGTTCCCAGGTCATGCGCGACCGTCGAGCACCATCACCGCGAACAGCACGGGGAGGTACACGATCGAGGCGAGGAACACGTTGCGGGCCCACTTCGAGCCGCCGCCGCGCAAGCCGCCGAGGCCCTGCGCGAGCACGAACGCGCCGAGGATGGCCGCGGTGACGAGGTACGGGAGGCCGGCGACACCGAGCGGCACGAGCACGAGGCTGAGTGCGACCTGGACGACGAGGTAGAGCGCGATCTCGACCTTCGCGGCGCGCTCGCCGCGCGTACCGGGCAGCGTCTTCAGGCCCGCCGCGTCGTACTCGCGCTGGCGATACATCGCGATCGCGTGGAAGTGCGGCACCTGCCAGAAGAACAGCACGCCGAACACGGCGAGGCCGGCGAGCTCGATGCGGCCCGTCGCGGCGGTCCAGCCCATCAGCGCGGGCATCGCCCCGGGGACGCCTCCGACCCAGACCGCCCAGTGCGAGCGCTGCTTCATCGGCGTGTAGACGCCGACGTAGAGGATGAGCGCGAGCAGGCCGAGCGCGGCCGTGACGAGGTTGACCATCGCGAGCGCGGGCAGCGCGAACGCGCCCTGGATCGCGCCGAACCACAGCGCCGTCGCCGCGGCGAGCCGGCCCTGCGGCAGTGGGCGCTGCTTGGTGCGCGACATCAGGCAGTCGATGTCGCGCTCGAGGTACATGTTCAGCGTGTTCGCCGCGCCGACGATGAGCGCGGTGCCGGCGAGGAGCCAGAGCAGCGTCGCGGTGGTCGCGGTGCCGGGCGCGAGGCTCACCCCGCCGGCGGCGGTGAGCAGCGCCATCACCATGATGCGCGGCTTGACGAGCGCGATCAGATCGACGGTCTTCGCGCGGAGGACGGCGGTGGTCACAGCGCCACCGCCTCGGGCTTGCCGCCCGCCCGCGCCGGCACGAGCGAGCGCGTCATCAGCCACATCGAGATCCAGATCGCCCACAGGCTCGCGGCACCGGCGAAGTGGCCGACCGCGATCGGGACGGCGCGCATCGACAGCACCGTCATGATGCCGAGGGCGATCTGCGCGAGCACGATGACGGGCGCGATCGCCGCGAGCACGCGGAGCTGAGCCCACGAGCGCGCGGCGCGGAGGACCATCACCGCGGAGATCGTCGTGACGATCGCGACGACGACGCCGAACGCGCGGTGGATCATGTGCATCTTCTGGATCGCCGCCTCGGGCCAGTAGCCGTCGGCCGCGGAGCAGCTCGGCATGTCGGGACAGACGAGCGCGGCGCCCCAGTGGCGGACGAGCGCGCCGAACAGGAGCTGCACGAACACGGTGACGACCGCGACCGTGATCCACGTGCGCGCGGTGCCGAGCTCGGCGCGCAGCGTGTCGTGGCGCTGCAGCTCCACGACGCTGGGTGCGGGCCGCGTCCGGAACGCGGTGTAGATCAGCGTGGCGAAGTAGCTCATGCCGAGCAGCAGGTGGCCGGTGGAGACCACCCACGGCAGCTTGTACTTGACGGTGATCGCGCCGAGCGCGCCCTGGAGCAGCACGAGGCCGAGCAGGATCCAGGCGAGCTTGCCGTACGCCGAGCTCTTCTCCCGGCGCTTCCACAGGAGCACCGTCAACAGGATCTGCAGGAGGCCGACGGTCATCGCGGCGAGCCGGTGGCCGTGCTCGTAGAGCACGCCGCCCTCCATCTTCGGGAACAGCTCGCCGTGGCAGACGAGCGTCGGCTCGGGGCACGCGAGGCTGGAGCCGGTCGCGTTGACCGTTCCGCCGATCACGAGGAGGACGAACGTCGCGATGGCCGCGAGCTTGGCGATGCGGTGCTCGAGCATGGGGCGCAGGCGGGGAGCTTGGTACCACATGCGGTGCTCGATCACAGCGCGCGGGTTCGCGCAGCGACAAGACACCGCAACGCCGTGGACTTCGAGCGATATCAGCAGGTTATCCAGCAGTCGGTTGTTGCCCTGCACCGCGCGACGGGCGTAGAGTGATCGCGGCGAGGGCATGACCGACTCCTGGGTCGAAACGACGTCGATCGGCACGCTGCGGTCGGAGGACCTCGCCAAGCCGGGAGTCGCGTTCCGCTACAACCATTATCTGTACCGGATGCGCGGCAAGCACCTCGCCAACGGCGGGATGGGGACCGTCTACGAGATCGATCGCCGTGACGAGACCACCGGCGTCGTCGAGCAGGTCGTCGGCAAGGTGTTCCACTCGAGCTACCTGCACCAGCTCCGCACCGACGAGGTCACGCGGCGCGACCACCACAACAACCTCGCCGCGATGGCGCGGATCGCGGCGATCGAGCACCCGAACATCCTGCCGACGTACGTCTCCGCGCCGATCGCCGACAACTACCTGTTCGTCACGCCGCGCATGGGCGTCACCCTGCTCGAGGCGATCGGCAAGCACAACCTGACGCCGCGCGCGCGCGCGAAGCTGCTGGTCCAGGCGCTCGAGGGGCTCGGCACGCTGCACGCCGCGCGGCTCGTGCACCGCGACTTCACGCTGCGCAACATCCTCGTCGACGACGGTGCGAACGTCGCCTATCTGTTCGACTTCGATCTGGCGATGTCGCTCGACGACGTCGGCTCGCAGACGTACCGCAGCTACTACAAGGGCCGGATCTTCGGGTCGCCGGGCTGGTCGGTCGCGCCGGAGACGATCGACCAGGCGTTGATGGACTCGAACATCGCCGCCTCGCTCGACATCTACGCGATCGGCGCCGCGCTGCACGGCCTGTTCACGGAGCAGCTGCTCTACGGGCAAGCCGACGATATGTGGGCGCTGCTGATCCGGATCGCCGAGGGCGTCGTGATCGGCGGCCGCAGCAAGGTCCACTACCCCGACACGGTGCCGATGATCCTGCGGCCGGTGATCGAAGGCTGCCTCGAGCGCGATCCGCAGCAGCGGTATCCGTCGGTGCAGGCCGTGGTCCAGGAGCTGCGCGCGATGCTGCGCGAGCTGCCCGACGAGCGGCAGCGCCGCGCGCGCACCGAGGCCGCGACCGACGTCGACATCAAGCCGATGCTCGGCAGTGTCCTCGCGGCGCAGAGCCCGGATCCGACGATCACACCGGAGGTCGTCGAGGCCGCCGCCGCCGCCGTGCGCGAGTGGGGCTACGAGGTCGAGCGCAGCCTCGGCCGCGCGAAGGGCCACCCGATCTTCCTCGCGTCGCCGCGCGCCGACATGATCGCCGCGGGCTCGTTCCCCGACTCGAACCTGTTCCCGAAGCTGGTCACGATGATCGACCTGACGCGCGTGAACGATCCGCGGCAGTTCGTCGAGCACTGGCAGCAGTACTTCTGGCCGATCCTGAAGCGCGTGCGCGAGGGCCTGCTGACCTCGCTGCACAAGGTGATCTACGACGCGAACAGCTCGTCGCTGCTCCTGTTCTCCGAGTACGTCGACGAGCCCCGGTTCGGCGACCGGATCGCCGAGGCCGACCTCAACATCGACGGCGCCCTCGCCCTCGCGCTGCTCGTGATCAAGCAGGTGGCCGCGCTCCACGAGCACGGCATGGCGCACAACAACATCTCGCCCGGCGCGCTGCTGTTCAAGGGCGCGGCCGCGACCCGGACCGTGATGCCCGCGATGATCGGCCTCGTCGAGCCGGCGATGGGCGCGCCCGCGATGGAGGGCGACTGCCGCGCGCTGTCCGGGATGATCCTCCAGTGGCTGCGGCCGAACCGGATCGCCTCGCTGCACGTGCGGATCAAGCCGATGTTCGAGGCGATGCGAGGCAAGCTCTCGAGCTGGGCGTTCGACAAGCAGGTCCGGGCGCCGAACATCCTCGAGGTCAACCAGCTGATCAGCGACGCGCTCTCGCTCGTCGACTTCAACTTCTCCGTGCTGCGCGACTCGGGCGGCGACCTCCAGGAGTACGCGCTGCTCCTCATCAGCCTGCGCCTCTATCACCTCCTGTGGCCGAGCGCGGGACAGCCGAAGACCCCGAAGTGAGCGAGGAGCGCGCCCCCCGCTGGAGGCTCGCGCTCGCCCTCGTCATCGTCGCCGCCGGCGCTGCGGGGTTCGCGATCGTGTTCCGCGAGACGCTCTCGCTCGTGTGGTCCGCGCTCGGCGCGAGCGACGTCGTCTCGATGATCGACGGTCTGCCGCTGTGGGCCCGCGTCGTGCTCCCCGCCGCGGGCGGTCTCGCCGCCGGACTCGTCGCGCTCGCCGCCGCGCGCGTGCGCGAGGGCGCCGGCGTCGGGTTCGTGATGGAGGCGATCGTGCTCGGCAACACGCGCGTGCCGCTCACGCGAAGCCTCTTGAACGCGCTCGGCTCGTGGCTCGCGATCGCCGGCGGGTCCTCGCTCGGCCGCGAGGGACCGCTGATCCAGATCGGCGCCGCGTCCGGCGAAGCCGCGCGCCGCGGGCTCCGCCTCGACGACGCGACCGCGCGCATCGTGCTCGCCGCCGGCGTCGCCGCGGGCTTCTCCGCCGCGTACAACGCGCCGATCGCCTCGATCCTGTTCGTCGTCGAGGTCGTGACCGGCGTCGCGATCCTCGAGGCCGTCGTGCCCGTCGCGATCACGACCGTCCTGTCGACGGTGTTCACGCGCCTCGTGCTCGGCGGCGATCCGATCTACGGCATCCAGACGTTCACCTCGATCTCGACGTACGAGCTCGTCGCGTTCGCCGGCGTCGGCCTCGTCGTCGCGCCGCTCGGCGTCGGCTTCCTCCGGCTGCTCTCGCTCGTCGAGCGCGCCTTCCGCAAGCTCCCGCTCCCCGCGCGGCCCGCCGTCGGCGCCGCCCTCGGGGGCGGCATGCTGTGCGCGCTGCCGCTGCTCGCCGGCAACGGCTTCGAGCCGCTCGCCCTTCTCCTCGACGGCAAGCTCGCGGTCGCGATGATCGCGTGGCTCCTCCTCGTGAAGCCGCTCGCCACCGCCGCCGCCGTCAGCTCCGGCAACCCCGGCGGCGTGTTCACCCCGACGTTGCTCGTCGGCGCCTGCGCTGGCTCCCTGTTCGCCGTCGGCCTCCACGAGGTCCTCGGCGGCTCGATCTCCTCGCCCGGCGCCTACGCGCTCGTCGGCCTCGCCGCCGCGCTCGCCGCCACCACCCACGCGCCGCTCACCGCCACCGTCCTGGCCTGCGAGCTCTCCGGCGACTGGGCGATGGTTCTCCCGCTCCTCCTCGCCTGCGCGATCGCCGCGGGCTTCGCACGCAAGCTCTACATCGACTCCGTCTACACGGCCGAGCTCACGCGCCGCGGCCTGCGCTGGCGGCTCACGCTCGACGGCCGCCGGATCATCGCGGACCAGCGCCAGGCCGTCGACGTCGTCTAAGGACAGGCGTGCGGCGCGGCGCCGGTGAATGGCGTGTCGCACGCGAACGGCGTCGTGAAGATCGTCGCGGCGGAGAGCTCGACGTCGGCGTCGGTGGCGGCGAAGCCGTAGGTGCCGATCGGGTTGTCGTCGCTGGTCGTCAGGTCGATGCGCAGCTCGGCGGCGCCGTCGATCGAGAAGAAGCAGCCGGCGATGCCGGTCTGGAGCTGGCTGAAGGCGCGGGACAGGGTCATCACGAACCTGCTCGTCGGCGCGAGGTTGCCGAGGGGCTTGCTGGTCGTGACGCCGTTGATCTCGGTGAGCACGAGCGTGTCGGGTGTACCCGGGGCGTGGACGACGGCGCAGGTGAAGCCGGACGCGACGCCGTCGCCGTCGGCGTGGAGCTCGAAGCGACCCTCGGCCTGGGGCCACGCGAGGCGCGTGATCGTGGCCTGGACGGAGAGGCCGTCGCCCTGCTCGGCGCGCTTGACCTGCCAGCGGCCGGTGGTGCCGGAGAGCGCGTCCGCGGCGATGGTGAAGCCCGAGCCGGTGAACCCGTTGGCCTCGGCGGGATCGGCGAACGGGAAGAACCGCGCGAGGACGTCGTCGGCCTGCGTCTGCCGCCGGTCGCAGGCATCGCCGACGCCGTCGGGGAACTGCGGGGGCGAGGCACGGCGCTCGCTGGTATCCGCCTGGTCGGGGTTCGGCGTCGCGGGGCAGTTGTCGCAGACATCGCCGGCGCCGTCGGCGTCGTCGTCGTGCTGGGCCGGATCCCGGCGGTTCGGGCACAGGTCGCTCGCGTTCGGGACGCCGTCGCCGTCGACGTCGTCCGGATCGACGGGCACGCCGCCACCGTCGTCGCCCGCGCACGCACCGAGCACGAGCGCGAGCATCGCGAGGGGGCGCATGCCGGAAGGATAGCGCGTCAGTCGTCGCCGGCGATGAGCTGCGTGGGGTCCTCGGGCCACGAGTGGCGCGGATAGCGGCGCATCAGCTGCTTGCGCAGGGCAGGGTAGTGCTTGACCCAGAAGCCCGGCAGATCGGTCGTGACCTGCACCGGTCGCTGGTTGGGCGCGAGCAGGTGGAGGACGAGCGGGACCTTGCCGTCGCCCACCGACGGCGCGCGGGCGAGCCCGAAGAAGTCCTGCATGCGGGACGCGAGCCACGGTGGCTGGTCGAGCGAGTAGTGGATCGGCGCGCGGCCGCGGCGCGGGAGCTTCAGGTGCGTGGGCGCGAGGCGATCGACGAGGCCCTTGAATTCGCCGAGGTTGGCGTCGAGCAGCGACAGCAGGTCGGCCTTCCGCAGCTCCGCGAAGCTGGTCGCGCCCTCGCACGCCGCGGCGATCACCTCCGCGAGGTGCTCGTCGGTGGGGGCGACGAGCTTGTCGTTGGCCGCGAGCTTCGCGACGAGCGTCACGCGGGCTCGCCACTGCGCGAGCGCGTCGCCGTCGACGAACTTCTCGATGCCCGCGGCGATCGCCTGCTTCGCGAGGAGCTGCGCCGCGGCCCGCCCCGCGCGCCGCGCGCTCTCGACGTCGCGCTGCTCGTCGATCGGCAGGCCGTCGTAGGTCATCCGCGTCACGCGCTCGACGCGCTCCTTCGGCGCGTTCCACACCAGCTCGTCGGTCTCCGCGATCCGCTCGAGGTACAGGTCGAGCAGCCAGCTCGCCTCGATCGCGCTCGCGCGCCGGATCTGCACCTTGCTCGCCTGGCCGCGGGCGCCGGTCTCCGCCACGTCGACGGCGACCATCAGCTCGGCATCGATCACCGCCGAGCTCTGCGCGAGCGTGCCGGAGCCACCGCCCGCGAACACGATCTCCGACGACCGCGGTGCGCGCCGCTTGCCGACGCGGTCGGGGAACGCCGTCAGGATCGAGATCATCAGCTCCTTGTCGAGCGTGTCGTCGTCGAGCCGCTTGCTCCTCGATCGATCGACGAGCCGCTCGAGCTGCTTCGCCGCGCGATCCACCGAGTGCGCGGTCGTGATGTCGAGCCCATCGCGCCGCAGCCGATCGGCGCGCATCCCGCTCTGCCGCGCATCGAGCAGCGCGTCGAGGTCGTCGATCAGATCGGAGGGCGAGGTCTGCTTCGCCTGGCCCGCCGGGCCGCGCCGCTCGAGCCGGAGCTCGCGCGCACCGACGAGCGCCGCGATCAGGCACGCCTCCTCGCCCGCGCCGCGCGCCTCCGCCTCGCAGACGAGCCGCCCGAGCCGCGGGTGCACCGGGAACCGCAGCATCTTCCTCCCGAGCGCCGTGATCGTCCCGCCCGCGACGGCGCCGAGCCGCACGAGCAGCTCCTCCGCCGCGTTCGCCGCGATCTCCGGCGGGGCCTCGTACCAGCGCAGCGCGCCGAGCCCGGCGAGCCCGGCGCCGTGGAGCTCGAGCGCCGCGCCCGCGAGATCCGTGCGCGACACCTCGGGCACCTCGAACGCGCGCCGCGTGTCGAAGTCGTGCTTGCTGTAGAGTCGCACCACGCGCCCCGGCCGCGTGCGCCCGGCGCGGCCCGCGCGCTGCGTGCAGCTCGCCTTGCTCACCGGCTCGATCTGCAGCGACGCGAGCCCGGTCCACGGCGAGTGTCGCGCGATCCGCGCGAGCCCCGAGTCGATCACGGCGACGACACCGTCGATCGTGACGCTCGTCTCGGCCACGTTCGTCGCGAGGATCACCTTGCGCTTCGCCGCGGGCCGCACCGCCGCGTCCTGCTCGTCGGCGGTCAGGTCGCCGTGCAGCGGCAGCACCGTCAGGTCGTGGATCGCGGCGGCCTCCGCGATGTCCTCCGCGACGCGCCGGATCTCGCCCGCGCCGGGCAGGAACACCAGCACGTCTCCGTCGAGCTTGTCCTGCGCGAGCCGGCGCACCGCGGCCGACACCTGCTTGCCGAGCGGCCGGTCGTCGAGCTGCTCCTGGTGCTCGATCGTCACGGGGAACGTTCGGCCCTCGCTGCGCACGACCGGCGCGTCCCCGAGGAACGCCGCGACCGGCTCGGCATCGAGCGTCGCCGACATCACGACGAGCTTCAGCGCGCGCCGCGTCTGCC
The DNA here is from genome assembly GCA_016794545.1 of Myxococcales bacterium. GTDB lineage: Bacteria > Myxococcota_A > Polyangia > Haliangiales > Haliangiaceae > JABFXX01. Next base: position 22,323 of record JAEUJX010000705.1, read on the forward strand.
GCAGCCGCTCGACCAGGGCGAGCGCGAGGTCACCGTCGAGGTGGCGCTCGTGGAACTCGTCGATGATCACGCAGCCGACGCCGCGCAGGTCGGGATCCGCGAGGAGCCGCCGCGTCAGCACGCCCTCGGTGACGAACCGGATGCGGGTCGTCGCGCTGACCTTGCGATCGAACCGCACCTCGTAGCCGACCTCGCCGCCGAGCTCCACGCCGCGCTCGCTCGCCACGCGCGCCGCGGCCATGCGCGCCGCGAGCCGGCGCGGCTGGAGCACCACGATCTCGCCCTCCACGATCCCCGCATCGCGCAGCGCGCCCGGCACCCGCGTCGTCTTGCCCGCGCCCGGCGGCGCGACCAGCACGCACGTGCCGCGCTCGCGCACCGCCGCGACCACGGCGGGCAGCACATCCTCGATCGGCAAGCGCACGGGCACGGCGCGCCACCGTAGCAGAACGCTATCCGGCGGGGGTGTAGTCGAGCTCGACGCGTACCGGCTCGTCGGCCGTCGCGAGCGCCGGATGCGACCACACGAAGCGCGCGAAGTCGTCGAGCTCGCTCGGCCGCGCGCACCAGCGGTGTCCCGCGGGGAGCGAGCGCGTCGGCCAGAACAGGAACGTCAGCGACAGCTGCCAGATGTCCTCGTCGTCGCCGCCACCGGTGGCGAACTGCCGCGTCAGGTCGATCTCGAAGAACGGTCCCTTGCCCCAGTCATACGTGCCCCACTGGAACAGCAGCATGTCGCCGTCCTCGTCGAGCGAGCAGTCCTCGGCGCGCGTGGTCCGGTAGTGCTCGATCATCAGCGCGAGCCCGTCGTGAACGGCCAGCGTCTCGAGCGTCGCGCCGCGCGCCTCGATCAGTCGCTGTAGCTCACTCAGCGCGTCCACCGACCGCATGGCGCGCACGGTACCAAGAACGGCTATCCTGCGTCCCGATGTTCCCCGCGCCGCCCGCGCCCGCGTTCCCCGACGATCAGCACGCGACCTTCGAGGGCGCGCTCCGCTACGAGGACTGCGCGCAGGACGGGAGGCTCGTGCCGATCGCCTTGCCGCCGACGATGGGTGGCCTGTGGCGCACGGTGATCTCCACCCACGCGGGACAGCGCGCGGCGCTGAAGACCGGCGTGATCCCGATCCTCACGCGCATGACGCTGCTCTCGCTGGACCAGCCCGTGCGCATCGACCGGGCGATCGAGGTGCGCGCCGGGTTCGTGCTCGCGCACGACCGCGACGCCACCGGCGAGGTCTCGCGCCTGTTCATGAACGTGTGGACCGACGTGAAGGGCATCGCCGGCCGCATCGGTCCGCGGCAGGTCGATGGCGCCCTGTCGCCGGCGGGCACGCTGTTCGCCGAGCACACGTTCACGCGCCTGTTCGCGCCGCCCGATCAGCGTAAGGTCACGCGGCTCGAGGTCGAGGGCTATCCCGCGGTGCCCGAGCTGCGCTACGCCGCGCCCGCCCCCGCGACCGCCGCCGAAGCGCCCGACGGCGCCACCTGGCTCGACGAGCTGGCCCGCGATCCGGTCGACGTCCCGTTCACGCTCGATCAGACCGACGCGAACCAGCACGTCAACTCGCTGGTCTACATCCGGACGTTCTGCGACGCGGCGGCCCGGCGGTTCGCCGCCGCCGGCAAGCCGCTGAAGCTGCGCAGCAAGGCCGTCGACATCGCGTACCGGAAGCCGTGCTTCGCCGGCGATCGCGTGTACTCGGTGCTGCGCATGTTCTCGCTCGGCGACAGCCTCGGCGCCGCGGGTCACATCGCGGGCGAGGACGGCAAGGTGCGCTGCTACGTTCGCGTGTGCTTCGCGCCATGAGGTGGCGTGGTCTCGTGCTGGTGCTCGTGGCATGCAAGAGCACCTCGAGCGGGTCGGTGGCGGTCGGCTGGACGGGCACGCTGCCGACGTGGCAGGGACCCTGTAGACCGGACACGCTCGCGCCCGGCGGCGTCCTGGAGCGGGCCGGCACCGATTCGTATGTCGCCCGCGCGGCCGGCACGGCCGAGGTCGAGTGTCGCGACGGCACGGT
>JAEUJX010000723.1 GCA_016794545.1 Myxococcales bacterium
GTCTCGCAGATCGGCTTCGCGTCCTTCGCGGTGGTCGCGCACTTCGTCAGCGCCGGAATCCCCGCGGGGTCGTCGCCGGCGATGTACGCGGCGGCGAGGGCGGCAGCGGATGCGTCGCGCGCCAGCCCCTGCCCCCAGAGCTGGGCGAAGCGCGTCTTCAGCGTCGCGCCTGCCTGGCTGGCCTTGAGATCCGCCGCGAACCAGTCGAGGAGCCTGCGCGCGCCGTCGACGTCCTTGGCCGCGAGGCGCGCGAGGACGAAGCTGCCGAGGCGGGGGAAGTCCTCGGGCGATCCGACGACCTTCGCGGCGTTGCCCTCGAGAGCCACGTAGACGTGGTACTTGAACGTGAACACCTCGCCCTCGACGCGCCAGGGTCCCGCGCCGGAGCCCTCGACCCGCGTGTCGATCGATGACCGCACGAGGTCGTTCAGGAATCCATCGCCGAGCTTCGCGATCGGCGCGAGGGTCTGCCGCAGCTTGCTGTTCTTCAGCCGCTTCACGGACTTCTCGTCGGTCACCGCCTGCGACTTGTAGTCCGGGACGATCATCGCGAGCATCACGTCGAGCGCCGCCTTCGCGGGGTCCTTGCCGACGACGAACTTCTCGGTGTGCTTCTTGACCCGCTGGACCATCATGCCCTGCGCGGTACCTGCACGCGCGGAGCCGGTCTCGGCGAACAGCGCGCGCGCGGCATCGTAGCGCCGGACCACGAGGAGCACGGCGGCCGCCGAGTCGAGCAGCGCCGTCCGCGCCGCGCCGCTCCTCATCGCCGACGCGAGCCCGATCGCGGCCGGCGCCCCCGAGGCCGCTGCCGTGGACGCGATCAGCAGCGAATCCCGGATGTCCGCCGCGGGGAGCGTCTTCGCGAGCGTCGCCGCCTCCTCCGCCTTGCCCGCCCGCAGCAGCACCCGCGCGAGCGCGATCTTGTTGTCGGTGGAGTCCTCGAGAGCCACCGCCGCGCGCCTCGCTTCGATCGCCTTGCTCAGGTCGCGCTCCGCTCCGATCGGCAGGTCGTCCGGATCGCGTTCGAGGAGCTGCGCGTGATCCTGGGCAGCCCCGACGTGCTTGGGATCGAGCGCGCGCGCCTTCTCGTACGCGGCGAGGGCGCCGGCGCGATCGTGATCGAAGCCGAACTCGCGCCCGAGCGTGTCGTGGCGCAGCACCCAGGCGAGCACCGCGAGCGCGTCGGCGTTCTTCGGCTCGAGCTCGACGGCCTTGCGCGCTGCACGGCGCGCGGCCTGTCCCGCGCCGGCCTTGAGCAGCACGGCCGCCATGTCGGTGTGATGGATCGCCTCCTTCGGGTGCAACGCGATCACCCGCTGCACCTCCGCGATCGCCTCCCTGGGCTTGCCGCGCTCGGCGAGCGCCCAGGCCGTGTGCTCGAGGACGATGTGCACCTCCTCCTCCGCGGCGGTCGTCATCGCCTTCTGCAACGCGGTGAGCTCCGCGGCGGTGAGGCGCTGCTTGCCGGTCTCGAACCGGTAGCGGTACACGAGCGTCCGGCCGTCGAGCTTGTGGGTCTCGATCAGCTTCGCGGTGCCGAGCGTGCGCGTGCGATCCGGCGGCACCGTCGGGGCCGCGAATCCGGGCGGCAGCACGAGCCGGTTCTCGATCTCGTACACGTGCGGCGTGAACCACTCGTACGGAGCCTTGCGCGGCTTCTTCGCGTCCGGCTCGCTCACGAGGAGCTTGGGGACCCGGTCGAAGGTGTCGGCGGGGAACAGGTGCACGTCGATCCGGTCGCGCGAGGTGAATGCGCGCGAGCTCTCGGTGACGGCCAGCGTCCACGTGAACGGCTTCGACAGGTCCTCCGGCGCCGTGGTGGTGTAGCTCGCGAGGGCCTTGGCCTTGTACTCGGCCTCGACGTACGAGCCGAGGTGCTTGCGAACGTTCTCGGCGCGCTCGTCGCGGACCCAGGACCGGTTCTCGGCGTCGAACGCGCCGGTGGCCGTCGCGATCTCGGTGACCTTGGCGGCACCGGCCTCCGACAGGTCGAACGTCCGGACCTCGCGCATCAGCGTGTTGGTCGCCCGCGGCGTGGTGGTGAGCGCGGTGGTCTCCGAGGCGATCAGCAGCGCGCGCCGGCCCTGGTCCCGCGGCGGGAGCTCGCCGACGATCACGAGGTCCTCCGTGGCATCGATCCACACGTCTGTCGCGCCGACCCGCGCGTGCACGATCGCGTGATCGAAGCCATCGATGCCCGCGAGGACCGCGTCGATGTCGGTCCCGGGGCCGGTCTGCAGCAAGGCGAGCTCCGCACGGATACCAGCCTGCTTCAGGAGCGCGACGAGCAGCGTCGCCTTGTCCTTGCAGTCCCCGAACCCGCGCTTGATCGTCTCCGCGGGCGGCCACGGCACGTTCGACGCGTCGCCGAACTCGATCCCGGTGTAGCGGATGTTGCGGTGGAGCCAGGCCACGATCGTCCGGACCGACTCGATCGTGGGCGTCCGCGGCAGCTCCGCGGGCATCGTCACCGGACCGTCCGCGAGGCGCTTCTCGACGACGGCGAGGTAGCTCCTCGCGACCGCTCCCCAGGACGGCGCGGTGGTGATGCCGACGTACGGCATCACGCTGGTGTCGCTCGGCACCGACGGCTCGACGTCGTCGCGCGCCGCGAGCGCGCC
>JAEUJX010000771.1 GCA_016794545.1 Myxococcales bacterium
GTGATGAACGCGCTCGAGCTCGTGATGTACATCCGCGGGCTCGAGTCCGAGCACAACGCCCAGCTCGTCGCGATCGGCGCGGCGAGCTCGCGGGACCGGACGCTGTTCGAGAACGTCTCGGTCCCGTTCATCGAGGACGACGAGACGCTCGCCACGTCGATCCTCCAGCGCGTGCGCGCGGCCGCGCAGACGCCACCGCGCCGCCGCAAGCCGCGCACCACCGTGAGCGGATGACGCGGCGGGGATTGACGCGCTGGCTGATCCCGCTCGTGGCGCTCGCGGCGTGTGGCGACGATGGCGGTCCCGGCAAGACCGCCTACTTCGACATCGACGGCCCGTTCGACACGCCGGAGACGTTCTGGAACGCGCCGTTCCCCTCGGACGACCGCATCGGGGCCACCGGTGGGCCGGACATGACCGGCTTTCCGAACCCGCGGAACGTGCCGATCCTGAACGCCCTGCTGCTCACCGTCGGCGACCGCCTCGGGTGGCCGGTGATGCCCGTGATGTACGTGCGGTTCACCGCGCCGGTCCCGGAGCGCGCGATCGGCGACGTCATCCCCCCGATGGACGACGCGGTCCTGCTCGTCGACGTGGAGCCGACCTCTCCCGAGCGCGGCACCAGCGTGCCGCTCGTCGCGGCGACGCTGCCCAAGGACGCGTACGTCGCAGAGAACCTGGTCGCGTTCGCGCCGCGGCCCGGCATCGTGCTGCGCCCGCACACGGCATACGCGCTCGTCGTGCGCTCGGCGTTCGCGCCCGGCTTCCGCCAGGCGGCGAAGCTCGCGAAAAAGTACTTCGCGGACGGACACGTCCTCCGCGACACGCTCGCGATGCTCGGGATCCCCGAGGACGACGTGCTCGTGGCGACGGTGTTCACCACCGGTGACGAGGTCGAGCGCGCGCGGAAGCGCTCCGAGGCGGTGAGAACCGCGCACCACCCGGTGATCGAGAACCTCGCGCTGTTCAACGGCGCGATGCACGACGGGTTCTGCGAGCTGCGCGGCACGATCACGATGCCGCAGTTCCAGAAGGGCATGCAGCCGTTCGACAACGAGGGCCGGTTCGTCCTCGACGCGGGCGACCTGCCCCAGAAGCAAAGCGAGCTGACCATCCCGCTGCGCATCACGCTGCCGAAGGCGCCGATGCCGGCAGCGGGCTGGCCGCTCTACCAGTTCATCCACGGGTCGGGCGGGCTGTCGTCGGGCCTCGTCGACCTCGGCTACTCGCCGGTGCCGTCCGACATGCCCGAGCCCGGCAAGGGTCCCGGCTACGTCGCCGCGCTGCACGGCGTCGCGGCCGCATCGTCGGCGATGCCGGTGAACCCCGAGCGCCTGCCGGGCGCCAGCGACTACGGCTACCTGAACATCAACAACCTCGCCGCGTTCCCCTACACGTTCCAGCAGGGCCTGTTCGAGCAGCGCATGCTGCTCGACGCGCTGCTCGCGCTCCAGATCCCGCACGCGACGGTGGCCGCCTGCGGGCTGCCGGCGCCGGCGGGCGGCGCCGCGCATCGCTTCGATCCAGGCAAGCTCGCGCTCGGTGGCCAGTCGATGGGCGGCATGTACACGAACCTCGTCGGCGCGACGGAGCCGCGGTTCGGCGCGCTCGTCCCGACGGGAGCCGGCGGGTTCTGGAACCTGATGATCCTCGAGACCGCGACGATCCCCGGCGCGCGCTCGCTGCTCGCCACCGCGCTCGGCGTCGACGACTCGACGCTGTCCTTCGTGCACCCCGGCCTCGACGTGATGGCGCTCGGCTGGGAGATCGCCGAGCCGCTCGCCTACATGGATCGCATCGCGCGCCGGCCCTTGCCGGGCGCCGCGCCCCGCCACGTCTACGAGCCGGTCGGCAAGGGCGACTCGTACTTCGTGATCGAGGTCTACGACGCCGCCGCGCTCGCCTACGGGAACCAGCAGGCCGGCACCATCGTCTGGCCGTCGATGCAGGACGCGCTCGCCCTCGACAAGATCTCCGGCCTCGCGAGCTACCCGGTCAAGGCCAACCGCGACGGCAAGACGCGCGTCGTCGTGCAGTACCCCGGCGACGGCATCATCGACGCGCACTACCTCTACCGCCAGAACGCCGACGTGAAGCACCAGTACGGCTGCTTCCTCGAGTCCTACGTGCGCGACGGCGTGCCGACCGTGCCCGGCCCGGGCGCGATCACGGACCCCTGCCCTTAACTTCGGGACGCCGCGCGGGTCAGTCCGAGCATGAAGCTCGCCGCGATCCTCCTCGCGGTCCTCGTCAGCACGACGGGCATCGCCCGCGCCGACGACGACCTCCCGCAAGACCAGACTCGCCCCCAGCGCGGCCAGCCCATGCAGAAGCTCCGCCGCGCGCTCGTCGAGCAGTTCGACCGCGACGGCGACGGCCGCCTCGACAGGCGCGAGCGCCGCCAGGCGTCGCGCGTGCTGCGCCGGATGGCGAAGCGCATGGGAGAGCGCGGCGGCGCGCGCGGCGGCGACCGTCGCGCGCGCCTGATCCAGAATTACGACCTCGATCAGGACGGCAACCTCGGCCCGGGCGAGCTCCCGCCGCGCGTGCAGAAGCGGCTCCGCCGGTTGGACCGCAACGGCGACGGCTGGCTCGATCAGAACGACCGGGCCGCCCCGGCCGATCAGCCGCGCTGACGCCGGCGGCGCAGCAGCACCGCACCGACCAGCGCGCCGAGCGCGAAGCTGCCCGCGGCGCCACCGCCGCCGGTCGAGCAGCAGCCGCCGAGGCTCGGGATCTCGATGTCGGTGCACGACGCGGTGCACGTACCGTCGCCCTCGAGGCCGCGATCGCAGTCCTCGCCCTCGTCGACGATGAAGTCGCCGCACGTCGGCAGCTGGCAGTAGGTGCGGCAGGCCCCGGCCGTGTTCGCGTTCGACGCGCCATCGTCGCAGGCCTCGGTCGGTGACTTCACGCCGTCGCCGCACACCGAGCTGATGTTCGCGACGATGCAGACGTCGTCGAGCTGCCAGCCCCCGTACGCGAGCCCGGTGTCGGCGGAGAGCTCCCAGCGCACGGTCAGGTCGTGCCCGGGGACCTTGCCCGAGAGCGGCACGTCGTGGAACCGCCACTCGCGATCGAGGTGCGCGAGCGACGACGAGTCGCCGATGTTCTGGGTCGCGTTGATCCAGACCTCCTTGCCGTTCAGCCGGATGCGCGCCTTGTCGAAGTGGCCGTCCTCGACGCCGAGCCAGCGCCGGTACTGCAGCCGCACGTCGGACCACTTCCCGACGTCGATCGTCGGCATCTCGACCCACGAGGTCCGATCGCCCTTGTAGTTGCCACCGAGCTCCTGCGCGAGGATGTGCGTGCCCGAGAACGCGACCTGCGGGTCGCTCGTGCCTCCCATCGGCTCGCCCCACGCCCACGGCGAGGCGTCCTTCGACGCGCCCGTCGTCCAGCCCATCGTCAGCGGATCGCCGTCCTCGAACGACGTGCAGTAGAGCGGCTTCGTCGTGCCCTGATAGAGCTGGTAGTACGGGTCCGCGAGGTTGTCGGCGAGCGTGAGCACCGAGCTGTCCTCGAAGATGATGCGCGCCTTGTAGAACACGCTCGCGTTCTCGGGCAGCGGGATCAGCGCGTAGTAGGTGTCGAGGTCGCCCTGCACCGCATCGGCGGTGCCCTCGGGTCCCATCCGGCCCTCCTCGCCCTTCCACGTCACGACGACGCGGATGATGTTGTCGCCGGTGCACCGGGTCGCGATGCCGGTGAGCTCGACGCGCACCTGCGAGGCCTCGGACTTCTGCTCGACCGTCGCCGGCGCGACGATCGTGCCGGTGACGGTGCGGAGGCCGTGGCGCCCGAACGCGCGGCGGATCGTGCACTCGTGCGGCGTGCCGTTGTCGAGGTTGCCGTCGTCGTCGTCCTCGACCAGCGCCTCGATCAGGCTGGACGGGATGCTCGACGCGCGGCGCAGCGTGCCGACGTACAGCTTGTTGGTGAGCGTGATGCCGTCGGACTCGCCGAGCTCCGCGATCAGGGCCTTGCGCAGGTCCCAGAACGTGCCGCCGTAGATGAGGCCGGTGTGGTGGATCTCCTGGACGTCGTCGGGCCAGACGAACTCCTTCAGGAGCGGATCGAGGCTGCGCAGCGGATCGTCGTTGAAGAAGAACCCGCGGCCCATCCCCGGATCTCCGGTGATGCTCGCGGCGAGGAAGTCGGAGGCGCCCTCGCTCATCGCGCCGTCGAACTTGCCGACGCCCTCGATGACCTCCTCCGAGTGCAGGGCGTGACCGAACTCGTGATAGACGACGTCCTGGAGCAGGCCGGTGTTCTGGCACTTCGCGCTCCGGTGGAAGAAGTTGATCGACCTGCCGTCGTAGAACGCGTTGCAGTCCTGCCCGAGGTTCACGTTCGCCGTGATGACCTCGTCGAGCGTCTTCATGTTCGGATCGACCATCGTGCGGACGTAGTCCTTGACGATGTTCGTCGCGATGTAGACCTGGACCTGCGCGTCGTCGTCGACGTTCGCCGACGGATCCCACAGCACACTGCCGCCGGGCGAGATCGAGAGCTCCGCGAACGCGATCTGCCCGCCCGCGGCCTGGTTCACGACCTCGACGAAGTTCCCGCTCACCGCCGTGGTCAGCGTCTGCGCCGCATCCGGGCCCCACGACACGCTGCCGTCGAGCGCCGTCGTCGTGCGCGCGCCGGCGACCATGACGTGCGCGTGCTGCGCCGGACGATCGACGCGGGGGCGGCCGGGGTGACGGTCGACGGACTTGTAGCGCACCGTGCCCGAGGCGTAGGCGTTCAGCTGCTTGACCGCGAGCACCTCGCCGGTCGCCGCGTCGGCGTACGCGAGGTACTTGCCCTCGGCGCCGCCGTCGATCGTCAGCGGGCGGGCGACGCGGTAGCCGAGGATCGCATCGTCGGCGACGAGCGGCAGTACGACCTCGTCGCCCGGCTCGGTGATCGGCGCGGCCGGCAGTGCGACCGCCGCGCGCAGCCTGGCCTTCGCGCGCTGTCCGACATCGGCGCGCGACAGCCGCGCCGAGCGATCGATCGACGTGGTGTCGACGGCGACCTCCGGCAGCGCCTCGCTGCCGATCGCGATCAGCCGGTCGCGCTTGAACCGGAACGACACCTGTCCACCGACGACGCGCCGGCCATCGAACTGCTGCGCGAAGCCGACGGAGCGGATCTCGCCGTCGGAGTGGTTCGCGACCAGCACGAAGTCCTCGACGCGCGCACCCGGCGCGAGCAGCGCGAGGTGGTCGCGGAGCAGCGAGCGCGCCCAGCCCTCGGCGACCTGCGGCAGCGCGACGGCGCCGGGGGTGGCGTAGCCGGAGCCCCAGATCCGGTTCGGCACCCCGGTGGCGCGGTCGTACGACGCGGACCACCGGCCGCCCATGCGCTGCTCGAACCGCGTCCACGCCGCGCTCGGGACCTTCGCCCATCGCACGTCGGCGTGCGTGCGGAGCGGCGCGGGCAGCTTCGCGGCGGGCAGCGCGGTCAGCTCCTCCGCGGCGATGGCCGGGGCGGAGCGGGGGTTCACGGCATGCGCGGTCGTGGCGGCGAGAAACAACAACGTGCCGGCGACGGTCACCGGCCGACGGAGGCGCATCCCCCGATTAGAGCGCATGTCGGGCCGCTGGCGAAGGGAATCCGCTAACAGGTGCGAGGACTTCCGACCTCAGCGGCGCAGATCGACGAACGTCGCCTGCGGGGACCGCCGGCGCAGCGCCGCCACCAGGTCCTCGAGGGCGCCGGGCGGGCACACGTAGTCCGTCGCTCCCGCCGCCGTGACGCGGATCTGCAGGCCGGACTCCTCGTCGGACACCTGGAGATGCTGCACCTCGCCAGGCCGGTAGATCAGCGCGTGGAGGACCGGCGACCGCCCCTCGCGCCGCCGGCGCGCGGTGATCTCGAGCCACCCCGCGGCCACCAGGAACGCCACGGTCCCGAGCCCCCACGGCACGGGCTCCCCGCCCTGCACGAGGACCGCGATGCACACGAGGCCGACGACGGCGTGGACGAGCGCGCCGATCCGCGCCATGTCGCCGCGCGCGGCGATCGCCGTGCGGATCAGCCGCTCGTCGGGATCGAGGTCAGCCATGGACGATCTCGAGCGCGTCGGATCGCACGGCGCGGATCGCCTGCGCGAGCGCGAGCTGGCCACGGGCGCGCACCAGGTTGTGGGCGCGGCGCGAGGGGAACCGCGACGCGTCCCAGCCGAAGTAGTCGTCGCGGAACACGTCGACGCAGAACCGGGCCGCGAGCTCGACCGTCACGGTCTCCGTGCCGAGCACGATCGCCGTGCGCTCGTCCGCGGTGAGCAGCGCATCCGCGACGGACCGGAAGCCGCGGATCGCGGCGCCGAAGATCTCGAGATCGAACCGCACGCCGCCGGTGTCCTCGCCGCGCGGGTTGCACCACGACCGCATCGCATCGCCCAGCTCGAACGCCATCGTGCTCTTGCCGACCGTGTCGAGATCGACGAGGCACACCCCGCGGACCGGCTCCGTGTGGAACAGGAGGTTCGAGATCTTGAGATCGCCGTGGCAGTGGCGCGCCGCCGTCTGGGGCAGCGGCGGCAGGTCGCTGGCTTGCGCCGCGATCTCGCGACCGAGCTCGACCCACTCCGGGTCGCCGCCCGCGGCGACGTGGACGGCGAGCGTCGCGAGGTGCCCGGCCGTGTCGTGAACCCCGGCGCGCGCGAAGTGGTAGTCGTGCGCGAGGTCGGCGACCGCGCGGTGAAACCGTCCGAGCAGCTCGCCGCCGGCCGTGGCCCACGACGGATCCGGCACGGTGTGCACCGTGACGCCGTCGACCCAGCTGAGCGCGCGCCACACCCGACCGCCGGCGACGATCCACGGCTCGCCGGCGAGCGTGCGCACGAGGCGCGGCGTCGTCATCCCCTTCGCGGCGAGGTGTGCCGTCACCGCCTCGATGTCGAGGTTGACCTCGCCGCCGAACACCGGGTGGACGCGCTGGAGCACCGCGGTCGGCACGCCATGCTCGCGCACCGCATACGTCTGGTTGATGAGGCCGCCGGCGAGCGGCGAGAGCTGGTCCTCCGCCCAGCCCCACGCACGTGCGACGCCGGCGAGCTCGCTCACGGTCCCTTCGTGTCGAGCAGCTCGATGTCGAACACGAGCATGCCCTGCGGCCCGCTCTTGCCCTTGTAAGCGAGCTCCTCGGGGACCCAGATCCGCGCCGACTCGCCGACGCCGATCAGCGGGAACACGTCCTGCCAGCCCTTGATCAGGCTCGTGAGTGGATAGACCAGCGGGCGGCCGCTCTTCTTCGACGAGTCGAACTCCTTGCCGTCGGTCGTCCAGCCCGTGTAGTGCGCCGTGATCGTGTCGGCGAGCGTCGGGCGCTTCGCGCCGGGCACCGACGTCAGGATCTTGTAGAACACGCCCTTCGGGCTCTTCTTCGCATCCGCGGGCGGCGCCGCGACGTCAGGCGGGACCACGCCCGTCTCGACCTTCAGCGGCTCGCCGCCAACCTCGACCCGGCCGGTCTCGGTGAGCGGCTTGCGCTGGGGCATCACCTCGAGCAGCTCGATGTCGAACACCAGCATGCCCTGCGGCCTGCCCGCCGCGCCCTTGTAGGCGAGCTCGTCGGGGATCCAGAACCGGTAGCGATCGCCCGCGCGCATCAGCGAGAGGCCGTCGGTCCATCCGACGATCACACCGTCGAGCGAGAACTCCGACGGCTCGTTCTTCACGACCGACGAGTCGAACATCCGGCCGTCGGTGGTCCACCCGGTGTAGTGCACCTTGACCTTGTCGGTCGGCGCGGGCTTCGTGTCGCCGGTACCCTGCTTCAGCACCTTGTAGAACACACCCTTCGCGGTCTTCTGCGCGTCGGCCGGGGGCTCCTTCACGTCGCGCGGCACGGGCGGGGGCTCGGTGCCCTTCGCGATCGTGATCATCTCGATCTCGTAGGTCAGCACGCCCGCGGGCATGCCCGGCAGCGGCTTGCCCGCCGACGTCATCTTCTCCGACGGGATCCAGAACCGGCGACGCTCGCCGGCCGTCATCGACGTCAGGATCTCCTCCATCACGACGGTCTGCCGGAACGGCGGCACGGTCGCCGGGCGCTTGCGCATCTCGGTCGAGTCGAACATCCGGCCGTCCGCGTCCCACGCGGAGTAGTTGAACGTCACGGTGTCGAACGTTCGCGCCTTCTCCTTGCCCGTCCCCGGCTTCACGACCCGGTAGAGCAGTCCACTCTTCAGCTTCTCGGCGGTGGCGGGCGGCTTGCCGACGTCCTCGGGCACGGCCGGCGCGGGGAGGATGTCGACGATCTCGACCTCGTACACCAGCGTCTCCGGCGCGGTGCCCGCCGGCGGCGCGCCCTTGTAACCGATCTCCGGCGGGAGCCACAGCATCGCCCGCTCGCCCTTGCGCACGAACTGCAGCGCCTCGGTGAACCCGGGCGCGGTGTTCGCCAGCTGGAGCGGCATCGGCTGGCCGTTGCTGCGGTTCGAGTAGAACGTCTCGCCGGTCGACTGCCGCCAGCCGGTGTACGTGATGAGGACGGTGTCGTTGCGTTTCGGTGCGGGGGCGTCGGCGACCGAGGTCAGCTTCTTGTAGACGAGGCCGGTCGACGTCTTCACCGCGTCGATCGGCGGGTTCGCGAGATCCAGCGGCGGCCGGATCTGCTCGACCTTCGGCGGCGCGGCCGACCCCGCGGAGCCCGTGGTCGCGGCGGAGCCCGACCCGGTCGTGATGACCTTCTTCTCCTCGGTGCGCTGGCACGCGACGAGCACCATGGCGAACAGCAGCACGGTACGCATGAACGCCGGGAATGTACTGCGCGGGAGCGCGATCGTCGAGCCGGCTAGACGGCGGCGAATGCCTCGCGCGTGAGGTTGCGGATGCCGGTGGCCTCGACGAGGACGTTGTCCTCGATGCGGATGCCGCCGAACTCGCGGAGGTCGGCGATCGCCGACCAGTCGAGCAGATCGCGGCGATCGTCGGCCTGGAGCGGCCCGAGCAGGCCATCGATCACGTAGACGCCCGGCTCGATCGTGAACACCTGACCAGCCTCGATCACGCTCGTGTTCCGCAGGAACTTGTTGTCGGGGCGCGGCGGGCGGGGCTTCATGCCGGCGTCGTGCACGCAGATGCCGAGCGAGTGCCCGAGCCCGTGCGGGAACAGCGCGCGCGTGATGCCGCGCTCGACGAGCTCGGCCGGACTGCCGCGACCGATGCCGAGCTCGCGCAGCGCGACCGCGAGCTTGTGATGCGCGTCGTCGTGGAGGTCCTCGTAGGACATGCCCGGGCGGATCCGGCGCACGATGTCCTGCTGGACCGCGTCGACGTGAGCCAGCAGGTTCTGGAAGCGACGCGCGCCCGTCCCCGTGCCGCGGACGTGCGTGCGCGTGATGTCGCTGCCGTAGCCGAGCACCTTCGCGCCCGCGTCGATCAGGAACGAGGTGTCGCCGGAGATGCGGTGTCGCTGGTACGCGACGTAGTGGAGGATCGCCGTGTGCGCTCCGAGCGCGACGATGCCCTTGTACGGCGCCGCCGCGTCGTCCTGCTCGCTCGCCTGGAGGTACGCGAGGTGGAGCTCGAGCTCCGAGGGTGTCCCGGCCTGGAACACGCGCGCCGCGTGCTTGTGGCCGATCGCCGCGCGGCGCGACGCCTCGACGAGGCACGCGATCTCGTACGCGGTCTTCCTCGTGCGGAGTAGATCGAGCGCTGCGATCAGGCCCGGCGGGTTCACCGTCCCGGGCGGCGACGTGCCGGGATCGCGCGTGATCACCGCGACCTTGCTGTTCGGCAGCACGTCACCCGCGAGCCCGGGCTTGACCTCGACGAGCTCGAACGACGGCCAGAAGTGCTCGCTCTCGGCCTTCGCCGGGACCTCCCAGAAGTCGTCGACGACGGTCCGGACGAGCTGGGGTTGCTTGCCGGGCCGGACGACGACGAACGCGTCGGGCTCCGGCAGCGGGCACCAGTGCGCGAACGCCGGGGTCGGCGACAGCGGCCACGCCTGATCGTCGAACCGGTTCTTCATCGTCGCGGTGCCGCTGCACAGCACGACCGCGTCGAAGCCGTGCGCGGCGAGCGCGGCCTCGTAACCGCGCTGGAGCGTGGCGACGTGCTCGGGGTAGGTCTGCGCGAAGGTCACGGCCGGACCTTACCGCGCGAACGCCGTCGCCGGGGTGCGCTCGATCGAGAACGTCCGTCCCTCGACGAGGTCACCGACGAGCACGCGCACCGTCGGCACGGCGTGCGGACCGCGCTTGACCGGCACCGAGAACCGGCGCGCGATCGAGCGCACCGCGTCGCCATCGCCGCCGCGGAAGCCGGTGATCGTCGCGTCGCCCTTGAACGTCGCGGCCGCGGCCGCGAGCTGCTGGCGCTGGCTCGGGCTGACCGCACCGTAGGCGACGAGCACCGGACCGGAGAGCTGCGGGAGCGCGAGCACGGTCGTGACCCCGGCGGGCAGGTCGACCGCCGCCGGCACGACCGCCGCGTCGGCCTTGCCGAGGCCGAGCGCCGCGAGCGTCGAGGCCGTGTCGGGCGCCGACTCGACCTTCCCGAAGAAGTCCTTGCCGACCTCGCCGCCGAGCAGGACGTTGAGCACGAACTCGCTCTCGCGCCCGCCGACCGACGGGACGAGCACGCGCTTGCCCTTGAGCTGCGCGATCGTCTCGGAGCCGCGCGCGACGAGCTGCCAGCCGTGCATCGCATCGCCGCCGCGCGTCGCCGCCGCGATCACGGTGAAGCCGGCCGCGCCGCCACCGGCCAGGTACGTCGCATCGACCACGGCGATCGTGACCTCGCCCTTCTTGACCGCCGACGAGAAGTCGCCCGCGCGCGCGAACACGCGGCCGACCCCGGTCCCACCGACCGCGGAACCGAGGTGCTCTCCGAGCCGCTTCGCAAGCTCGACGCGCGCCGCGGTCGATGGGAACGGCTCCGACGGCGCGAACAGCCCGACGGTGACGTTGTCGGCGCGAGCGGGTGGGGCGGCGACCGCCCCGAGCGCGACGAGGAGCGCGACCAGCGCGGTCCTCACGGGCCCTCCCCGTAGACGCGCTCCTTGGACTCGATCCAGTCGCCGAGCTGCGCGAAGCGCACGTTCGCCTTGCGCGCGCGCCGCCACGCGTCGAGCGCCTTCACCGGGTCGCCCTTGCGCTCGTACGCGATGCCGAGGTTGACCAGCGCCTCGGGCACCTTGCCGGCGACGCGCTCGAGGCCCGCGATCGCCGCGTCGACGTTGCCGTCGGCGAGATCGAGGACCGCGAGGTTGTGCGCGACCTCGTCGGTGCCGACGCGCGAGCTCGCGTTCTTGGCGATGTTCAAGAACCGCCGCGCCTGCGCGCTCTGCCCGCTGCGATACGCATCCTGCGCCGCCTCGAGCGCGACGACGCGGATCGACGTCCCGAGCAGAGCGGCGGCGGGTCCGGTCGCCTTCGGTGCGAGCGCTTGCAGCTTGTCGAGTGCCTTGCTGGCGCGCTTCGGGGTGCGGCCCTCGGTGAACGCCGCGAGGATCGGCGCCGCCTGCGTGTCGGCCGGCGACGGGAACGGGCAGCTCTGGCCCTGGACCGCCTTGAGGGCGGCGAGCGCCGCGCTCGGTTCGCCAACCATCACCGCCGCGAGCGCGAGGTCGCACTTCGTCGACAGCACGGGCTCCGCCGCGGCCGACGCCCGCAGCAGCTCCACGGCCTTCGGCCCGTTGCCGGCCTTGATCATCGCGACGCCGGCCGCGTGACGCGCGGTCGCGAGCGCGGCCTTGTGTCGAGCGGCGAGCGCGCCCTTCGCCGCGGGGGCGGCCTTCTCGAGCGCGGCCACCGCGACCGAGGCGTCGCCCGCCGCGAGCTCGGAGGCCGCCCAGTCGATCGCGACCTCGACCTGGGCGTCCTTGTCGGCCGCCGCGAGCGCCCGGTCGTAGAGCGGCCGCGCGCCGGGGAAGTCGTTCGCGAGCGCGTGCGCGCGCCCCGCGAGCATGAGGGTGATGGCGGTGGCGTCGGCTCTCGCGGCCTTGTCGAGCGGTGCGACCGCATCGCCGGGGCGGTCGAGCGCGAGCCGCGCGATGCCGAGGCCGCGCCACACGGCGGCGTTGCCCTCGAGCTGGTCCGCGCGCGCGAGCATCGGCTCCGCGCCGGCGGCATCGTTCGACTTCAGCTTCGCGGTCGCCACGGAGGTCAGCGCGTCGGAGAGCAGCTTGCGCGAGCGCGGGGTCGAGCCGAGCGTCTCCGCCTCGCCGAGCGTCTTGATCGCGCCCTCGGCGTCGCCGGTCTGCAGCTGCGCCTGGCCCGCGACGGTGCGGATCAGTGCGTCGTCGGGAAGATCGGCGAGCACGGGAACGAGCCGCTCGACGACCGTCTTCGCCTCGCCGGCGGCGAGCAGCGCCTCGCCGAGCCCCGTCCACCAGTCCGGATCGATCCCCGGCGCGCTCGGCGGACCGAGCTTGTCGAGCACGACCGCGGCCTGCTTCGGCTCTCCCGCGCGGCGCAGCACGAACGCGTAGCGCACCGTCCACCGCCGGCGCTGCGGCTCGAGCCGCATCGCGGTCTCGAGCTCCCGGCGAGCCTCGGCGAGGTTGCCCTTCGCCGCCTGCGCCTCGCCGACGAGTGCGTGGCCGGCGGCCGCTGCGGTCGCCGCCCTCTCGAGGTAGCGCCGCCCGCGCTCGAGCGCCGCGCCCGGATCGCCGAGCGCGAGCGCGCACTGACCGTCGACGAGCCAGACCTCGGGGTGCGCCTGCGCGATCACCTCGAGCTCGCGCAGGAGCGAGCGCGCCTTCTTGCAGTCGATCGCCGCGGTCGCCCACGCGACGCCGATCCGCGCGCGCACGTCGGTCCGGCGGGCCGCGGCCGCCTTCGTGAACAGCGGCAGCGCCTTCTGCGGCTGGCGGTACCGCAGGTAGGAGTCCGCGAGATCGATGCGGTGGCGGTTGTCCTCCTTCGCGAGCGCGTCGGGGCGGTTCGCGAAGTACGCCTCGAACGCGCCGATCGAGTCGGGCCACTTGCCGGTGTCGTGCCAGTAGTGGCCCAGCAGGAGCTGGGCGTCGTAGCGCCGGGGGTTCTGCTTCGTGACCTGCGCGAGGATCGGCGCGCCCTGTGCGCCGTCGCCGGCGAGCACGTACTGCGAGCCCAGCGCGGTCAGCACCTCCTCGTCGTTCGGCGCGAGGCGGCGCGCGCGCTCCATCAGCTCGATGCCGCGCCGGTACTCCTTGCGCGCCGCGTACACCGCCGAGCGCAGCACGTACGCCTCGACGCGCCGCGGGTTCAGGGCGATCGCCTGATCGAGCGCCTTCGCCGCGTCCGCGAGCTCTCCCTGCTTGAGCGCCTCGCGGCCCTCCGCGACGAGCGCCGCGCTCTCGTCCTCCGCTTGATGGAGCGGCTGCGCGACCACCGGGGCGGCGGCGGCGAGGATCGCTGCGAACAGGATGCTGCTAGCGCGCATAGCCCACCTTCACGAAGAACTCCCTGCCCTCGCCGGGGATCTTCGGGACGACGATCGTGGTGTCGGGATCCGGAAACCGGTCGTAGTCGCCGGGCGCGGGAACCTCGTCGCGGGTGCCGAGGACGTTGCGGACGCCGACCGTGAAGTCGAAGCCCTTGATGTTCGGCACGTAGATCGTCGCGTCGAGCCCGATCCACCGCTTCGAGTTCGGCAGCCCGTCTCCGTTCTCGTCGGTGCGCGTGTGGCGCGGGCCGAGGTAGACCGCGGCCGCCGACACGTGACCGACATCCGCGAGCTTCGGGGTCGACACGCCGACCGTGCCCGTGACGCGCGGGGCGTCGACGACCTCGCCGTAGGTGAGGTCCGCGCCGGCCTGCGCACTGCCGACGCGCGCGACCGCGAGGCCACCGAACCCGTACCACCCGGCGCTGTTGCGGTACGTCGCCTCGGCCTCGACGCCCTGCGTGACGTAGACACCGACGTTCTGGAACTGGAGCAGCGTCGCGTCGTCGGGATCGGGCAGCTGCTCGATCACGTCCTTCGCCTTCCAGTAGAAGGCCGACAGGCGAGTCGACAGGCCGGCGATCGGGCGGGCCCACAGCACGCCTTCGAAGCTGCGCACGGTCTCCGGCTTGATGTCGGGGTTCGCGGAGAAGTCGACGCCGTCCTCGAAGGCCCCCTCGAACGCGCTCGCGTTGCGGAAGCCCTCGGCGTACAGCAGCTTCGCGCCGTACTTCTCGCTGTTGGTGAGGAACAGCGCGGCGCGCGGCGACAGCCGGCTCGAGCTCTGCGTGTTGTTGTCGAAGCGCAGCCCGGCGGTGAAGCCGAGCCACGGCAGCGGCTGGCCGTCGAGCTCGGAGTAGACGCCCTGGATGCTGAAGTCGAGCGGGACCTTCACGCCGTCCACGTCGAACATGCCCTCCGTGTACGAGCGGCTCTCCGTGCGGCTGTAGTTGGCCTCCGCGCCGGCCGTGACACCGAGCTTGCCGTCGGCGCGAAGCGCGTACCGGCCGCGGACCTCGGCGCCGCCGGTGAGCGCGTCGCCGTAGTCGAGGAACACGTCGTCGGTGTAGTAGATCCGGTCGTAGAACCGGTACAGGTTCAGGTAGCCGCGGCCCGAGACCGTCAGCCGCTTCGACAGCTCCCGCGTGTGCCCGCCCTCGACGAGCAGCTGGTAGTTGTAGAGGCCGTACGGCGGGTCCTTGGCCGGGTCGCTGTCGTACGGCGCGAACGGCGACTCGCGCAGCGCGCGATACGCCCGCACCTGCCCGAAGCTGCCGCCGTAGGTGCCGACCACCGCGGCGATCAGCGTGTTCGCGCCGTCGCCCTCGAGCGGCTCGCTCTGGATCGCCTCGATCGTCGAGCTCTCGCCGAACCTCGTCATCGCGAGCACCGAGCCGCGGATCTGCTTGTTGACGCCGCCCTGCGCGAAGCCGGCGGTGGCGACGGCGCCCGTGATGTTCCCGACGCTGACGCGGCCCCACGCGCGCGAGCCCTCGGCCGCACCGCGCGTGACGATGTTGATGATCCCGAAGAACGCGTTCGTGCCGTAGACCGCGCCGACGGGGCCGCGGATCACCTCGATGCGCGCGATGTCGTCGATCGACACCAGCGCGTCCCAGCCGACGCCGGCGAACGCGCCCCACGCCTCGTTGATCGTCGCGCCGTCGACGAGCACCAGCACGCGGCTGTTGAACCCGCCGGGGATCTGGAGGCCGCGGATGCCGATCTGCTGCGTCAGCCGCGAGTCCTGGATGTAGACGCCCGCGACCCCCGACAGCGCCTCTCCGACGGTGCGATAGCCGAACCGGCGGATGCGATCGCCCGTGATGACCGTGACCGCCGACGCCACGTTGCCGAGCGTTTGCTCGCGCTTCGCGGCACCCACGACGACGTCCTCCTCGGCGGTCGCCGCCGCGAGCACCGTGGCCGAGCTCGAGGGCTCGTCCTCGGCCGGCGGCAGCGGCGGGAGGTCCTGGACGTCGACCGACGCGCTCTGGGCGCGGGCCACGGCGGAGCTGGTGAGGACGGCGAGCACGAGCGCGCGTCGCGAGAGCGAGGTCATGCGGCTCCGTGACTCGAGATCCGGCTGCTCGACACCGGCGGATCGAACTGGGCGAGCACGAACGTGACGTCGTCGTCGGCGGCATGCCCGTCGGCATAGGCGTCGAGCGCGCCGACCAGGCGATCGCGCAGGCGCT
Organism: Myxococcales bacterium; assembly: GCA_016794545.1. Lineage (GTDB taxonomy): Bacteria > Myxococcota_A > Polyangia > Haliangiales > Haliangiaceae > JABFXX01. Next base: position 15,575 of record JAEUJX010000771.1, read on the forward strand.
CGAGCGCGGCGGCGTCGGGGAGCGCCTGCCCGGTCAGCGTGTTGCGCAGGCGCCGATCGCCGAACAGCTTGCCGGCGGGGTTCGCGCGCTCGACGACACCGTCGGTGAAGCAGACGAACAGGTCGCCCGGGCGGAGCTGGAGCGAGCCGCGGCGGATCTCGACCGCGATGTTGCGATCGCCGAGCGGGTTGCCGCTCGCCGCGATGATGCTCGCCTCCTCGAGGACGCGCGTCACGCCGAGCTTGATCACGTACGGGAAGTTCTGTCCCGCGTTCGCGTAGTGGAGGATCCCGTTCGACGAGTCGAACACCGCCGCGAACGCGGTCATCAGCACGTTGTGGTCGCCGACCTGGCGGATCGCGGAGTCGATCGCGCGGAGCACCTGCTCGGGCGTGAGCAGGCGCTCGTCGATCCCGGAGAGCGCCTCCACCGCGCCGCGCGCCGTCGCCGCGATCATCGCCGAGTGGATGCCGTGACCGGTCGCGTCGCCGAGCACGAGCAGCATACGGCCGTTCGACAGCTTGCGATACGTCCACCAGTCGCCGCCGCAGCTCGAGGCCGGCATGCAGTAGCCGCACACCTTCAGGCTGCCGTGCTGTTCGAGCGTGTGCGGCGGCAGCATCGCCTGCTGGACCTGCCGCGCGAGCGACATCTCCTTCTCGAGCGACGCCTTCTGCGCCTGCTCGACGAGCAGGTCGCGGATCTCGTCGGCCATCTTGTTGAAGGTCTGCGCGAGCACGCCGAGCTCGTCGCGCCGCCCCTCGGGGACGCGCACGGAGAGGTCGCCGTCGGCGATCCGGTTCGCCTGCTGCGTCAGCGCCTTGATCGGCTTGGCGAGCTGGACGCCCTGGAGCGCCGCCAGCACCACGCCGATCCCGAGCACCAGGACGCTGACCAGCAGCACGAAGTTTCGCTGATCGGCGGCGCGCTCCTTCGCCTCGGCGAGCGACGCCTGGAGCTCGCTCTGGAGGCCCGCCGTCGACACGCCCATCCGCACCTTGCCGCCGAGCTTGACCGGCGCGCCGTAGACCAGCTCGTTGGTCCCGGCGACCGCGCGCACGACGCCGCCGATCTTCTCGCCGCCGGCGAGCAGGCGCTCGAGGTCCTCGAGCTTGGACTTCGGCGGCGCGGCCGACGTCTGCGCGACCGGAGCGCCGGTCGAGTCGTAGACCACGAGCCACTGCAGCCGGTGCTCGCCGGTCGCCTGGTCCTCCTTGAGCGCGCCGTCGATCAGGAGCTGGAGATCGGCGTACTGGTTGTTCGCGAGCGGCAGGTCGACGCTCGTCGCGACCGACTGGACGACGAGCACGGACTCGCGCGTGATCGCCTTCTCGCCGCTCTGCCTGCGCACCTCGAGCTGCTTCTCGGTCAGCTCCTGGATCGAGCGCTGGCCGACGTAGGTCGCCGTGCCGACGGCCGCCGCGACCACGAAGGAGGTCGCGAGGATCAGCTTGACCGAGATCGGAATCCCGGCGCGCGGTTGACGCGATCCGCCCACTCCGATCGAGGGTACCGCCGCACCCTCGGTCCAATCAATCGGTGGGCGGCCCGGAACGGCCGCTCGCGATGGCCGCCGCCACCGCCCGCTCGAACAGCTGCTCGAGCGGCGTCGCCACCGCGTCGCCCTCGAGGAGGCGGAGCGCCCGGGCGATCGCCTCGATCGTCGACACCCTGCCCTCGCCCGGCGACTCGCGGAGGCGTGCCGGCGGCACCGGGGCGTCCGGAAGCCGGAGGACCGGCAGGCCGCGCAGCGCACCGAGCTTGCGGTACATCCGGCGCGCCTGCGACCAGGTCGCATCGAGGACCACGAGCTGGGCGGGCGGCGGAGCCGTCGCGAGGTCGACCGACTCGCCGGCGGGATAGAGCAGCCACGCGCCATCGAGCGGCGGCAGCACCGCGGGGCCGCCGAGGCCACCGTGGTCGACGATCACACTGTTCGGCAGCGCGGCGTGCGCGAGCCTGCCGGAGTTGCTCGATCGGTGCTTCTCGAGGTGGTGCCGGACGATCACGACCCGCGTGCGGGTCGCGACCGTCGGCACCGCCGCGCACAGGCACACGCGCCGCTGGAACAGGCAGCGCGGGCACCGGGCGTGGTCATCGACAGCAGCGGAAGCCAACGTTCGGGAAGAAGAACGAGTCGTTCGCGAGCGTGAAGTTCAGGCCGCAGGAGGTCCCGTCAACCGGGCTGTTGCTCGCGCCGCCGCGCAGCGGGTTCTGGCCGGCCGCGCGGGCGCGCGTCCACTCCTTCACGTTGCCGCTCATGTCGAAGGCGTCCGCCGCGCCCGCGCCGTTCGCGAAGCAGGTGAGCTGCGAGCCGGTCGGAACGATGTCATCCTGATCGCCGGCGGTGACGGGGTTCGTGTCGAGCTCCTCGCTGTTGCAGGTGGTCGGCTGCGCGAGCTTCGGGTTGTTCTGGTACGCCCAGATCGAGTCATCGAACGGCGGCAGCGTCGAGCCGTCGCGCGTGACCACGATCGCGTCGACCATGACCCCGTCCTCGCGCTGGTAGACGCTGACGAAGTAGGTCCCCGTGGCCGCCGGCGTCGTGATCGCGGCGCTGCGGATCCAGGTCCACTGGTTCAACGCGCCGGTGAGGATCGTCCCGTTTGCCGTGCCCGGCTGCGTCGCGTTGATGCCGACATACACGGTGTCGCCGCTCGCGGCCGGACCGAGCATGCGGACCCACACGTAGTAGGCCGTGTTGCCCGTCAGGTTGACGCGGAAGTCGAGCCGCGCCGACTGGGTCGGCGCGTTCGCCGCCGACGGAGCCGAGCCGGAGTCCGGCAGGGCGCGCAGGCTCGTCGTGCCGGAGAAGTTCTGGAGCGGCGTCACCGTCCAGGTCTTGCCGTTCACCGTGGCGTTGGTCGACGCCTGCTCCGCCTCGAGGAACACGTAGTCGGTCGACGAGCCGATCGCGCCGGACGGGCCCGCGACCGGATACGCCGGAGTCACGGGCTGCGAGCACATCGACTGCCACTCCGCTTCCGTGCACAGGCGCGCGCCCACCGACGAGCACGCGGCGACGGCCTGCGGGTACGTGATGTTGGTCCACGGCAGCACGTTGGGCGTCGAGCACGCGAACGTCTGGTCCGTGCCGGCGCTCGTCGACGTCGCGCCCGGGCGCGACGCCGCGTACTTCATGCTCTGCACCGAGCTGCTCGGGATCGTCCCCCACGCCTGCCCCGGCAGGTTGCCGGTCGCCGCGCCCTCGTCGATCTGGCCGTTGCAGTTGTTGTCGAGGCCGTCGCACGACTCGGTGCCGGGCATCTGGCCCATCTGCGTGTACACGCACACCGCCGGCCCGTTCAGGTTCATCGCATCGCACTGGTACGTGCCCGTGCTCCGGCACACGCCCGCCATGCCGTTGTCGCAGGACTGGCCGAGGTTCGGCTGGCCCTCGTCGACGCGGCCGTCGCAGTCGTTGTCCTTCCCGTCGCACAGGGTCTCCGGGACGATCACGCCCGGATTGCCGGGCATGTTCGGGTGATCGAGCGAGACGTCGGGATCCGTGTACGTGCACTGGAAGCCCATCGCGCCCATGCACGCGCTCGTGCTCGCGCCCATGCACTCGCCGACGTTGCGGCACAGGTTCGCCGGCGGCGTGAGCATGGTCTCGTTGGTGTTCGGGTTGCAGTCGTTGTCCATGCCGTCGCACACCTCGTTGCCGGAGATCGTGCACGGGCCGTACTCGCACCCGTCCGCCACGACGCCGTTGACGTTGTGGTAGCCGGTGAAGCACGCGGCGACGGTGCACGCCGGCGGAGTGCCGCCACAGCCCGCGAACGCGTTCTGCGCGGCCAGGTTGCAGACGGTGCCGCACGCGCCGCAGTTCTGCGGGTCGGTGCCGAGGTTGAACCCGTTCGTCGGGTTGCCGTCGCAGTCCTGATCGAGCGTGTCACACAGCTCGGGCGACGGACCGACGGCGCCGACGCACGTCGGCGTGCCGCCGATGCACATGAGATTGCCGATGTTGCACTCGCCGGTGTTCGTGCCGGTCGGGCACGACCCGATCATGCCGATGCCCTCGTCGAACATGCCGTCGCAGTCGTCGTCCTTGTTGTTGCACGTCTCCGTCTGCCCACCGACCGTGCCGATGTCGCCGACGCAGTCGATCACACCGTTGACGCAGTGGTTGGTACCGGCGACGCACTCGCCGACGCTGGTGCCGCACACCGCCCCGCCGCCCGGATCACCGTCGTCGGGCGTGCCGTTGCAGTCGTTGTCCTTGTTGTCGCAGATCTCGGGCATCGGCGGCTTGGTGCACGTGATCGTGCCGTTCGTGCACTGCTTCACGCCGCCCGCGCACTCGCCCATCTGGTTCTGACAGAGGTCGCCGACCGTCGGCAGCGTGCCCTCGTCGGTCATCCCGTCGCAGTCGTTGTCCTTGTTGTCGCAGACCTCGGGGCCGGTGTTGACGCAGTTGCCGCCGTCGCCGGCGTCACCATCGCCCCCGTCGTCGGCGTCACCGCCGTCGAGCGCATCGCCGCCCGGGCCGCCGTCACCGGTGGCGCAGTTGAGGCAGTACTCGTTGACGTTGCAGGACAGCGCGAACGCCGAGCTCGCGACGAGCAGCGCGGCCGCGAGCGAGCGGATCACGGTCCGGCTCACAGCGCACCTCCCGCGCCGCGCCGGCGGCGTGTCACGGTGTACAGCGCGAGCGCGAGGCCGAGCGCGAGCGTGCCGCCCGTGCCGCTGCCGGTGCTGCAGCCACCGCCGCCGCCGGTCGTGACGTGCTCCTCCATGCCGGCGTCCGGCAGGAAGTCGGCCGGGTCGAAGCAGCTGCCGCCGCGGCAGACTTCGCCCGGGTTCGGGCAGGTCGTGCCGACGCACGGGTCGTCCTTGCACATGCCGTTGTCGTTCGCGTCGCAGTATTGACCCTGCGGGCACGTCACGAACTCGCACGGGTTGTCCACGCACTGGCCGGTCGTGTCGTGGCAGACCTTGCCGAACGGGCACGGCTTCATGCACGGGTCGGCCTCGCACGTGCCCATGCGGCAGCGCTGACCGGTCGGGCACTCGACGTCGGCGCAGCTGCCGAAGCAGGTGCCACCGACGCAGTACTGACCGGCGGCGCACGTGACGCCCTGGCAGAGGTTCGTCACGCACTGACCGTTGATGCAGTTCTGGTTCGCCGCGCAGCGATCCGGGAACGTGGTGCAGTCATCGGGCTTGCACTCGCCGGTCGGGCGGAAGCACACGGTGCCCGGCGCGTTGCAGGTGATCACGAGCGGATCGCACGCCGACAGGCAGACGTGATCGTTCGGGTTGCCGGGCCGCGGGCGACAGACCTGCTTGTCCATCGGGTTCAGCGGGTCCTGCGGACACGTGACGTTGAAGCACGGGTCCGCGAGGCAGAAGTTGTTAATACACGTCTTGCCCATCGGGCAGGGGAACTCGGACTGGCTGCACGGGAACGCGCACTGGCAGTTCGTGCACGTCGCGCCCGTGGCGCACAACGTGCCCTCGTCGATCTGACCGTTGCAGTTGTCGTCCATGCAGTTGCAGCTCTCCTGACCGACCGGATCGCCGTCGCAGACCTCGGCGCCGTTCACGCACTTCTCGACGCCGTTGCAGACGCCGGCGCTGACGCACGGGCAGTCGTCCGCGTTGCCGGGGATGTTGTCCGGACCGTCCGGATCGTCGCAGCGCCAGTCCTCGTCGACCTGGCCGTTGCAGTCGTCGTCGACGCCGTTGCACGTGTCGTCGGTCGGCGCCGGCGTGGTGGTGCACTGGCTCATGCCGTTCACGCACACGAGCTGGCCGGTGCCACAGCCCATCGAGCAGTCGGCGGGCTCGCACGTGCCCATGTTCGGCATGCCGCTCGGATTGTCGCAGGACGGCGTCATCGGCGAGCCCGCGCACTGCGCGTCGGTCGTGCAGGTGACGGGCGGGGTCTCGTCGACCATGCCGTCGCAGTCGTCGTCGAGGCCGTTGCAGATCTCGGTCTGCGGCGTGACCTCACCGGTGCACGCGCCGAACATGCCGCTGCCGTTCAGCGGGCAGGTGCGGATGCCGGGGTGACAGATGCAGAGCGCCGGGCCGAGCGCCTCGCAGGGCGTCGGCGGCGTGTGCATGCCGCCCGGGTTGTTCTGCGGATCGAACGGCGGGAAGCCGCCCGACATGTTCGAGCAGGCCTGCGTGAAGCCGTCCGCGTTGCCGTCGCAGTTGTCGTCGAGGCCGTTGCAAACCTCGGTGCCGGGCGTCGGCGCGCTGCACGAGCTCCAGCAGCAGTTCGCGCCGGTGCACGACAGGCTCGGGTTGCAGCCGACGCCGCCGACACACGTGCGCGTGCCCTGGCAGGTGCCGGTGCCGCACGGGATGGGCGACACGCCGTCGTCGGGCGTGCCGTCGCAGTCCTGATCCATGCCATCGCAGATCTCGCCGGTCGGGATGCAGTTACAGCCGGTGACGTTCTCGTCGACGATGCCGTCGCAGTCGTCGTCGATCTGGTTGCAGCCGAACGGCACCTCGTTCTGCGCGTTGCCGGGCGTGCCGGCCGCGGTCGGGTTACACAGCAGGCCCGCCGGGCTCGTCGTGCACACGCCAGCCACGGTCGCGCCCGCGGCGTTCACCACGCTGCACGCGTTGCCGGCGACGAGGCCGTTGCACGCCGTCTGCCCCGAGTCGCACGCGAGGCCGGTGCCGTCGGTGCGGCACACGTTGGCGCCGTTGACGCGGCACTTGCCGAGGCGGCCGTTGTTGCAGGCCGCCGCCTTGCCGGGGAAGTCCTCGTCGACGAGGACGTCGCAGTCGTCGTCCTGGTTGTTGCAGGTCTCGGTCTTGATCGCGTCGGCGAGGATCTGCGAGATCGCGAGCTGGAGGCTCGCTTCGTCGTTCGCGTAGTAGCCCTCGTTCACGCCGGCGACGTTGGGAGCTCCACCCGCGTGCGCGATCGCCTCGATGTTGGTGTTCGGACCGCTGATGCCAAAGCCGATGGCCTTGGTCTGCACGCGATACCGGTTCGTGCCGCACGCGAGGTTCGCGCGCGTGCCGCCGACGCAGCGGCCGCTCGAGCACGCGCCGCCGGGGCACGTGAGGTTGAGATCGGTGGTCAGCATCGCCGCCGCCGCGTTCGGTGCGTGACCACCGCAGGTCTCGTCACCGTCGGTGAGGAGGATCGTGATGTACGGGCGGCACTGCGAGAGACAGCAGCAGGTGGGCCCCGTGCAGTTCGCGGCCGCGTTGCACGATCCGGGCTTCGGATCGCAGAGCGGGCCCTTGCCGGGCTGCGGGAGGAACGAGCCGTCGATCGGATCCGCCGCGATCGGCGCGAACCCCGCCGACGTCGACGGCCAGATCGTCGAGCCGTCCGACGCCTGCAGGCCCTGCCAGTAGCGGTGCGCGCCGCGCAGCGCGCCGCCGAGCGGCGTCCAGCTGCCGGTGCCCCAGATCTCGGGCTTCGACGTCAGCGCCGTCCCGGGACCGCCGCACGTCCCGCACTGTCCATCGACCCACGCGGCTGCCGCGTTGTTCCCACCGTCGACGAGGCCGGTGAGCATCTCGGAGCGCGCGTCGCTCGACATGGCCGCCGTGCAGCTGCCTCCGCACGCACCGGTCGCGGCATTGCAGTTACACGCGCTGCAGCCAATGCCCACGGTCGTGCACTGATCGGTTCCGCCGCCGTCGGCGTCGCCGTTCGCGTCGCACGTGTTCGTGAACGTTCCGCCGGCGGTCTCGCGGAACCGCCCGAGCGCGAACACCATGTCGCCATAGCTGTTGACGATCTTGTTGATCGCGCAGCGTGCGTGGTTGAGGCGATTGTCCGGACCGCCGCACGACGGCGAGCCAGCGCCCGTGGAGCTGGTCATCGATCCCGACGTGTCGAGGATCATCACGACGTACGGCTTGAGCGGATCGCCCGCCCATGCATTCGAGGTCGCAAAGGTCACCAGCAGCGCGGCTACCCCTAGCCACGCGAAGCGCGTATTCATGATGGCCCATCATATAAGGGCCCGACGAGGTTTGGAAATACGCGTGGGGTAGCGTTTGGGAGCTTTCGGGTACCGGGCGCTCAGCGGCTCAGGAGGGATCGACCGATGACCTTCAGGGTCAGGATCGGCTTCACCCCCTCGAAGATCGGCAGCACCTGTGCGTCCGCCACGTACCGGCTGATCGGGTACTCCTCCGCGTACCCCCACCCGCCGTGGAGCAGCTGACCGAGCTGGGTGCACTCCACGGCCACGTCACAGCTGAACAATTTCGCCATCGCCGCGAGCGGAGCGGCCGCCCGCTCGTCCGCGTCCATCGCGGTCGCGGCGGCGTAGGTGATTCCCCGAGCCGCGATCAGGCGCGAGGCCATCCGGCCGAGGTGATAGCGCGTCAGGCCGTAGTCGCCGATCGGCCGGCCGAACTGCTTGCGCTCGCCGACGTAGCGCGCCGTGTGCTCGAGTGCGGCCTGGGTCACACCACAGGCCCGACCACCGGTCTGGAGCCGGCCCGCCGCGAAGCCCGCCATCTGGAGCGCGAACCCGCGGCCGATGCCCGCCTCGCCCCCGACGACCTGCGCGTCGGGCACGAACCACTTATCGAAGGACAGGGTGAACGAGTGCATCCCGCGGTAGCCGGGAGTGCGATCCGCCTTCCCGGTCAGCGTGCCGCCGCCGGGCCCGGCTTGCGTCGTCTCGAACTCGTGGCCGAGGAACCGAGGCTTGTCGACGATGAACAGCGTCAGCCCGCGGGCGCCCTTGCTGGTGTCGGTATCGGTGCGCGCGAGCAGCGCGATCACGTCGGCCCGGCCCGCGAACGTGCACCATGCCTTCGCTCCGGTGATCGAGAACCCGCCGGCGACGCGCTCGGCCTTGCACGCGACGCTCGCGACGTCGGACCCGACGTTCGGCTCGGTCACGCTGATCGCGGCCATCACCTCGGCGCTCGCCAGCTTCGGCAGCCAGGTCTGCTTCTGCTCCTCGGTGCCACCGGCGATCAGCGCCTTCGCGAGGATCTCCGGGCGGGTGATCAGCGAGCCGGCCGCGGCGAGCGACGCGCGCGACAGCTCCTCGGTGGTGAGGATCATCGCCAGGTTCCCGAGCTCGTGCCCGCCGTACTTCTCGGGGATCGCGAGCCCGAAGTAGCCGAGCTTGCCCATCTCCTGGATGAACCGCTCGGGCACCAGCTCGTCGTGGTGATGGATGCGCTCGGCGTTGGGCGCGACCTCGCGCTCGGCGAACGCGCGCACGTTCGCGCGCACCTCGGTCAGCACCTCGTCGAGCGGCCACACGAACGCGCGCTCGTCGGCGATCGCCGCGGCGCCGATCGCCTCGACGGCCGCGGGCGCGATGCCGCGCGCGATCGCCGCCTGCGCGTCGGCGTCGTACGCGAGCGAAGGAAGCCCGAGCGCGGGCGCGACCGGCGCGAGGCGGTGCGGGATCCCGGCGGCGAGCTCGGCCGCGGCGACCAGCGCGGCGTCGGCGAGGTTGCCGGGCGCGCGCGCGAGCTCCTCGATCACGCGCGCCTCGGTCGCGGCGTAGGAGACCTTCTCGACGACGACCTGATGATCGTCGATCAGCTCGCCTCCGCTGGTCAGCGCGCGCGCCGCCAGGGCGGCGCGATCGGCGAGGGTGCGGGCGGCACGGGCGATCAGCTCGCGGTCATCGGCCATGCGCGGTTGTTACCACGTCGAGCATCCGGCCCAGCTGCGACGTGTAGCCGCCGCCGAACAGAACCGCGTGAGCCGCGATCGGGTAGAGCTGCCACAGCGTGACGCGCGTTCTCCACTCGGGTTCGAGCGGATAGACCTCGTGATACGCGCTCACCAGCGTGTCGGAGACGCCGCCGAACAGCGCGAGCATGGCCAGGTCGATCTCGCGATGAGCGCCGTACACCGCCGGATCGAAGATCACCGGCGCGCCGCCGGCGAACCCGACGTTGCCCCACCACAGGTCGCCGTGCAGCCGCGCCGGCGGCTCCGGCGGACCGAACCGCGCCGGCGCCGCGAGCAGCGCATCGAGCTTCGTCTCGAGCGAGTGCGCGCGCAGGGTCCTGACGAGCGGCCGCAGGCGACGCTCGACGTAGAACGTCGCGACGTCGGACGCCGGCATGTTGTCCTGCGCGATCGTCGCGAGGTAGTTGCCGCGATCGAGGCCGAAGCCCGGCGCCCCCACGGCGTGGAGCTGCGCGAGCGCGCGGCCGAGCGCGGCGTCGTCGCGGCGCCCGCCGAGCTCGAGCCACTCGAGCGCGAGGAACGCGTGGCCGTGCGCGATCACGCGCGGCACGCGGAGCGGACCGGCCGCGAGCCACCCGAGGCCGTGCGCCTCGGCGGCGAACATCCCCGGCGGCGGAGCCGCGTGGCTCTTCACGAACACGCGGCTCCCGTCCGCGAGGACGGCGCAGTGAGCTTCGTTGATGTCGCCGCCGCCGACGGAGGTGACGCGCGCGACCGGGCCGACCGCCGCCTCGAGCTCCGCGCGCCACTCGGGGCTCATCCTCGCAGGCGCTCGCCGACGTGCGCGAGGAGGCCGGCGCACGCGCGCTCGCACTGATCGAGGACCTCCTCGAACCCGTCCGGCCCCCCATACCAGGGGTCGGGGACCTCGGCCTCGGCGGGCGCCGTCGGATCGAAGCTGCGGAGCAGCACGATCTTGTCGGTCGGGGCGCCGGCGATCAGGCGCAGCTGGCGCACGTTCTGGCGATCCATCGCCACGACCAGGTCGAACGCGGCGATGTCGGTCGCGGTGAGCTGCCGCGCGCGGTGCGCGAGCTCGTAGCCGCGCTTCGCCGCGTGGGCGCGCGAGCGCGCGTCGGGCAGCTCGCCGATGTGATAGGCGCCGGTGCCCGCCGAGTCGATCGTGACCCGGTCGGCGAGCCCGGCGCTCGCGACGAGCTTCTCCATCACGCCGTGCGCCGTCGGCGAGCGACAGATGTTGCCGAGGCAGACGAAGACGATCTTCAAGCGGGATCGTGGTCGGCGCCTTCGAGCTCGCCGGTCCAGTACAGGTAGTCACGCCACGCGTCGGGGATCGACCGCAGCGAGATCCGGATGGCGACCGCTGGCACCCAGTTCGGCTGGGTCGGGTGCCCGAGCAGCGCCATGCCGGCCTCGCGCGGGGTGCGCCCGCCCTTCTTGCGGTTGCACAGGTAGCAGCACGTCACGATGTTGGTCCACTCGGTCGTCCCGCCCTGGGAGCGCGGGACCACGTGGTCGTACGTCAGCTCGCTGATCGAGGCCTTCTTCCCGCAGTACTGGCACTTGTAGTTGTCGCGCGCATAGATGTTCACCCGCGAGAACTTCACGGGCCGCGCGTGCCGGCGGAACGCCCGCAGGAGGCGCACCACGGCGGGGACCTTGATGATGATGTTCACCGAGCGGATGTCCCGCCCGTACTCCTCCAGGACCTCGACCTTGCCCAGGAACAACAGCGTGATCGCGCGCTGCCACGAGATCACCTTGATCGGCTCGAACCCCTGGTTAAGCAGCAGGGTCTGCGCGTGGTCCATCGATGAAACCCCTGCGGTCGATGGTAGCAGAGCCCAGCAGATGCGCCCAATCGCCGCCCGAGGCGAGATTGAAAACGATTTTCAGAAATGCTAGCCCAACGGGGTGGTGAGCCTCGCGGATCTCTCGCTCGGCACGTCCGCGCGGGTCCGCGCCGTCGATGGCCCCCGCGCGTTCCGGCGCCGCCTGCTCGAGATGGGCCTGGTGCCCGGGACGGACGTGAAGATCGTCACGGTCGCTCCGCTGGGAGATCCCCTCCAGATCGAGGTCCGCGGCGGGCAGTGGTCGATCCGCCGCGCCGAGGCCGCGCAGATCCAGGTCGACGCTGACCGCGTCGCAGGCGCGGCGAAGCCATGAGCGACGCGCACTGCGAGCCGGGCGCTCCCGACGCCGCGCCCGCCGGCGGTGGTCGCCCGACCCTGCTGCTCGCCGGCAACCCCAACGTCGGCAAGACCACGCTGTTCAACGCGCTCACCGGCGCGACGGCGAAGGTGTCGAACTATCCGGGCATCACGGTCGACAAGCGGAGCGGCGAGCTGCCGCTGCCGGGCGGCGTGATCGCCTCGCTGGTCGACCTCCCCGGTACGTACTCGCTGAACGCGCGCTCGGCGGAGGAGCAGATCGCGTTCGATGCGCTCACGGCCTCGCCCGACGCGGTGATCGTCTGCCTCGACGCGACGCAGCTCGCGCGCTCCGCGTATCTGCTCGCGCAGATCCAGGAGCTCGGCGAGCGCTGCGTCGTCGCGCTCACGATGGTCGACGAGGCGAAGGACGCGACGCCCGACGTGCCCGCGCTGCGCGCCCTGCTCGGCTGCGAAGTCGTCGCCGTCACCGCGCGCACCGGGCACGGCCTCCCCGAGCTCCGCGCCGCGATCGACCGCGCGCTGCGCCGGGACGGGGCGCCGGTCTGGCGGTGGACGCCGTCGGCGGCGCTGCGCGCCAGGCTCGACGCGATGCGCTCCGCCGTGCCGTCGCTCGACGATGCGCGTGCGCTGTGGGCGCTGACCTGCATCGACGGCGAGGACGAGCTCGAGGTCGCCCCGGAGCTCCGGGCCGCCGCGCTCGCGAACCGGATCGATCGCGACCAGGACGACGAGGGCGTGCTCGCGCGCTGGGCCTGGCTCGACCGGGAGATCGGCAAGATCGTGGTGAAACAGGTCGATCGCGCGCTCACCCAGCGCGTGGATCGCGTCCTGCTCCACCGCGCGCTCGGCGGCATGGTGTTCGCGACGGTGATGACCGTCATGTTCATGGCGCTGTTCACCTGGTCGGAGCCCGCGATCGACCTCGTCGACCGCGCGTTCAAGTGGCTGGGCGGGGAGCTGCGCGGCGTCCTCGGCGAGGGCGTGTTCACCGACTTCCTCGTCGACGGCGTGATCGGCGGCGTCGGCTCGGTGATGGTGTTCCTGCCGCAGATCCTGCTGCTGTTCCTGTTCCTCGGCTTCCTCGAGGACTGCGGCTATCTCGCGCGCGTCGCGTACCTGATGGACCGCATCATGCGGACCATGAACCTGCACGGCCGCGCGTTCGTGCCGATGCTGTCGGGGTTCGCGTGCGCGGTGCCCGCGATCCTCGCGACGCGGACGATGGAGCGCCGCCGCGACCGCATCCTCACGATGATGGTCGTGCCGCTCATGACGTGCTCGGCGCGGCTGCCGGTCTACACGCTCGTGATCGCCGCGCTGATCCCGGGCTCGTACCTGACGCAGGCGCTGCTGATGGTCGGGATGTACGTGTTCAGCGTCGTCACCGCGCTCGCCGCGGCGTGGATCATGTCGAAGACGGTCAAGCCACTCAAGGCGAAGCGGCTGCCGTTCCTGATCGAGCTGCCGCCGTACCGCCTGCCGCGCTGGCGCGACGTGCTGCGGATGATGTGGAACAAGTCGAGCGTGTTCCTCCGCGAGGCGGGCACGGTGATCCTCGGGTGCTCGATCGCGCTGTGGGCCCTGCTCTACTTCCCGCGCGAGCTGCCCGCCGGTCACAAGGACTATGCCGCGCTGATCGAGGCGGCACCCACCGACGAGGCGAAGACCGCGCTCGAGGACGAGCGCTCCGCACTCCAGCTCGCGAACAGCTACGGCGGCCGGCTCGGCCACGCGATCGAGCCGGCGATCGCGCCGCTCGGCTTCGACTGGAAGATCGGCGTCGGCATCATCGGTGCGTTCGCGGCGCGCGAGGTGTTCGTGTCGACGCTCGGCATCGTCTACGCGGTCGGCGGCGACGCCGACGAGGAGTCCGAGTCGCTGCGCGAGGCGCTGCGCGGCGCGTACACGCCGCTGATGGGACTCTCGCTGATGATCTTCTTCGCGCTCGCCTGCCAGTGCATGAGCACCCTCGCGGTCGTGAAGCGCGAGACCGGCGGCTATCGCTGGCCGGCGTTCCTGTTCGGGTACATGACGGTCCTCGCGTGGACCGTCAGCTTCCTCGTCTACCAGGGCGGGAAGCTACTCGGGTTCGGATGACGGCGGCGGGGGGGTCGTGGGCGGCAGGCCGCGTCCCGAGCCGATGCCGTAGCCGTGGAGCAGCGCGCGGATCGCGTCCTTCTCCGACGGATCGACCTTCGCGAGCCAGGCCTTCATGACCTCGAGCGCACGCGCGCGGAGCTGGTCCCGGTTCGCGATCTCGGCGGGGAGCTCCTGCATGCCGAACGCCGGCGCCCTGGCACCGGCGAGCGCGGCGTAGGCCTCCGCGATGCGATGCGCCGACTGAGGATCGTCATCGCGATCCGGTGCGTGCTCCTCGATCTGCTCGGACAGCCAGGCCGCGACGTCCATACGCGGAGCTTACCTCGTCAGCTTGCGGTACTCGTTGATATGTCGAATGGCCTGGCGAGAATCGCCGGCCTGGTCGAACAGGGTCGCGAGGTT
>JAEUJX010000005.1 GCA_016794545.1 Myxococcales bacterium
GCATCGATCGCCGCGTCGGGGAGGACGGCCGGCGGCGCGTCCGGCGCGCGGGCGTCGACGGATGCATCGGGAGTCGGGTCCCCGGGCCGGCCGCTGTTCGCCTGCGCACAGCCGGCGACGCCGACCGCCACGAGCGTTGCCATTCGCAACGCGACGCCACCGACCACTCGAGGCGATCCGCTGGGTTGGACTGCGCGGCGCGGCAGCACGCCCCGGGTGGAGCAGTGCCCGTGCCAGCTACTTCACCTGCGCGAGCCGGTTCTCGATCTTCTTGCGGAGCGGCAGCGGCGCGGCGCCCGCGCAGTACATGCCGATGTGACCGGGGTACGGGACGTTGCGCACGCAGTCGCCGAACGCGACGGTCCAGCGGTCCTTCGCGCACGACTCCTCGATCGCGACCAGCTGCTTTTCGACGATCGGCTGTGACTGGTAATAGGCCTTCGCCTGCTGGCGCATCGCCGTCGTGATCGGCGCGCAGTCCTTCGCCGCGACGAGCGCGACCCGCGCGCCGGGCACCAGGCGCGGCGCGCACCACGCGATCGCGCTCTGGTCGGTCGACTCGAAGATGCACTGCCGCTCGTCCTGGTCGAGCTCCGCCCGCGCGCACGCCTGGCGGTGCTTCGAGATCGCCGGCGCGAGGCTCGCCTCGTCGGCCCAGTTGCCGAGCTCGAGCGACGCGAGCGTGTGCCCGACGTCGAGGCACGTCGCCTGGCGGGTCTCGCCCTGCGGTCCCGGTCCCCACGGGTCGGTGCCGGGCGCGGGCCGAGACTCGTCGGGGAGCTTGTACTGGTTGGGATAGTCGATCGGCGCCGAGCAGCCTTCGGGGTGCGCGCACGTCCCGTCGGCGGCATAGGCCGGCAGCTTCTTCTTGCTGCAGGCGGCGAGGAGCACCACGGCGGCGAGCAGCGCGCGACGAGTCATGGCTCCTCCAACGCAGCGCCCGCGCGCTCGGTCTGATCGGACCCAAGGAAACGACGACGCCATGATCTCGGGCCGATAGGTGGGGGATAGCTCGACCCTCGCGACTCGAGCGCGACCCGGCGTCGCGCCGCGCGTCATTTCCGGACGATGCGACGCAGCGCGATCTCGAAGGTCAGCGTGCCGTGCAGCTTCGGATCGTTCCGGCTGTCGTACGCCAGCGGCCCGGGGATCTCGGCGCGCACGCGGTCGCCGACGCGCATGCCGCGCACGACCTCCGCGAAGCCGGGGATGACCGCGGTCAGCGGAAACGTCCCGGTCTGCACGTGCGCGATCTCCTCGCCCCGCGCGTTCCAGCCGGCGAATTCGACCTCGACGGTGTCGGCCGCGAGCGGCGAGCTCTCCGCGCCACAGCCATCGGTCAGCGTGAGGATCCGGATCCCGCTCGCGGTCGTGAGCTCGCCGGGCCGGCACGCGGGCGCCGCCGGGATCGCGCACACGAGGATCTCCGGCGCGGGCGGCGGCGGGGGTGGCGGGTCGTGTCGCGCGGCGAACGCGGCGGCGGCGACGCCGGCGGCGAGCGCGATCGAGATCCACAGGCGCGGCGACTCGGCGAGACGGCGGCTCGGCATGCCCGGGAGCATGAGCCGGCCGTCGCGGCCGTGCCAGGTGAATCAGGCCTTGTCGTCGGGATCGACGATGACGGAGTCGACCTCGAGCTCCGGATCGCGGTGGCGGTCGTGCGGCGTGAAGTCGAGCTCCGGGGTCCACCGCGGGTGGCGGATGCGCACGGGCCGCGCGGGACCGGCGAGCACGTCGGCGAGCCACGACAGGTCCGAGTGGACCTCGCTCGCGCTCGGGCGATCCCAGCGATCGCGCGCGAGCATCTGGTCGACCATCGTCGTGAGCTCGCGCGGCGCATCCGGGCAGCGGACCTCGGTGGGCACGTGCTGGACCTGGCCGTCGATCGTCATCGCGACCTTGCCGTCGAACGGCAGGACGCCGGTGAGCAGGCGATACGCGATCACGCCGAGGGAGAACACGTCGGCGCGGTCGTCGAGACCCTCGCCGGTGATCACCTCCGGCGCGGTGTAGTAGCGGGATGCGATCGACGGCGCGGGCGGCGGCGACGAGCTGTCGTGCGCGCGGGCGTCGCTCCAGTCGGGGATGCACAGCGGATAGCCGCGCAGGCGGTTGGTCAGGAGGATCTTGTCCGGACGCAGGTTCGCGTGGACGATGCCGCGGACGTGCGCGTGCGCGAGCACCTCCGCGAGGTCGCGGAGGAGCGCGATGACATCGATGCGATCGATCGCACCCGGCGCGAGGGTCGACGCGATCGACGTGCCCTCGACCAGCTCGCGCGCGAACCACGGACGGCGGTCGGAGAGGATGCCCGACTCGTAGACGCGCACGACGCCGGGGTGGTGCAGCGCCTCGAGCATGCACGCCTCGCGCAGCACCGGCAGCGGCGCGACGCCGGCCGCCATCACCTTGATGATGGCACGGCGCGGCAGCACGAGGTGCTCGCCCTCGAGCTCGATGCAGCTCGACGAGCGAGCGAGCAGCCGCTCGATCCGGTACTCGCCGATACGCTCGAAGATCGTCGCCCGCGCCATGTGAAACGGGCCCCCCTATATCGAAGTACGGCGCGTCCGTGAAGCCGGATCACGACGACGTCACGAAAAAAGAATGCGCACGATCGTGCTCATTCTCGTCGCGACGCGTGTGCGTGCTTACGCGGATCGAAAGGTCGAACCTGTGCGCTCAGGGCATCGCGTTCTTGCGAGCCGCGAGCATCTCGATCAGATCCATTTTGGTGACGATGCCGATCACCGCGCGGGTGTCGTCGACGACGAGGGCGACCTCGCCGCGCTCGAAGATCCGCGGGAGCTCGGACGACGACGCGTTGAGGCCGACGGTCGCGACCTTGCGCTCCATGATCTCGGCAGCGATCGTGTCCTTGCTGACCCGGCCCGAGACCAGGTGGTGGAGCAGATCGCTCTCGGTCAGGATGCCCGCGAGCTTGCCCTGATCGAGCACCGGCATCTGCGAGATGCCGTGCGACTTGAACAGCTCGGTCGCGCGGCCGAGCTTGTCGTTGACGTCGAGCGCGATCACCTCGCGCCGATTGAGCGCGCGCACCACGTCGCCGACGGTGCCGACCTCCCAGTCGCCCTTGACGAAGCCCTGCTGGCGCATCCACTTGTCGTCGACGAACTTGGTCAGGTAGTTGCGGATCGAGTCCGGCAGGATCACGACGACGCGCTTGCCGGGGCCGAGCTCCCGGCAGACCTGCATCGCGGCCCACACGGCGGAGCCCGACGAGCCACCGACCAGCAGGCCCTCCTGGCGGATCAGCTGCCGCGCGACCAGGAACGAGTCGCGATCGTTGCTCTTGATCCACTTGTCGACCAGGCGGCGGTCGAGCACGTCGGGGATGAAGTCGTAGCCGATGCCCTCGACCTTGTAGCTCTTGATCTCGCCGGGCCCGGCGAGGATCGAGCCCTCGGGGTCGACGCCGACGACCTTGCACGTCGGGATCGCCTTCTTGATCGCGCGCGCGACGCCCGTGATCGTGCCACCGGTGCCCGCCGTCATCACGATCGCGTCGAGCTTGCCGCCGCACTGCTCGATGATCTCGGCGCCGGTGCCCTCCTCGTGCGCCAGCGGGTTACTCGGGTTCGAGTACTGGTCGAGGATGTGCGAGTTCGGGATGATCTCCTTCAGGCGGCGCGCGACGCCGATGTGGCTCTCGGGCGAGTCCCACGCGGCCTCGGTCGGGGTGCGGATGATCTCGGCGCCGAGCGCCTCGAGCACGACCTGCTTCTCCTGGGACATCTTCTCCGGCAGCGTGATGATCACGCGGTAGCCGCGCACCGCCGCTGCCATCGCGATGCCGATGCCAGTGTTGCCGCTGGTCGGCTCGATCAGCGTGTCGCCGGGCTTGATGCGGCCCGCGCGCTCCGCGTCGAGCAGCATCTTCACGCCGATGCGGTCCTTGACGGACCCACCGGGGTTCATGAACTCGCACTTGCCGAGCAGCTCGCCGGGCAAGCCCTTGCCGATGCGCGAGAGCCGCACGAGCGGCGTGTGGCCGGTGGTGTCGAGGATGGAGTCGTAGATCTGCTCGGACATCGCGGCGCACTCTACTCCAAACGGCGCCGTACCTCACCCCGGGCCCCGCCTGGCCTGCCGCGTCAAACAGTGGTAATCACGCCGCGATGTCGTCTGTCGAGCAGCTCGTCGAGACCCTGGACCGCCGCATCGTCGTGCTCGACGGTGCGATGGGCACGATGATCCAGGGTCTGGGCCTCGCGGACGAGGCGCAGTGGCGCGGGGATCGCTTCAAGGACCACCCGGTCGCGCTCAAGGGCTGCAGCGATCTGCTCGCGCTCACGCAGCCGCAGGCGATCGAGGACATCCACCTCGCGTTCCTCCAGGCGGGCGCGGAGATCGTCGAGACCAACACGTTCACGGGCACGTCGATCGCGCTCGCCGACTACGGGCTCGAGCACGTGGTGCGCGACATCAACCTCGCCGGCGCCTTCTGCGCGCGGCGCGCCGCCGACCGCGCGCAGAAGGCCGATGGCAAGCCGCGCTGGGTCGCCGGGTCGATCGGTCCCACGACGAAGACCGCGTCCCTGTCGCCCGACGTCAACGATCCGGGCGCGCGCGCGGTCACGTTCCGCCAGCTGGTTGACGCGTTCGCCGAGCCGGCGAGGGCCCTGATCGAGGGCGGCGTCGATCTGATCCTCAC
>JAEUJX010000012.1 GCA_016794545.1 Myxococcales bacterium
CGCCTACAAGCCGAAGGAGGTCGCGGCGGTCTCGCCGAGCGGGCAGCAGCTCATCATGCCCGGACGCTCGGAGGCCCGCCCGCAGGAGGCGACGAGCGACGTCGCGATCTCGCAGACCCTGATGACGCCGACGAGCAAGCCGTAGCGCGGCTGGAGCTCACTCGCCGCCTTCTTCGCGCCGCCGCTTCTCGACGTCGGCCTCGCAGGTGGCGCCGCGCTCGGTGAGCGCCTGGACCCACTGCGGGTCGCCGGCCGAGCGCGGCTCCTCGGCGAGGTACTGCTTGTACGCGGTGCGCGCGATGTCGCACTTGCCGAGCCGGCGCGCGTAGTCGCCGATCCGCAGCATGTAGCGCGCGGCGTCGCCATCGACGGTGGTGAGCTGGCGCGCGCGCATGAGCGCCTGCACGGCGCCGTCGAGGTCCTGCTCGAAGAAGTAGCGGTCGGCCAGCTTCTCCAGCGCCGCGACGTCGGTCGTCTGCCGGTACGGCAGCGCGCACGCGCCGCGCAGGTCGACGACGGTGTCCTTCATCTGCGGCGTGTAGTAGCCGCCGCCCTCGACCTCGGTGCGGAGCGTCTCGATCGCCTGCAGCGTGGCCCGGCAGTCGCCGCCGTCGAACGAGCGCACCGCCGCCTCGAACAGCGGCGGCGTGCCCCCGCCGAGCCGGTAGGCCTCCATGTAGAGCTTCGCCGAGCGCAGCGGATCCGGCTCGAGCTTCGCGGCGGCGGACCACAGCGGCGGCAGCGCGCGCGCGACCTGCCGGTTGATCGTCTCGAGCTCCGGTCCGGGCGTGCGCGTGAGCGCGACGATCACGCCGCTCGCGATCGCCGCCGCTGCCATCGCGCCGCCGATCGCGAGCCAGCGGCGCCGCGAGCGTGTCGCGCGCTCGAGCGCGGCCAGCATCGCCTCGAGCGAGGGCCAGCGATTCGCCGGCTCCGGCTCGAGCGCGCGCTCGAGGATCTTGATCACGCGCAGCGGCACCTGGCTCGACGTCGCGCGCATCCGGCGGCGAGAGCGGATCACGCTGAGCAGCCCCGTGACCTCGTCCTCCGTCGAGACCGGCTGGAACGGGCGCCCGCCGCAGACGCCTTCCCAGAGCGACACCGCGAACGCGAACTGATCGGCGCGCGCGTCGACGTCCTCGCCCGCGAGCTGCTCCGGCGCCATGTAGGCGGGCGTGCCTTCGACGCCGTGCGGCGTACCGTCGCCCGCGACCACGGAGACCACGAGCCCGAAGTCGCTGACCTTCACCGTCCCGTCGTGCGCGAGCAGCACGTTGTCGGGCTTGAAGTCGCGGTGCACGAGCCCGATCGCGTGCGCGGCGGCGAGCCCGCGCCCCGCCGCGATGAACCGCGCGACCACCTCGCGCCACGGCCGCTCCTCCTTCAGCCACGCACCGAGGCTCGAGGCACACAGCTCCATGGCGATGAACAGCTGGCCGTCGTGGGTGCCGATGTCGTGCACGGCGACGACGTTGCCGTGGTGCAGCTTCGCCATCGCCTGGGCCTCGCGCTCGAGCCGCTCCTGCGCGGCATCGACATCCACGCTCGCGCTCACGAGCTTCACGGCGACATCGCGGTCGAGCCGCGGATCGCGCGCGCGGTACACCACGCCCATGCCGCCGGCGCCGAGGCGCTCGGCGAGCACGTAGCGCCCGACCTGCGTGCCGGGCGGCCACAGCTTCGCGCTCGGCCGGGGCGCCGAGTCCGTCAGGACGCGCAGCTTCACCCTGTCGCTGCCGGCCTTCGGGCTCGCGGCGACGGTCTGGGCGCTGCCGGCGTCGTCGCTCACGTGACTCGCTGGAGGAGTCGCCGCAGGGGGTTGCGGCGCTGCGCCCGGAGCGCGGCCCCGGACGACGCGGTCTCGGCGCGCGCCGCGTGCTTCGCGTGGATCGCGCGCTCCTTCGGCGTGCCGACGAACACCTCGCGCGTCCTGGCCAGCACGTCGAACCACGACCACGCGACGCCGAAGTTCTTGTCCTGATCGCCCATGTGGTGATCGTAGTGGTGCGGCAGGTGATCGCGCGCCCACGCCGGATCGAGGTGAGCGCGCCGGTGATCGCGGCGGTAGCGCCACAGGCAGTACCAGACCGTCGACGTGTAGAACGGCGCGACCGGGAACAGCGGCACGTGCGCGAGCCCGACGATGGCGAGCCCGATCGCCTCTCGCGCCTGGGTCGGCGTGCTCCACACCGGGCCCTCGTACGCGGGATCGTAGCCGCCGTTGCGGCGCACCGCCTGGTGGTGGTCGTGATAGTGGAACGACAGTCGGCTCTCGCGCGAGCGGCCGAGGCCGTGCAGCAGGTACTTGTGCGTGGCCCACTCCCCCGCGCCGAACACGATCAGCCCCACCGGGATGCCGAGCATGCGCCGATCCTACGTCTTGCCCGGCAGGTACGCACGCGGAAGCGACGTCGCCAGGAACTGCCGCTTCCGGTGGCGGCGGCGCAGCCGGAACATGGCGAACAGCGTCGCGAATCCGGCGAACACGCCGCCGTAGGCGATCAGCGACCCGGCGCCGAGGAACGGCAGCACCACCGCCACCCCGGTGATCACGACCATCCCCGCGAGCACCGGCACGATGATGTCGGTCGCGTACGGCCGCAGCCAGGTGTCGTAGGCGCGCTCGCACGCGGTGCACCAGCCGTCGCGGCCGGTGGGACCGTCTGCCTTGCAGCGCGTGCACGCCATCCGTTCACCTTAGCGCAGCCGGGCTGCGATCCTCGGCCGATTCGATCTACGGACGCACGTCCGCGAGCGAGAACACGTAGAGCGAGGACTCGGGACTGAACGTCCGGTTGCGCGCACCGCCCGGGACATAGAGCCGCCCGGCGATCACGCCGCCCTGCGTGCCGGCCCGCGCATCGGGCATGCCCGGCACCATCGTCCAGGTGTCCCCGAGCGGATCGTAGCTGTCGGTGCGAGAGAGCGCGGCCTGCCCGGCCTCGCCGCCCGCGCACACGAGCTGTCCGAGCACGGTGCCGTACGCGCACCCGCCGCGCGCCAGCGGCCTCGC
>JAEUJX010000019.1 GCA_016794545.1 Myxococcales bacterium
GAGCGGCATGTCCTTGCCGCCCGGCGCGTCCGCGAGCTCCGAGATCCAGCCGCGCGCGTGGCAGCCGCGACCGACCTTGCGCGAGCACGCGAGCTCCGACAGCTCGACCGCGCGCACGAGGTTCTTGGTGACGCCGCCCTCGCCGCGGACGAGCAGGATCGCGGCCGCGGCGCAGCCGGCGTAGTAGTTGCCATCGCACGCGCGGTCGTTCAGCTCGAGCGCGCGC
Source organism: Myxococcales bacterium (assembly GCA_016794545.1). GTDB lineage: Bacteria > Myxococcota_A > Polyangia > Haliangiales > Haliangiaceae > JABFXX01. The sequence continues at coordinate 227 of JAEUJX010000019.1, forward strand.
GCCGCGTCCTTCGGCACGCCGGTCCCGGTCTCGTACATGTCGGCCCAGTAGCCGCAGCTGCTGGGCTCCTTGAAGTTGCAGCCCTTCGCGTACAGGCCGACCGCCTTGGTCGCGTTCTTCGCCACACCGGCGCCGATCTCGGTCTGATAGCCGAGGCGCATGCAGCCGAGGCCCTCCTTCTTGTTGCAGGCCGCCGTGTACGCCGCGATCGCGGCCTTCACGTTCTTCGCGGTGCCCTCGCCGTCGCGCATGCGATCACCGGCGTAGACGCAGGCGCGCTGCGAGCCGAGCTTGCACGCCTTCGTGTACCACTCGTACGACCGGGCATCGTCCTGCGGCACGCCCTGGCCGCGCTCGTACAGGAGGCCGACGCCGAGGCAGCCGATCGCGATCTTCGCGTCGCACGAGCGCGTGTACAGGTCGAGCGCCTCGGCGTCGTTCGGTGCCGTGCCCTTCGCGTCGAGCAGCATGTCCGCGAGATAGGCGCAGCCCTTCATGTGCTTGCGGTCGCAGGCGGCGCGGAACAGCTCGACCGCCCTCGGCAGGTCGACCGTCTGGCCATCGGTGCCGAGCTCGGCATCGAGGCCCATGTCGACGCACTGCTCGCCGGTCTTGCCGGGACACGGATCGTCGCCGGCGTGCGCCGGCGACGCGAGGACGAACGATGCGAGGACCACGACGCGACCGAGTGCTGCACCCATGCCGCGAGCGTAAACGAGCTACGCGCGCCTTCGCCAGCGGCTCAGCGTGCCCTTGCGGTCGGCGAACGACGTCGGTCGCGGTGCTCCCGGCGGCGCCATCAGGAACTCCGCCTCGTCGCCGTCCCACGCCATGATGCCGTACGTCACCGTGCCCTCGGCCTTGCCGCCGAGGTTGTAGTAGTCGACCGCGATCGGCGACACCGACTCGTCGATCCGCACCTTCGCGTGCACCACCGTCTGGCCGCCGAACACGACCTTCAGCTCGTTGCCGTGCATCGTGCGCGAGCCCAGCGCGAGCCACGTGTCGGGCATCGCCTTGCCATCCATCACGAGCGCGACGGCCGCCCAGTCGCCGCCGAGGCGCCGGAGCGCCTCGCTCGGTGGCACGTCGAACGCCGCCCTGGCGCCGCGCGGTGCGACGACCTCCGGCGCGGGCGGCGGCGGCGTGCCGCCGGTGACGTTCTCGGGCCGCGCGGCCGACACGCGCCGCAGCCGCTCGTGGGCGTGCCCGCTGCCCGGCTTCGTCGCGAACGCCGTCGGGCGCTCGTCGCCCTGGACGCACAGGCACAGGCGCAGCGTGTCGCCGGCGAGCTCGTAGATGCCCTTGCTGGTGTTGCCGGCCTCGGGGCCGGAGATGAACTCGATCGTGATGTGCGCCGGGCTCTCGTCGGCGTCGATCGAGAAGTGCCCCTCGTAATTCGCCTCGGGCGACTCGGTGCGGAACCGATCTCCATCCATCAGGATGCGCGACGCCCCGAGTGCGGCGGCGGGCACGGTCATGCCGTCGATCTCGAGCGACTCGAACCGCCAGTCCCCTTCGAGCCCGCGCAGCTGCTGCACGTGGCGCGAGAGGCCGGGCCAGCTCGCGAAGCCGGTCTGGCGCGCGACCACGGATTGCGCGTCGGCGAGCCGGAACCCGGCGGCCGTGACCTCGGCCGCGCTCATGCGGCGGGCCTCGGGGAGGTGCTCGACGAAGGCCGCGATCGCGGCTGGGTCGCCTTCCTTCAGTGCGGCGAGCAGGGACTTCGCCTGCTTGCGGAGGTGATCGAGATGCGGACGAGAAGGGAGCTTCTTGCTGGTAGCCACGGGTCCTCCATGCAGTACCTGGGTCCGCAACAGGCAGCACGGAGCTGCGTGATCAACCGTTCATCGAAGGGGAGCTACGCTCTTTCCGCGGACCCGGAGGCTTCCTTCCAGCCGCGCGCACCGTACAACTCCGCGTCCCGGCGTGGCAACGGCAAACCCGGAACCCCGCGGCAGTGCGGCAAAATCTACACACTTACGGGCCCACACGGCCGGAGCTAGGCTGGGGGCGTGCGCAGGTCGATTTCGATCTCGATCGTGCTCGTCGCGGGCTGCGTCGCTGCGGGCGGTGGTGGTGGCAGCACGCGCCCGGCCGTGACGCCGATGCTCTCCGAGCTGCCGGCGGATCCCGAGAAGCGCGACGCCGTCCTCGACTCGGCGAACAACACCGACGGCGGGCCCGAGCGCCGGAAGATCTCGAAGAAGCAGAAGAAGGCGGAGACCATCGGCGCGTTCGCCGCCGCGATCATCGGCTCGGCGTTCTCGAAGACGCAGAACGTGTCGATCGGGACGGCGACGGCGATCGACGAGAACGCGCTGTTCGAGAAGGACAAGCGGGCGAAGAAGCCAGCGAACGGCACGGGCTCCGGTTCGGGCAGCGGCTCCGGATCGGGATCCGGTGACGAGATCAAGACGACGACCGAGGACGAGAAGCCCGGTCAGCTGCTGCCCTGGATCAAGCTCAAGGACTGAGGAGCGCGGCCGCCGTGGCGGCTGCCGCCGACGTGCGGGAGGGCCGCGCGAGGCCTACGTGCCGGGGCAGGCGACCTTGCGCGGCGCCGGCGGGTTGCACTTCGCATCCTTCGGGCAGTTCACCGGGCCCCAGTCGACGAAGCACTCGATCGAGCCCGCCTTCTGCAGGACCTTCACCGGCAGGGTGAGGTTCTCGGGACAGGTGATGGGCATCGGCGGCGGCGGGTTGCACGGCGGGATCGGGTCGTTCGGCTTGCGCCCCGGGAGCGCGCAGGCGTCGTTGTCGTGCGCGACGCACTTCTTGTCCGCGAGCTGCATGTAGTGGAAGTGCCGGTCGCTGGTCGGCGCCGTCGGCTCCTTCTTCGGCGGCTCCTTCTTCGGTGGCTCTTTCTTCGGCGGCTCCTTCTTCGGCGGAACCTTCTTGATCGGCGCCGGAGGGTTCTTGGAGATCGGTCGATCCTTCGGCGGCTCGGGCTGCGCGCTCGCGACCGCGACCGAGCCGACGACGGTGAGCACGAACGACGGCGCGAAGGTCTTGCGGGGCGCGACGGGCATGGCCCCGATCATACTACGCGAGCCCGAGGCGTTCCTTCGCATCTTCCGACGACGTCGCCGGCAGGTGGTTCGCCTGGAGCAGCACGGTGAACGGCAGCGCGCCGAAGTAGTGCTCGCACGCGAGCACGGCCTCGATCGCGCGGAGCTGCGCCGGGTCGCAGCGCTGCAGGTCGACGAGCACGTCGCCCTGCGGATCGGGCGGCAACGTCGGCACGTCCTCGAGCTCGACCGCCTCGAGCAGCCGCTCCGCGAGCTCGACGCCATCGTCGAGCGCGTCGGCCGCGTCGTCGCTGTCGGGATCCAGCTGGGCGAGCTCCGCGTGCTCGCGGGCGAGCAGGGCGGCGAGGCACTGCACGTGGTGCTCGCGGCCGACGAGGTACTTCCACTTCGGATCGCGGTGGAGCGGCGCGAAGTCGTCGATCTCGTAGAGCGCGGCCGGATCGGCGCCGCGCTCCATCGCCTGGCCGAGCGCGTCGATCGCCCCGGCCCGGTCGCCGGCGGCGAGGCACTGCCGCGCGAGCTCGAGGCGCGGGCCGACCTCCTCGGGAGCCTCGTCGATCCCGCGTGCGAGCGCACCACGCGCGGCCGTCGCATCGCCGAGCCGCGCGTGCGCGGTCGCGAGCGCGACGTGCGCATAGCCGAGGTGCGGTGCGAGCTCGGTCAGCTCCTCGGCGACGGCCTGGAGGCGGCGCCAGTCCGACAGCGCCTGGTAGGCCTCGGCGAGCCCGATCAACGTGTCCTCGAGCTCGACGACGACCTCGCCGTCCTCGCTGACGATCGCGCCCTCGTTGGCGCGCTGGATCTCGATGACCTTGCGCAGCCGCGCGGCGGCCTCCGCGGGCTCGTCGGCGAGATCGATCGCCTCCTGGTACAGCACGAGCGCATTCGCGACGTCCTCGGACATGGCGGCAGCGTATCGCGCGATCTCCCGCGCTTGCGTGACGTGCGAGCGAGAACTGCGCCGAAAAAGCGTAGGCTGCGCGACGAAGCTTTCAGGATCGCGCGGTGCGCGAAGCGAGTAGCCTGGAAGTGGCGCAAAGCCGGGGCGCCTTCGTCATGGGAGACGTACACGACGAGGAGACCCAGACTCTGGCGAGCGCGCGCGCCCGGCGCGAACGCGATCGCGAGGAGTCCCGCACGACCGGGCCGCGGCGCAGCATCGGCTCGCTGCTCGGCCGCTACGTCGTGCTCTCGGAGCTCGGCCGCGGCGGGATGAGCGTCGTGTACGTCGCCTACGATCCGAAGCTCGACCGGCGCGTCGCGCTCAAGGTCGTGCGCGGCGACAAGCTGACCGAGGTCCACCGCGCGCGGCTGCACCGCGAGGCGCAGGCGCTCGCGCGGCTGTCACACCCGAACGTGGTGACCGTGTTCGACGTCGGCGATCTCGAGGACGACACGTTCGTCGCGATGGAGCTCGTCGAGGGCACGTCGCTGCGCGAGTGGTGGAAGCAACAGCCGCGCACGTGGCGCGAGATCGTCGCGGTCA
>JAEUJX010000037.1 GCA_016794545.1 Myxococcales bacterium
ACCCGCACCGGCATCGCGACCTGCGCGCCGCCACCCCGGGAGATCATCGGGAACAGCACCCGCTCCTCCTTCATCATGTGCTGCTGCATCTCGGCCCAGAACTGGTCGAGGACGTCCGCGAGCCCGCGCGGCACCGCCGGCTTGTCCGCGTGAACGCGCTCGACCTTGCGCGCCGCCTCGAGGAGGGCCGGCACGTCGCGCCGCAGCGTCTCGTGATAGCGGTCGACGATGTGCTGGACCAGGTCCGTCTGCGAGCAGCTGTCCCAGCTGCGGCTCGCCTCGTGCCCCGTGGCCTGCTCGATCTCGTGAGCCACCTCCGCCGGGTCGAGTCCGGCGCGCGTGCACGCCTCGCGCAGCGAGCGGCGGCCGCCGCAGCAGAAGTCGAGCTTGTGGCGCAGGAACACGCGGGTCGAGCTCGGCTGGTCGCGCGCGATGTCTCCGATGGGACTGTCGATCAGGTGCATGAGTACTCTTCCTTGCGGGGTGGTTCAGGGTCCGAGGGCCTCGTCGCGCATCGCCGCGGCGCGGCCCGCGATCAGGTGCCAGACGAGAACGACGGCGATGCCGGTCGCGTAGACGCCGATCAGGATCGATCCGAGCTGCGGCATGCTCGTCGTCGAGAAGTTCGCGATCTGCTTCGTGCCGAAGATCGCCGGCGTGAACGGCTCGACCTTGAGCGGCGCGGTCGGGTCGAGGTTGTGCCCGAACACGTACATCTTGTAGATGAAGCGCCCGAACGCGAACACCGTGATGTAGCCGGTGAGCACGACGAGATCGACGAGCGATCGCACGTTACCGATCGCCGCGCAGCGCAGCACGAGCACGACCAGCAGGCCGACCGCGAACGGGATCCAGTCGAGATCCGAGAGCTCCGCGCGGTCGATCTTGTGCATCCCGATGTAGTGGTTGAGCGTGTTGATCTCGGTGATGTGCTGCCCGTTGTTCCCGCCGTCGATCTTGTGCATGTAGATCTCCATCCACAGCCCGTCGGGGTACTGGGGCGCGTGGAGCGAGATCCTCCAGAGCGGCTCGCGGAACGCGAGCACGAGCGGGATGGCGAGGAGCGCGAGGACGATCCGCGACCACCAGAACAGAGGTCGATCGAGGAACTCGTAGAACTTCGACAGGTGCTTCTGGATGCTCATACGCGATCACTCCGTCGGAACTTGCGGAACGCGACGAGACCGGTCACCAACCCGACGCACACCGGCCAGGCGACTCCGATCAGGAACAGCGACGCCGTGCCGACCCGCTGGGCCAGGTAGAGCCCGACCGGCCCGTACGTCGCGAGGTCGGGCTGGAGGTGGGACAGCAGCGCGAGGCGCGCCGCCTCGACCGGGTTCGCGATCGCGACGCCGAACACGACCTGGGCGTTGACGCGCCAGCGCAGGAGCATGCCGATCACGCCGAAGTCGAGCAGTGCGACACCGAGCGCCCACGCGATCACGAGGTACGTGATCACGCGCGCCGGATCGCGGACGTACGCGGAGATGCACGCGCCGATGCCGCAGAACGCGAACAGGAGGGCCGCGCTGATCGCGAGCGCGCGGACGAGGAACGTCCACGGGATCGGGTCGCCGTACGCGAGCTGTCCCCACAGGCCGATCCCGACCAGCGCGAGCGCGAGCGGCACGACGAGCGCGAGGTAGCGCACGGCGAACGTGGCGACGAACCACGACGAGGGTGCGAGCGGTTGCGAGAGCAGCAGCTCGAGCGAGCCGTCCTCCCGCGCGCGCTGGATCACCGGCGCCGTCGCGGTGAGCGCGATCAGCGGCAGGATCAGCACGAGCGCGTGGCTGAACGACAGCAGCACGCGGCCCGAGCCGGTGAACCCGAGCACGATCGACTCGCGGCTCGAGGCCGTGACGAGCACGACCGCGAGCAGCGCGTACGCGATCAGGCAGAACCACAGCCACCGCGACCGCCGGATCGCGGCCAGGTCGAGGCGCGCGATCGCGAGCGCGCTCATCGGACATCCTCCAGCGTCAGCGCGCCGGGCGTCGACTTCGGGACGGCCATCATGCCGGAGCCCATCGGGCTCGCCGGCACGCGCACGAACCCGACGTCGTCGATCGGCAGCCAGCGGTCCCCGCGGCCCTCGTGGAACCAGGCGCGGTGCACGTGGCCCTCGTGGGCGCGCAGGTAGCGGGCGGCGCAGCCCGGATCGTCGAACGAGACGACCTCACCCTCGTCGGTGATGACCTGGGCGGCGAACGCGGGATCGCCGATCAGCATGTGACAGTGCCCGCACGCGGCCTCGTTCCACGCGATGGGCTGCACCTCGTCCGGGAGCCGCGTGCCGCAGCGCACGATCAGCACGCCGGCGGCGGCGAGGACCACGATGGCGAGCACGAGCTTCTTCACGACACACCTCCGAGCTCGACGAGGTCGACGTCGCGGACGCTGAGGTCCGCGAGCTCGGCGCCGCGCGCGCGGATCGCCGCGGGCACCAGCTCGAGCTTGCCCGCCCGGTCGACGGCCTTGCTCCACCAGCCGTCGACGCCGGCGGCGAAGCCCCGATCGCGGAGCCAGCTCGGATCCTCGCCGCGGAAGCGAACCTCGACGAGCGTCCCGACCCGGCGCGCCAGATACTCGGAGGCCGGACCGTCGTAGACGACGGCGCCGTCCTCGAGCGCGATCACGTGATCGACGAGCGACCGGATCTCCTCGAGGCGGTGCGAGCACAGGATCAGGGTGGCGTCCGCCGCGAGCTCGCGCTGGAGCAGCAGGAACCGGCCGCGCGCGTCCGCGTCGAGGCTCGCCGTCGGCTCGTCGAGGATGAGCAGGCCGGGTCGCGTCGCGAGCGCCAGGGCGATCAGGAGCTTCTGCTTCGAGCCGCCCGACAGCGCGCGGAACTCGCGGCGCGCGAGCTCGTCGAGCGGCAGGTCGAGGCGCCGCGCCACGTCCTCGACGCGCTTCCGCGGCAGACCGCGGAGGTCGCAGATCGCGCGGACGAGCTCGCCCACGCTCGCGGTCATGTGCGGCGCGACCTGCGGGACGTAGGCCACGTCGCGCCGCTCGCCGCCGAGCACCGCCTGGCCGCGGTGGTCGACGAGCCCCATCAGCACGCGGATGAGCGTGGTCTTACCCGAGCCGTTGGGCCCGATCAGCGCGACCTTCGCTCCGCTCGGGATCTCGAGCGTGATGTCGCGCAGCGCGTCGACCTTTCCGAACCGCTTGCCGATGTGCGTCAGCCCGATCCTCATCACCGAACCTCCTGGCGCGGAGTCATCCGCGGCTGCGAGTCGCGCAGCACGAGCGGCGGCTGGAACAGCGGGTCGAGGTGCGCCGCGGCATCGACGAGCTGGAGCGCGGGCGTCCCGCGGAACAGCGCGAGCTGCGCGTGGTTGCTGACCAGATCGGCGCTCGCCGAGCGCAGCTCGTACGGCACGTCGCCGCGCCCGTCGCCATCGAGATCGTAGCCGGTGTAGTCGTCGAAGTAGTTGCCGGTCCAGTCGACGTCGACCGCCGTGCCGCCCCCGTCGACGCGGACCTGCATCACGTTGTCCGCGAGGTCGTTGTCGGCGATCGTGATGCGGTGCGCGCTCGAGTGGAACACGAAGGCGGCCTGGTCGAGCCGGAGCACGTTGTCGCGGATGACGAGGGTGTCGCCGAGCTGGAGCGGGCTCGTGTCGATGTAGATGCCGACCGCGTCGTGGACGAGCGCGTTGTGCTCGACGACGATGTTCCCCGACTCCTTGAGCCCGATGCCCATGCCGGCGGGACCGCCCGCGTCGACGATCACGTTGTGGTCGATCTGCAGCCCTCGGCTGTACATCGAGAAGATGCCGACGACACCGCCGCGCAGCTCGTTGCGCTGCACGATGTTGTCGTGGCTGTACATGAAGTGCGCGCCGTAGCGGCCGCGCACGATGCGATTGCCGGTGATGCGATTGCGGCTCGAGTACCAGACCACCACGTCCCGCCCGTCCTCGACGTCGTTGTCCTCGACGACCGAGTCGTGGGTCTCCCACAGCCGGATCGTGTCGCCGCGCAGCCCCATGGCGGTCTCGGCGTCGCCGTGTACGTGGTTGCCGGCGATCCGCACGCGCGCGCTCTTCTCGGCGAGCACGCCGTACACCGCGTTGATGACCGTCACGCCCTCGACCGTGATGTCCTTGCCGGTGACCTTCACCGCGGCATCGAGGAGGTCGAACGACCCACCGGTCCCGTCGACCGTGACCCCCACGAGCTTCGCACCGCCGCCGGTGATGAGGACCGTGGTGCCCTTCGCCGACGCGATCACCGCGTCGCGCGGGCCCCACACCTCCACGGTGCGATCGATCTTCACCGGCCCCGCGTGTCGACCGGGTTCGAGACACAGGACCGGCGCCCCGGAGTCGACGGCCGCCTGAAGCGAATCGCCCGGGCGCACCACCTGGCACGCTTCCGGGCGAGGCGGTGGAACCCGCTCGCCCTCGGTGCCGCGCGCGCCGCCTTCTGCGGCGTGACAGCCCACGAGAGCGATGAGGACCACCGAGCGCATCACTTCGGCTCGACGACCAGATACCCCGCCATCTCCAGGTGCAGGGCGGAGCAGAACTCGGTGCAGTACAGCGGGAACGTGCCCGCTCGGTCCGCCACGAACGTGACGTCCTGCGCCTCGCCTGGTTCGATGCTGAGGTTGATGTTGTAGGCCTCGATCGCGAACCCGTGCGTGGCGTCGTACGCCTGCTCGAGGTTCGTGATGTGGATGAACACCTTGTCACCCTCCTTCACGCGGATGATGTCCGGCGTGAAGTGGCTGCGGATGGCGGTCATGTACACGTGCACGCCGTCCGGCTTCCGCTCGACGCGCTCCTTGCCGCCCTCGACCGCGTGGGCCGACTTCGTGTTCGCGATCGGCTCCGTACCGGGCGGATAGACGTCGAGCGGCTTCAGCTTGTCCGCCTTGATCATCTGCGCGTAGTGCGGCTCGCCGAGTGGGATCGGCAGGTCGTACAGCAGCTGCATCTTCTCGCCGGCGAGATCGACGAGCTGGAAGTTCTGCGGCAGCAGCGGCCCGACCTTGGTGAAGCGGTCGAGCGCCCACTTGTTCATCGCGATGAGGTACTTGCCGTCGGGCTTCACGGTGTCGCCCTCCGCCGTCACCAGGTGGCCGATGTTGTAGTGCGTCGGCAGCTTCTCGAGGAGCTTCAGGTCCTTCAGCGACCACTTCGCGACCGCGGTCTCGAGGAACAGCGAGGTGTAGGCGTTGCCCTCCGCGTCGTACTGCGTGTGCAGCGGGCCGAGACCGACCTCGACCTGACCGCGGATGACGCTCTTGAAGTCGAGGACGTTGACGCCATAGACGTCCTTCGAGGCGAACTGGCCCTTGTCGATCATCGCCTTGATCTTCTCGAAGCTGTACACGGTCGCGTGCGTGTCGAGCTTGCCGCCGATGACGATGTCCTTGCCATCGGGCGTCACGTCGACGCCGTGCGGGCTCTTCGGCTCGGGCGCGAACACCAGCACGTTCTCGGCGGCCGCCGTCGCGAGCGGGATCACGCGCATCCCGGCGATCGTCGTGAACTTGCCCGCCGCGACCAGCTGCTCGGCCTTCTTCCAGTTGATGATGTGCAGGTAATCCATGTCGTTCTGCGAGTACCCCGACTCCATCGGCGGGTTGCCCTCGGCGTTGCCGCCGTACGACAGCTCGGTGTTGATCGAGTTGATGAACGCATAGCCGTCGGAGCTCAGCTTTCCGGCGTCGGACAGATCCTGCGTGTACGGCGGCAGCTCGATGGCCCACGACGCGGCCTTGTCGATCCGGCCCTTCGTCTTGTCGAACTTCCAGAAGATCGCCGCACCGCGGTACTTCTCCTTCAGCTCCTTCGGATCCGCATACGTGTTGCCGAGCGGCGTCGGGTACTGCGACGACTCGATCACGTAGTCGCTGTTCGGCGTGACGAACGTCCCGCCGTGATCGGAGCCCAGGAGCTCGGTGGTCACGATCTGCTTCGTGGTGAAGTCCGCGAGGTCGATCACCGCGACGCGCGCGTTCGCCTTGTCGGCGATGAACAGCCACTTGCCGTCGTACTCGCCGTTGGTCTCGCTGAGCGCCGGGTGGTGCGTGTCGGCCCACGTCAGGTCCTTGCCGCCGCGCCGGCCCTCGGCGAGCACGGCCTTCGACGCATCGTCGAAGCCCCAGCCCTGCCACGGCTCGGGCGTGAACACGCCGATGTACTTGAGGATGCGCATGCTCGGCACGCCGATCACGACGATCTGGCCCGAGTGGCCACCCGACGCGAACGTCAGGTACTCGTCGTGCTTGCCCGTCGGCGTGTACGTCGCGAGCGCGGCCTTCACGTCCGCATCGGTGAGCCCGCGGGCCGCCATCATGGCGCTCAGGCCCGAGCTCTTGTTGCCGGTGGAGGTTCCGGCCCCGTCCGACTTGGTGTTCGAGCAGGCGGCGAGCGCCGCGAACAACAGGATGAAGTTCTTCATGACGCTCTCCTAGTTGGTGGTGTTGAAGTTCCGGATCACGACGCGCAGGCCCGCGATCACCTGCGGATCGGTCAGGTCCGGGTTGCTCGGCATCGCGGCACTCTTGCCGACGCCGGCGCCGCCGAACTTCACGATCTTCTCGAGGTACTCGTCGGAGACCTCCTTCTGCCACGCGGGGTCAGCGAACTTGCGCGGCTTCGGGTCCAGCGTCGCCGACGCCGGTCCATCGCCGTGTCCCGTCGAGCCGTGACACGCGACGCAGCGCTGCACGAAGATCTCTTTCGCCTTGGCGACGTTGGGACCCGAGGAGGCCGCCGGTGCAGGCGCAGCCGCAGCAGGAGGCTCGTCCGCCTCCGGCGCCGGCTTCGACTTCGAACACGCAGTTGCAGTGACGAACAGACACAGGACCAAGCACTGAGATACGCGCATCGAACGGCCTCCTTGGGTCAGCGCCCAGCGCAGCAAGTGTGATGCCTGCGCACGAGCTGCACGCGCGCGTATTGCGCGCACCACACGCGCATGCGCGGATTCTCGCTGCACGTAATGCGCGAAAGCGGCGCGCGCTCCTGGGCACGACCGTTGCTTAAGGAGAGCCGATGACGACGGATCTGGTGCTTCGAAATGCAGTCGCTGCGGCCGTGATGGCGCCGAGCTCGCACAACACGCAGCCGTGGCGGTTCCGGATCGCGGGAGATGCGCTGGAGCTGCACGCCGATCCGAAGCGCCAGCTCCTCGTCATCGATCGCGACTGCCGCCAGCTCGTCGAGAGCTGTGGTTGCGCGCTGATGAACGCGCGCGTGGCGATCCGGGCGATGGGCCACGAGGAGCACCTCACGGTGATTCCGCCGGGTCCCGACCTCCCCGTCCACCTCGCGACGGTCCGCCTCGGTGCCGCGCGCGAGCCGACCGCGCTGGATCGCGAGCTCATGCACGCCATTCCACGCCGGGGGACAAATCGTCGCAGCTTCCTCGCGCGGCCCGTTCCGGAGCCGGTGATCGACGAGCTGCGGGCGCTGACGACGCGGGAGGGTGCGGAGCTCGCGCGCCTCGATCCGGGTCAGAAGGCTGCCCTCGCGACCCTCGTCGAGGAGGCGGATACGCGCCAGTTCTCGAGCGGGATGTTCCGCGAGGAGCTGATGAGCTGGCTGTCTCCGCCGGGCAGCCGTCGCCGCGACGGCATCCCGTTCGAGGAGAAGGAGTACGGGTCTCCCCGCGCCTTCGCGCTCGCCAAGATCATGCGATCGCCGATGCTCGGCGAGCTGTTCGGCACGCTCGAGGAGTCGCTCGTTCGCGGCTCGCCGGCCGTCGTCGTGCTCGGCACCGAGCGCGACGATCCCGCGGCCTGGCTCGCGTGCGGACAGGCGCTCGAGGTCGTCCTGCTGCACGCGACCGCGCAGGGCCTCGCCGCGTCCTTCCTCAACCAGGTGCTCGAGCTCGCGGATCTCCGTACGCGCGTGGCGAAGCTCGTCCCCGAGGTCGGGTACCCGCAGATGATCCTGCGCATCGGGGTCCCCGCCGAGCCGATCCACCGCGTGTCGCCGCGCCGTGACTTCCGCGACGTCCTCGACGCGTGAGGCTCACACCGGCGCGAAGCGCGCGGTGAAGTGCCGCAGGAACGGCGGCTCGTACGTGATCCGCACCCCGCGGAGCTGCTCGCGGCGCGCCGCGATGTCGGCGATGCCCTCGAGCACGTAGTCGAAGTGCGCCTGCGTGTAGACGCGGCGTGGCAGCGCGAGGCGGACGAGCTCGAGCGCCGCCGGGCGAAAGCCGCCATCCGGCGTGCGGCCGAACATCACCGATCCGATCTCGCAGCTGCGGATACCCTCCGCGCGGAACAGCTCGATCGCGAGCGCCTGCGCCGGGAACTCGTGCGCCGGGATGTGCGGCAGGAGCGCGCGGGCATCGATGTAGACTGCGTGACCCCCGGGCGGGCGCATCGTGGGCACGCCGCAGCGCGACAGACCGTCGGCGACGTAGCGAGTCACGCCCTCGCGATAGGCGAGGTACCGCTCGTCGAGCACCTCGTCGAGCCCCACCGCCAGCGCCTCGAGATCGCGCGCCGCGAGCCCCCCATAGGTCGGGAAGCCCTCCGTCAGGATCAGCTTGTTCCGCAGGTCCCCGAGCCAGGAGTCCTCGCGGAGCGCGATGAACCCGCCGATGTTGACGAGGCCGTCCTTCTTCGCGCTCACGAGGCAGCCGTCGGCGGTCGCGAACACGTCGCGGGCGATGTCGCGCGCGCTGCGCTCGCCCTGCCCCGGCTCGCGGACCTTGATGAACCACGCGTTCTCGGCGAACCGGCACGCGTCGAGCAGCAGCGGGATCCCGTGCGCCTTGCAGGTGCTCGACACCGCGCGCAGGTTCTCGAGCGACACCGGCTGACCACCGCCGGTGTTGTTGGTGATCGTCATCATCACGAACGGGACGCGGCCGCGGTGCTCGAGCAAGAACGCCTCGAGCCGGCCCACGTCCATGTTCCCCTTGAACGGATGATCGAGCGTGGGATCGCGGCCTTCGGCGCACACCAGGTCGACGGCCTCGACCCCGAGCTGCTCGAGGTTCGCGCGCGTGGTGTCGAAGTGGTTGTTCGACGGCACGAGCTGACCCGGCTTGCAGCGGAGCGAGAACAGGAGGTGCTCCGCCGCGCGACCCTGGTGCGTCGGGATCACGTGGCGGTAGCCGGTGACGCGCTGCACGACCTGCTCGAAGCGATAGAAGCTGCGCGAGCCGGCATAGCTCTCGTCGGCCACCATCATCGCGCCCCACTGCTCGGCGCTCATCGCGGACGTGCCCGAGTCGGTGAGGAAATCGAACGTGACGTCGGCGGCGTGGAGTCCGAACAGGTTGTAGCCGACCTCCGCGAGGATGCGCTCGCGCTCCTCGACCGTCCGCATGGGGAGCGGCTCGACGACCTTGATCTTGAATGGCTCGATGATCGTGCGGTGCTTCATGTCGCGCTGGGTGCGTGCAAGAAGTGCGGCTGCGTTCGCACGCCGAATTCGCGCAAACGCTGCATGTGGCAACGTGTCACGCGTTCGGAGTGCGCTGCACGCGTAGGCTGAACCGGTGCGAGCTGCGCTCGGCCTGCTGTTCCTTGCGTCCTGCACGACCGAAGACACCGTGGAGCGAGCCGAGCCGCTCGCACCTCTCCCCGCACCCGCACCGGTCGCGACGGACCGGTTCCGGGACGCGGAGACCTGCGCGCAGTGCCACCTCGCGGGCGAGGGCACGCCGGTGCTCCACGACGCCGCCGGGCGCAACATCTCGCCGAGCCTGCTCTGGCGCTCCTCTCTGATGGGGCTCGCCGCGCGCGACCCGTACTACCTGGCGGTGTTCTCCGAGGAGATCGCGGCCGATCCGGACAATGCGGACGCGATCGCGGGCGTGTGCACGCGCTGCCACGCCCCGGCCGGGCACGAGGAGGCGGGCGGCGCGCTGACCTTCGACGACCTGGTGTCCGGCACCTCGCCGGCGGCGGTCCTCGGCCGCGGCGGCGTGACCTGCACCCTGTGCCACCAGATCGCGGCCCAGGGCCTCGGCGACGAGACCTCGTTCACCGGCGGCTTCGACGTCGGCTACCAGCGGAGGATCTTCGGTCGCTATCCGGATCCGAACATCAATCCGATGCAGCTGATCGTCAACTACACGCCGGAGGGCGGCTCCCACATCGCGCAGTCCGAGCTGTGCGGGAGCTGTCACACGGTGGTCGTGCGCACCGCGGGCGGGCCCGTCGTGGAGCAGGCGACGTTCCTCGAGTGGCGATCGTCGAGCTTCGTCGCGCAGGGCAAGGCGTGCCAGGCGTGCCACGTGCCGGTGGTCGACGAGGCCGGCGTGGCGATCGCGGCCCCGATCACCACGTTCTCGTCCTCGTCGTCCCGCGTGCGCACGCCGGTGGGCCGGCACACGTTCGTCGGGGGCAACTCGTACGTGCTCTCGCTGATCGCCGACGCGATCGAGTGGTCGGGCGCCGGGGTCTCGCGCGACGAGGTGCTCGCGAGCGCCGCGCGCGACGAGGCCCACCTGCGCGAGGCCGCCGAGCTCGCGGTCGTCGACACGCGCCGCGAGGGCTCGGTCGCCGTGATCACGATCAAGGTGACGAACCTGACCGGCCACAAGCTCCCGACCGGGTATCCGTCGCGCCGCATGTGGCTGCACGTGACGGCGAGCGCGGGCGGCAGCATCGTGTTCGAGTCCGGCGGCGACGACCGGTTCGCGACCCAGCCGCATCGCGACGAGGTGTCCGCCGCCGACGAGGTGCAGGCGTGGGAGTCCGAGCTCGTCGACGACCGCGGCCAGCCGACGCACCGGGCGCTCGATGCCCGTCGCTACGGCAAGGACAACCGGATCCTGCCGGCCGGCTTCGCGCCGGCGAGCCCGTCCGATCGCACGCGCACCGCGCCGGTCGGCGTCGACGGCGATGCGACGTTCGTCGCGGGCAGCGACACCGTCACGTATCGCCTGATCGGCGTGCCCGCCGGCGCGACGATCGCGGTCGAGCTGCTGTACCAGGCGATCCGCCCCTCGACGATCGACGCGATCGATCGCGGCAACACGCCCGCGGGGACCCGCTTCGTCGACCTCGCAAGGGCGCGCCCGGTCACGCCGGTCGTGATGGCGACCGCATCCGCGACGATCCCGTGATCAGCGGCCGCGGACGAGGATGACCTTGACGCTGTCGTTCTCGACCTTGCTGTACAGCTTCTGCGACACGGTCTTGTAGCCCTTCTTCTCGACGGTGATCGTCACGCCGGTGAAGCCCATCACCTTGACCTGCGTCGGCGTCGTCCCGGCGCGCCGGCCGGCGATCGAGACCGTCGCGCCCGATGGCATCGAGGTGACCGTCACGCTGTGCGTCGGGCGCGCGAGCGTCAGATCGACGGAGCCCGGCGTGCCTTCGGACAGCGTGACCCACCGGGTGCCGAGCGCGTAGCGCGGGTGCTTCACATCGACGCGCCGCTTCGTGCACGGCCCCGCGACCGTGATCGGCGACGGGCCGATCGGCTGCTGATCGACGGAGACGATCGAGCCCGCCGGCGAGCTCGTCACGGTGAGCGAGCACGGCCCGGAGCCGACCACCGGTGGCGCGTTCGGATCGCCCGACGTGGTGTCGTCGATCGCCTCGGTGAGCGCGGGCGTCTCGGCCTTCGGCGGCACCACCTTCGCGACCCTGGTCGGCTCGGTCCTCGGCGGCGCCACGGTGTCGGGCTCGCCGCGGTCGGGCTCGCCCTTCGGCGGCGCGATCTGGTCGGGCTCGACGCGGTCGGGCTCGCCCGGGTCGGGCTCCGCCCTCGCCGCCGTCGCGCTCGGCGGAGAAGACGTCGCGGCAGCGGCGGTCTTGTCGTCGCCGCTGCCCTTGATCGCGAGCACGACGATCAGGAGCAGCAGGCTGCCACCCGCCGCCGCGCCGCCGATCACGAGCCACCGCTTGCGGTCGCGGCGCTGCGCGATCGCGAGCAGGTTCTCGGTGCTGTCAACGGGCGAGCGCATCGGAGACGTCGCGGTCGCCGCCGGCACGTACGCGCCGGGCGGCCCGAACATCGGCGCGCCCGTGCCGACCGGCGGCGGCGCCGGTGCGGGGCCCGCCGGCGGCGTCGCCGGGACCGGGGGCGGCGTCACCGCGCGCGCCGGGACGAAGCCGGCGAGCTCCGGCAACGGCGTGTGCTCGGGGACGAAGTCGTCGTCGGGGCGCAGGAACGCGGTGGGCTTGAGGACGTTGGCCGGGGCGAGCGTGCGCTGCGAGCGGCGCTCGGGCGCCGGCGGGTCGATCGTGTCGCCGAGCTCAACGAGCGAGCCGTCGTCCTCCGGCGCGCGGAAGAAGTTCGCGGTCTCCTCGTAGAGCGCGCAGTCGACGAAGCCTTCGAGCGACGCGTCGGTCAGGTTCATGAGCGGATTCGCGGGGAGCACGAAGCTCGAGCCCGGGGTACGCGTCTCGGTCGCGATCGGGTTGGTCAGATCGACATCGGTGGGCACCGGCTCCGGCGCGGCGGAGGTGTCGCGTTCTGCGGCAGGGGGCTCCGCCGGCATCTGCGACGGCCGCGTGGGAGGTGCGGGGACCGCCGCCGCCTCGGCCGCCTTGCGCGCGTTCTGGAGCGCCTCGAAGACCGGCACGCTCTCCTTGGTGAGCCGCTTCACCTCGAGGCGCACGCCCGGCCGGCCGAACCGGTTCGCGGGCGTGGCCCAGGCCTCCACCACCGTACACAGGCCCCGCAGGACGGGCGTCTTGTTCTCGAGCTGGATCGAGAACGCGGTCTCGAGCCCGACGGGGCGGCTCGCCATCGTCGCGACGAAGAAGCTCCACTGGTCGCAAAACCGGTGGAACGTCGAGACGAACTGCTCGACGGACGTGCACTTCGTGGCGACCACGAGCGCCTTCTGCTTCTCACCCCCCAAGCCCCGAAATTCTACGGGATCGCGAGCGCGCGCGCAGCTTCCGAAAACGAGGCCGGCGGCCGCGAACACCGCGGCCGGATTGCCGGCCCGAAACCGTGGTCAGCTGGCCTTGCGCTCGGGCTGCGAGTCGGGCGTGCGGATGTTCGTTTCCACGACAACCGGCACCCGGAGCGAGTTCAGGACCAGGCAGTACTGCTTCGCGTCCTCGATGGTCTGCTCGACCTGGTCCACGTTGCCCGTGATCTCCATGTCGAGGGTCATGATGATCGACGTGAAGATGAGGCCCTCGGGCGAGCGCTCGACATCGCCCTCGATCGACGCGTTCCAGTCCTGGACCTCGATGCCATCGCGCGCGGCGAACGCCTCGAACGTCGTCAGCATGCAGAGCCCGAGCGCCGACAGGAGCAGGTGCTCGGGGGACCACGACGCCGCGTCTCCGTCGAATTCCGAGGAGGGTCCCCCCATCAAGGTGGGCCGCGGCGGCGCCATCACCCGCGCGCGCGAGGCAAAGGTGCGGCTGACCTTCGCGCTGTAGTGGTGGGGAAATGGTACCGGCATGAGCCGAACGAGGAGCACGTTCCATTCCACCGGCGTCGGACCCGTTTCGTGCGTCTCCGCCACGGCGCACGGCCCCGGACTCCCTCGACCGCTCCCCGCCACCACAGCTCTCGACGAGCACGCGCCGGGCGGAGAGCGATCCTGAATGTGCGGGTGTGCGACGGCGCGCGCACCACGTGGCACGTGAGGTGCAGCCCCT
>JAEUJX010000071.1 GCA_016794545.1 Myxococcales bacterium
ACCGTGCAGGTGTTCGACTTCGGCAACTTCAGCGGCAACGCGTATCTGATCATGGAGCTGGTGCGCGGCCTCGATCTCGGCCGCGTGATCTCGCGCGACGGTCCGATCCCGTGGGCCCGCGCCGCGCCGCTGTTCGTGCAGATCTGCGGCGCGCTGCAGGAGGCGCACGAGCTCGGCATCGTGCACCGCGATCTCAAGCCGGAGAACGTGCTGATCACGCGCACGACCGGCGGGCGCGACTTCGCGAAGGTGCTGGACTTCGGCCTCGCAAAGCTCGACGGCCGCAACCCGAACGAGACCGATCGGCACTCGATCGTCGGCACGCCGTACTTCATGGCGCCCGAGCAGATCCGCGGCGAGGACGTGGACGCGCGCACCGACATCTACTCGTTCGGCGCGCTGATGTTCGAGGTGCTCACGGGCCAGCACTTGTATCCGAGCACCACCGCGGTCGGCGCGCTGACCAAGCACCTCACCGGCGAGCCCGACGCACCGTCGATGCGCAACCAAAGGATGGGCATCCCACCGCTCGTCGATCACATCGTCAAGAAGGCGCTCGCGCGCGACCCCACCCAGCGCTGGCAGTCCGCGGGCGAGCTCGCCGCCGCGCTCGAAGAAGCGTACGCGGAGACCGTCACGGAGTCGACGGGGCCCCGAGGGAGCCTGTCGCGCTCGCTGCGCTCGGGCGTGTCGCACGGCGACGACAGCGAGGAGAGCGACCTGCGGCTCCGGCGCTCGGACATCGATGCGTTCGAGCGCGGGCTCAAGCGGCGGCGCGTGATGGTGTTCCTCGCCACGACGCTCGTGCTCGGCGCGGCCGGTGCGGCGGCGGTGTGGTTCGTGACGCGGACCGCGCCGCCGGCGACCCAGGAGAGGGAGCCGAACGACGATCCGGCGAAAGCGACCGTGATCGCGGCCGGCAAGCCGGTGACCGCGCTGCTCGGCAAGCGCGCGTCGCCGAAGGAAGGCGATCGCGACAACTTCCTCGTGAAGTGGCCGGCCGGGAGCCGACGCGTGATCTCGGTCGCGGTCACGGCGCCGCCGAACATCGACATCGCCGTCGGGCTCTCCGATGCCGCGGGCGCGCACCAGATCACGACGGACGAGGGCGGCGTGGGAGAGACCGAGGTGCTGCACCGGCGCACCGTCGAGGGGGCGGTACTAGTGACCGTCACTCAGACGATGGCGAAGGATCAGAAGCTCCCGGTCGAGAACGTCAGCGACACGTACTCGGTCACCGTTACCGAGGAGCCTTCGCACGGCGAGGTCGAACCGAACGGCATCGAGGCCGACGCGAACAACGTCGTGCTCACCGAGGAGTTGCGCGGGTTTCTCGACACGCGCGGAGATGTCGACCTGCTGCGGTGGACGGGAGAGACCGGCAGCTACTCGGTCGTCGTGCGCGCCGACGGCCTGCCGCTGCAGTGGCGGATCGCTGACGGCAAGGCGCGCACGCCCGGCGCCGCGACCGTCGAGCTCGTGAAGGGCGAGTTCATCCGGCTCGAGCGCGGAGACAAGGGCGGCACGGGTCCGCTACCGGGCCGCGATGTGATGTGGTCGATCGTCGTCACGAAGTAGTACGCTGCGCGCGTGAAGAGCATCGTCGCGCTCGGCGCGATCGCGTCATGTCTCTCGGGATGTGGTGACGATCGCGCGTGCAACTTGAAGCCATTCGAGGTCGGCGATCCCGACGGCCACGCCGAGCCCCTCGGCGCGACCTCGACGGAAGCGCGCGCTGGCCGCGCGAAGGCCGGTGATCTGCCGGCGGTGCCGTCGGGGCTCGTCACGTGGAAGGAGGGCGACTTCATCCTCGCGAACGATCACATCGCGATCGTGATCGAGGATGCGGGCGACAGCGACCTCTACGACCCGTGGGGCGGCCGCCCCGTCGGGATCGCGCGCGTCGACAACCACAGGATGGTGGACCCGACGAACTTCGGCGAGCTCTTCCTCCTCACCGGCCGCTCGACGATCGTCACCGAGAGCGTCTCCGTGCTCGACGACGGCACGAGCGGCGGTCCGGCGATCGTCCGCGCGCGCGGCAAGCTGCACC
>JAEUJX010000146.1 GCA_016794545.1 Myxococcales bacterium
TCGGCCGACTTCAGGTGCCGGCGCACCGCGGGGACCGCGGCCGCACCGTGCGCGACGAGCGTCTGCACCACCCACTCCTTCTCCTGCTCGTCCTCGATCGCCTTGTTCGAGGTGATGTTCCACCGCTTGCAGAGGCCGACCAGCGCGTCCTCGCTGCCGTCGTCCTTCAGCTTCTCGAGCGCCGCCCAGCGATCCGCTTGCTGCGCGAGCTTGTTGGTCGCCTTCGAGATGGTCTTCTCGAGCGACTTTTCTTTGGAAGAGAACAGGCCAAACACCATGAACGAAGCTCCGAGAGCGGGGTGGACGCTACCACATCGGTAGGTCGTCGCCGGGGATCCAGCAACCCCCGAAAACTGGTGGGGAGTTGGCCGAGCTTGCGAGGCCAAGAGCGGACGGGCTCCGCCTCGGGGCGTACAATTCCCGGTGATGAAGGTCCGGACCCCCATGGCGCTCGCCGCGCTCTCGGTGGCTGTCGCATGCTCTGCCTCGGTCCAGAAGTCGCCGCCCGGCGGCGGCGGCGGCTCGGCCGCGGTGACACCTCCGGCCGGCGGGAGCGGTACCGTGACCGCGCCGCCCCCGAGGGCTCCGTCGGGCCCGGCGGGTGAGAAGGCGGCACTCCTCCGCGAGGCGGCCGACCAGCTCGACAAGGCGGCCGAGGCGCTGGCGCGCGGCAACAAGAACCTCGCGGAGAGCCTGTTCTCGACGGTGGAGCTGCTCGTCGGGCCCGAAGCGGTCGCCTCGCTGGCGCCGGTGTTCCGCGAGGGCGCTCCGCCGCGCGTGACCACGCCCACGATCAAGGTCGACACCACGGCGCCGCGGCAGCCGTACGCCGCGGGGAGCTCCGAGGAGGAGGACGAGGCGGCGAAGGTTCCGCCGCCGCCCGCGGTCGGCTCGCTCACCGGCAAGATGCAGATCGACGGCAAGGCCGCGTCCGCGACGTTCGGGCTCGTGACGCTCGAGCCGATCGGCGGCAAGTGGAAGCCGCGGACGCCGAAGAAGGCGGTGATCGAGCAGCGCGGCCGCGAGTTCCTCCCGCGTGTGACGGCGGTCTCGGTCGGCTCGACGATCGCGTTCCCGAACTTCGACACCGTGTTCCACAACGTGTTCTCGACGTCGCCGACCGGGTCGTTCGACCTCGGCATCTACAAGGCGGGCGAGGCGCGCGAGTTCACGTTCCAGAAGGAGGGGATCATTCGCCTCGGCTGTAACCTTCACGCCAACATGAGCGCATACATCGCGGTGGTGTCCGCTCCCAGCTACGTCGTGACCGACTCGGTCGGCGAGTTCACGTTCAAGCGCCTCGCGCCCGGCAAGTACAAGCTCCGCGCGTGGAGCGAGAAGAGCAAGACGCCGATCACGCAGGAGATCACGATCAAGGCCGGCAAGAACGAGGTGAACGTCGGCGTCACGGGCGATGCCGACAAGGGCCCGCAGCCCGACAAGTTCGGAGGCAAGCGTGGCTAGAGGCGCCGTCGTCGCCGGCGCGATCCTGATCGTGCTCGGCGGCGGCGCGCTCGGCTACGCGCTCACCCGCAAGGCCATCGGCGGGATGACGCCGGAGGGCACCGCCGCGATGGGCTCCGCGGTCTCGAGCCTCGACGGCGACATCAAGGCGGCGCGCGCGGCGGTCGACTCGCGCGCGGCGACGATGGCCGAGGTCCAGGTGCTGCGCGCGGCGGTCAGCGCCGATGCCGCGACCGCGATGGACATGCTCGGCAAGGAGATCACGTTCAAGCCGCAGACCGGCGAGGTGATCGAGCTCGGTCAGCTGCCCAAGCCGCAAGGTGCCCCGATCTCGCTGCTCGTGCTCCCGCAGGGCGGGATGCGCTCGAGCAAGAGCGGGATCATCGGCAGCTCCGCCGAGCTGCAGGGCGACAAGCTCCTCATCACGAAGACCGTCGAGGTCGTGCCCGCGGATGCCGAGGCGCAGAAGCAGCTGACCGGCTTCGTCACGATCACGCACCTGCTCGACCTGACGCCCGCGCTCGAGCGGCTCACCGCGGCCGGCGTCACCGGCAGCTTCGAGCTCGGCGGTGCGAAGCGCGCGATCGGCGCGCCACCCGAGGGTGCCGAGCTCCAGGCGAACGCCATCCCGTCACTCGCGGGTGCTCAGCTGATCGTCGCGGTTCCGCCGATGAAGGGCGGCATGCCCGTGCCGATCGCGGCGGCGGGCGGTGGCGCGGCGTTCCTCGGCCTCGTGCTCCTCATCATCGGCGCGATGGGTGGCCGCGACCGCACGGGCCTGACGCAGGCGGCGATGCCGGCGCTGGCGGGCACGCAGCTCTCGCCCGGCGGCTCGATGGTCGCCGGCGCCTCGCTGGCCGCGACGCCGGTGCCCGTCGACATGAGCAGCGGCCCGGCGGTGTCGCCGGGGCCGGTCGGTCCCGGCGCGGTGCTCGGCAAGTGGGAGATCGTGCGGCGCCTCGGCTCCGGCGGCATGGCCGATGTCTACCTCGCGCACGCGCGCGGCGAGGCCGGCTTCCAGAAGCTCGTCGCGATCAAGATCATGCACGGCCACCTCGCGCGCAACCAGCGCGCGGTCGATCACTTCCTCGACGAGGCGCGCCTCGCCGCGCGGATCGTCCACCCGAACGTCGTCGGCATCCAGGACCTCGGCAAGATCGGCAACGACTACGTCATCGTCATGGACTACGTCGAGGGCGTCGACCTCGAGAAGCTGCTCGCGAGCGCGCGCAGCGGCCCGCGCCCCGTGCCGATCAACGTCGGTCTCGGCATCCTGTGCCGGATCTGCGACGGCCTCAACGCCGCGCACAAGGCCGTCATGCCCGACGGCACGCCGATCGGCATCATCCACCGCGACGTGAAGAGCGCGAACGTCCTGGTCTCCAAGCAGGGCGGCGTGAAGGTCGTCGACTTCGGCATCGCGAAGGCCGCGACCCAGGTCCACCTGACCGTCGCGGGCGAGACCAAGGGCACGCCGTCGATGATGGCACCCGAGCAGCGCGTCGGCGAACAGGTCGACGTCCGCGCCGACGTCTACTCGGTCGCCGCCGTCGCCTACGAGACGCTCACCGGCCACGCCGTCAACCTCGACCTCGCCGCGCTCGCGCACCTCGGCATCGAGAACTGGCCGCACCTGCCGCCGCCGTCCGAGCTGCGTCCCGACCTGCCGAAGGAGCTCGACGCGATGCTGCTCACCGCGATGTCGTTCGAGCGCGAGAAGCGCCCCGCCGACTGCGCGGTGTTCGAGGCGATGCTCGAGGGCGTGATGAAGGCGTACAACCTCACCGCGAGCGACAAGGACATCGCGCGCTGGGTCGAGTCCGAGATGAAGCTGCTCGCGGCCGACAACTCTCCGGGCACCGCAGCGACGAACCTCGCCTGAGCGCTGCCGCCACGGGCGTCCGAGCGACTCACCACGCCGACGGACGCTCGCCCGCCTTCGACCTCACGTCGTTGCAGTAGGCGAGCATCTCTTCCGCAGTGTTTTCCATGCGCGTGCACCGATCGATCACCCCCTGCGGCAACGGTTCGGGGATCGTGTCGCGGAGCATCATCACTTCCAGCTCCTCGATGCCTCGCAGCAGCGCCCTTCCTTCGGCACCGAAATACGGACAGTTTCGCAACACACGCGCCGTATCGAACAGCGCGCGGCACTCGGCGGGCATCGAGTTGACCTCGGGATCGGCCGGTGGCTGCGTCGGTGGCACCACGTCGCTGTCCCGTCCGCACCCGATCGCGAGAACCATCGCCACCAGCACCAACCGCATGCCGCACGGTAGCTCGCGATCCGTCGCGAGCAACTAGAGCGAGCTCGTGGAGACGCCTCACGGATCGTCGGAGCTCGTCAGCCCGCACGCGCGCGCGATCTTGCCGACTTCGATCGCGCGCCCGATCCGTTGGGGGGCGCAGACATCGACCGGCCTACGGGATGCAGTCGCGGTACAGGCGGTCGACGCCCGCGTTCATCACGGCCGTGAGCCCGACGTTGCCGGCGACGTTCGCGTGGATGGTGTCCTGCATCCAGCCGGTCGAGCCGGACTTGTAGTGCGGGCACATCGCGACGTTGTAGTGGTGGCCGTGCCCGAGGAACGGGCCGTGCTGGTTCACGACGATCGCGGCGTCGCCCTTCGCGTTCGCGATCGAGACGACCTTGTCGTTGAACTTGTGGAGCAGGCCGGTCTTGAGGGCCGACAGATTGTACGGCGACGCCGTGCAGTCGTCGAACGGGTTGTACTGCGTGTTCATCAGCAGCACCGCGCCGTCGGGGAAGGTCGTCGTGTTCGCGAGCTTCGCGAACACGCTGTCGTAGACCGTCGTGAGCATCGCCTCGATCGGCGCGTAGCCGGCCATCGCCTGCGCGTCGGACTGGAAGATGAACGGCGAGAGATCGTTGCCGCCGATGTAGATGATGACGAGCGCGGGGCCGGGCGCGGGCTGGATGTTGTTGAGCTGCGCGGCGATGTCGGAGAGCTTCGCGCCACCGACGGCGAGGTTCTGGTACGTCGTCGCGCCGTAGTTCGCGATGACGTAGTCGGAGACCTTCTTCGACACGCAGTCGGCGTTCTGCGCGCCGCCGATCACCGAGCACGCCGTGATGCTGTCGCCGAGCACCACGACGCGCTTGGGCTTGGCGGCACACATGCGAGGCGCCGCGTCGATGTCGGAGCCGCCGTCGCTGAGGCCGCCGTCGCCCTTCGGCGCGGCGTCGGGGCCGCCCGCGAACGGATCCTTCTCGCCGCCACAGGCAGCGGCGACGACGAGCAACAGCACGGTGGATAGGGCTCGCATGTCAGTGCCTCCAGGCCACGGCCAGAGTGATGAGACTGAACCCGGCCCGAGTCACGCCGTGGAAGAAGCTCGGGGCCGGCTTGTTGAGGATGGTGCCGTCGGAGCCGGCGCTGCCGTCGCCAGCAGGCGCGATGTCGCGCTCCGCGAGGAACAGGTGCATCGCGGCGAGGTCGAAGTCCCAGCGGTCGCCGCTGCCGGTCTTGTACGAGTAGCGCGCGCCGGCGGTGAGGCCGAGCTTGTCGGAGTCGGGCGTGAGCACGCTGAAGTTGCGGTCGCCGACCGGCGACTGGTCGTACAGCACGCCCGCGCGCAGCGTGACCGGCGCGGACAGCGGCGTGGCCTCGGCGCCGAGGCGCGCGGAGAACGTATTCTTCCACCGGTTCTCGACGCGGACGTCGTAGAGGTACGCGCCCGGCGTCGGCAGGAGCTCGTGCTCGTTGACGAAGTCGACGACGAGCGTCTTCTGCGTCTCCCAGCGCTGCCAGTTGACGTCGGCGCCGATGCGCCACGCCTTGGTCGGCTTCACGGCGACGCCGAGCCGCGCGATCAGCGGCAGCGGGAACCGGATGCGCACCTGGTCCTCGCGAGCGCCCGCGGCCTGGAGCGTGTTGTTGTTCTGGTCGACGAGCGGTGCGATGCCCATGTTCTCGACGCGCGCGTCGCCCTCGAGCCGCAGCACGACCGGCGTCATCAGGCTCGCGCCGACCGCGATCTGCTCGTTCCGCCAGCCAAGGCCGATCGTCGCCCCGAGGCTGAACGGATCCTTGCCCTCGACGTGCGTGTTGCCCTCGATGCCCTCCGCGGGATCCGGGTACTGCTCGGGATCTCCGGTGACGTACGGGATCGCGTTGCGCTGCTCGAGCACGAGGTCGCCGTAGATCACGTTCGCCGCGAGGCCCACCGAGAACCCGGCCGGGAGCTTCACGCCGACGGACGGGCTCGCGAAGATCGTCTTCAGGCTGATCGAGGTCACGACCTGGCGCTGCGCGCCGTCCTCGGGCCACTCGAGCGTGGCGCCGAACGGCGCGAACACCGCGAGGCCCGCGGTGACCTTGTCGTGCACGCGATAGCTCGCGCCGAGGAATGGCGCCGCGATCACGCTGTTCGTGTTGCTCGCGCCGTCGAACTTCAGATTTTCGCCGGTGTTCGGATCGGTGAGCGGCCGGCGGAAGAAGGTGATATTCGGCAGGAACAGATCGGTCGCGAGCTCGATCTGCAAACCGTCGGCGTGCGCGAGGCCCGCCGGGTTGTGGAACGTCGCGGAGGGGTCGGAGACATCGGAGGTGACCGCGACGCCCATGCCGGTCGCGCGCGCGCCGATCTCCGGCACGTAGAAGCCACCGGCGCTGGCGGTTCCGGCCAGCAGCAGACTCGCGGCGACGACGCCCCCTCGCATCGCCGCGGACTGTATGAGGGGCGCGCCCGTCGGTACAGCCGTGGCCCCTTGCCGCCGCTCACCGACCCGATGTCTCGCCGTGGCAGGCCCGGTTTGTGAGCCAAGCTCGCTTCGACCAACAGGGTTTATGCTGGCCGTGTGGGGACGACGGAGCTGTACGAGCGCTACATGCTGCCGCCGACCTTCGCCCTCGTCGTGGCCGGCGCCGTGCTGCTGGTCCTCGCCGGCGGGGTGCTGGCCTGCCTGCTGCGCACCCGCCGGAGGATCCGGCTCGCCCGGGCCGCCGAGGCGAGTGTGGTCGACGATCCACCGCCGCTCCTCGTCGAGGGCGCCGACGTCGTGCTCGCTGGGCTCGTCCGTCACTTCGAGGACAACGACGTCGCGGTCAAGGTCTCGATCCGCCAGTCGGGCTCGGAGTCCGAGAGCTCGGGCTCGTGGAGTCACTCGTGGACCGAGATCGATCGCGACATCGTCGTTCGCCCGTTCTTGCTCGAGCTGTCGAGCGGCCAGCTCGTCCTCGTCCACCCGCCGAAGAACGTCGACGTCGCCGACGCCCTCGATCAGAAGGTGTGGATCAACCGCAACGAGCGCGTGCTGTCTGCCGAGCTCGTGCCCGGCGAGCGGATCTTCGCGCGGGGCCGCCTCGAGCGCTCCGACCAGGCCGTGCCCGGCGGCGCTTACCGCGACGTGGCGTGGGGCTGGGCGCTCGGTCCCAGCGACGGACAGATGCTCCTGTCGTCCGAGCCGCTCGGCGCGGGCCTACGCCAGCGCGCCGCCTTTCACCGCCGGTTCGCGATCTGGGGCGTGGCGCTGCTCGTCGTCGCACAGGTGACGCTCGCCGGCTACTACGGCCGGCTGTTCGGCCACACCGCGACCGCGACGATCACCAAGCGGTTCTTCTACCAGACCACCGACAGCGACGGCGACACGCACGATCACTGGGCCGTCACGGTGCGCGGCGACGACATCGAGGTCGCCGAGGACGATCACGATCGCGTCATCCCGCCCGAGGTCGTCCCGATCCGCGTGAGCAGCCCGTCGAACTGGGCGCTCGGGTCGTCGGCCACGTTCAGCCTGTGGCGCCTGTTCGCCCTCCTGGCGTTCGTGCTCGTGTTCTGGATCCCGTACCGCGCGCGTCGCCGCTCGTCACGGCCGTGGTTCCGTCGCAAGGTCAACGAGAGCCTCGGCGGCCGGCTCCCCGATCCCCCGCCGCGAGCGAAGCCATGAGCGCGGCGTGGACGACCGAGGTCTATGCGCGCGGCGCGCTGGCCCCCGGCCTCGCGTGGTTCGTGATCGCGCTCGCCACGGTGCTCTTCGTCGCCGGCGCGATCGCCGCGCTCGGTCGCATGCGCCGGCGCGACGCGCTCGCCGCTGCCGCCGAGGCGAGCGTCACCGGCGCGCCGCCTTCGCTCGTCGAGGGCACCGACGTCGTGCTCGCCGGCACCGTGCGCCTCCTCGCGGGCAAGCACGTCGCCGTGCGCGTCTCGGTACACCAGCAAGGCGCCGAGAGCGAGCGCTCGGGCCTGTGGACCTACACGTGGACCGAGGTCGGTCGCGAGGTCGTGGTCGAGCCGTTCGTGCTCGAGCTCGCGAACGGGCAGCACGTGGTCGTGAACCCGCCGCGGAACGTGGACGTCAGCGACGCGCTCGATCAGGTGCAGTGGCACGATCGCCAGCGCCGCACCTTGTTCGCCGAGCTCCGCCCGGGCGAGCGGATCTTCGCGCGGGGCCGCCTCGATCGCTCCGACCGGGCCACGCCCGGCGGCGCCTACCGCGACACGCAGTGGGGCTGGGCGCTCGGTCCGAGCGGCGGGCAGATGCTGCTGTCGTCCGAGCCGCTCGGTCAGGGCATGCGGCGCCGCGCCGGGTTCCACCGCGGCGCCGGTGCGATCGCCTGTCTCCTGCTGTTCGCCATGCAGCTCTCGCTCGGCCTGTTCTACGGCCGGCTGTTCGGCGAGACGGTCACCGAGACGGTGGTCGACAAGGACACCACCTCGTCGCGCGACAAGAAGGGAAACACGACGTTCCGGTACTGGGTGACCGTGCGCGAGCAGGAGGTCGAGCTCTCGAACGCCGCACATATGGTGGTCCGCGTCGGCGATTCCATCCCGATCCGCGTCGGCAGCGAGACGAACTGGCAGCTCGGATCGAGCGCGACGATCGGCTGGATCCATGCGGTGATCCTCGCCGGGGGCTCGATCGCGTTCTGGGTGTATTACACCGGGCGCCGCGCACGCTCGCGCCCGTGGTTTCGCCGCCGCCTCGACGAGAAGGGGGACGGCCGGCTCTCCGGTCCGCCCCCGGTGCACGGAGGATCAGCTCACCCCTGAAGGGTGTCGTAGCTGTGGAACTGCATCGAGAACGTCGCGCGACCCTCGGAGAGTGACCGCACGCCGGTCGAGTAGCCGAACATCTTCGCCAGCGGGACCAGCGCGTTGACGAGGCGCTTCGCGCCGCGCGAGCCGATATCTTGAACGTGCCCGCGTCGCTGGTTGAGGTCGCCGATCACCGCGCCGAGGTACTCGTCGTCGACGTTGACCTCGACGGCCATGATCGGCTGGAGGCGCGCGGGGTGGGCGGTCTGCACCGCGCGGCGGAACGCCTCCGCGGCGGCGGCGCGCGACCCGATCTCGCCGTTGGAGCCTTCCTTCAGCGTGAGGTTGGTCAGCGTGACCTCGACGTCCTCGAGCGGATAGCCGTCGGGGCCGGACGACGCGGCGTCCCGGAGGCCCTGCATCGCGGCGTCGACGATGTGCGGCGGCAGGAGCGCGGCGGCGGCGGGGAGCTGCTTCTTGAACTCCATGCCCGAGCCGCGCGCGCGGCCCTTCACGTGGCAGGTGGCCTCGCCGTAGATCATCTGCTCCTTCATGTCGCGCTCGAACACGGCGTGACCATCGCTCTCGCCGAGCACGGTCTCGCGGTACACGACCTGCGGCTTGCCGGCGCGCGCCTGCACGCCGTACTCGCGCTTCATCCGGTCGACGATGATCTCGAGGTGGAGCTCGCCCATGCCGCGGATCAGCGTCTGACCGGTGTCCGGATCCTCGTGATACCGGAACGTCGGATCCTCGTCGGCCATCTTCGCGAGCGCGAAGTCGAGCCGCTCCTTGGCGGCGGCGTTGTCGGCCTCGATGGCCTGCGAGATCACGGGCTCGTAGGTGTCGATGCGCTCGAGCAGGATCGGCGACTTCGGGTCGCAGATCGTGTCGCCGGTCGTCGCGTCCTTGAGGCCGGCCGCGGCGACGATCTCGCCGGCGACGGCCTTGTCGAGGCGCTCGCGCTTGGCCGCGTGGAGCTGGAACAGCCGCGCGATCTTCTCCTTCTTGTTCGTGCGGACGTTCAGCACCTCGGCGCCGGCCTCGATCGTGCCGCTGAAGATGCGCATGAACACGACCTTGCGGCCCTCGTCCATCGCGATCTTGAACGCGAGCGCGGCGAACGGCTCGTTGTTCTTGGGGTGGCGGACCAGCTTCTCGCTGGTGTTCCGCGGGTCGACGCCGGTGACCGGCGGCACGTCGGCGGGGGAGGGCAGGTACGCGATGACGGCGTCGAGCAGCGGGTGGATGCCCTTGTTGCGGAGCGCGGTGCCCGCGAGCACCGGGATCATCTTCACGGCGATCGTCGCCTTGCGGATCACGGCGTCGATCTCGGCGGCGGTGATGTCCTGGCCCTCGAGGTACTTGGCGGCGATGCCGTCGTCGAGGTCGGCGAGCGACTGGATCATCTGATCGCGCGCGTCGGCGGCCTGCGCCTGCAGCTCGTCGGGGATGTCGACGACCTCGGGCGCGTCGGTGACGTCGCCCGTGAACATCATCGCCTTCATGCGGACGAGATCGATGCAGCCGGAGAACGCGTCCTCGCTGCCGATCGGCAGCTGCACGGGCACCGCGTTCGCGCCGAGGCGCTCGCGGATGTCGGCGACCACCGAGGGGAACGACGCGCCGATGCGGTCGAGCTTGTTCACGAACGCGAGGCGCGGGACCTTGAACTTGTCGGCCTGGTGCCACACGGTCTCGGACTGCGGCTGCACGCCCGCGACGCCGCAGAACACGACGACCGCGCCGTCGAGCACGCGCAGGGAGCGCTCGACCTCGATCGTGAAGTCGACGTGGCCCGGCGTGTCGATCAGGTGGATCTCGTGCTTCTTCCACTCGAACGTGGTCGCGGCGGCGGTGATCGTGATGCCGCGCTCGCGCTCCTGCTCCATCCAGTCCATCTCGGTCTCGCCGTCGTGGACCTCGCCGACCTTGTGGATCTTGCCGGAGTGAAACAGGAACCGCTCCGACACCGTGGTCTTGCCGGCGTCGATGTGGGCGACCACGCCGAGGTTCCGGACCATGTCGATCTTCGCCATAAAGCGGGGTCGGTATAGCGCAGATCGGCGAGATCCGGGCGCCCCTTGCGGTAGGCTCATCACATGCGCGTGATCGCAGCGGGTGTACTGGTCGGAGCCCTGGTCGGTGGCGCACTGGCCCAGCCAGCGCCGCCCGACACGGAGCGAGCGAAGGACCTCTACCGCGCCGCCGAGGAGGCGATGAAGGCCGGTCGCTACGCCGACGCGGTGCAGGACTACGGCGGTGCGTACGAGATCACGCGCGACCCGGTGCTGTTCTACAAGATCGGCAGCGCGAACCAGGCCGCGGGCAAGTGCGAGGTCGCGCTGATCTACTTCAACCGCTACCTGCGCGAAGGCCGCCCGAGCGAGACGTTCCAGAAGCTCACGAAGGAGAAGATCGAAGCGTGCGGCGGCACTCCGGCGGACGTGAAGCCAACCGGCACGGGCACGACGACCGGCACCGGAACGACGACGACCGGCACGGGCACGACGACGACCGGCACCGGAGCCACCACCGAGACCGGCACGCAGGCCGTCGGCACCGGCACGAGCACCGGTTCGGCGACGGAGACCGGTACGGGCACGACCACCACGACCACCGGTACCGGCACCGGCTCCGACGCGATCACTGTCGGCACGGGCTCTGCGGAGACGCCCAAGGTCCACGTCGGCGGCAAGAGCAACAAGGCCGCGTGGGTCCTCGTCGCGACCTCGGTCGGCTTCATCACGGTCGGCGCGGTGCTCGCGTACTCGGCGAGCTCGGCCGAGAGCGACATCACCGACCTCTACCAGGGCCTCGGTGGCATGGCGCCGGCGTTCGACGCCCGCACGAAGGCGACGTACGAGGACCTGGTCGACGAGGGCGAGCGCTACGAGAAGCTGTCGTGGGTCAGCTTCGGGCTCGCCGGCGTCACCGGGATCGCCGCGGCCGTGCTGTTCTACAAGAACCGCGGCGGCGACGAGTCGAGCGTGCAGGTCGCGCCGACCGCCTCCGCGACCGGCGGCGGCGTGTCGGCGCGCTGGCGCTTCTAGGAGCGCGCGCTCTACTTCGCCCAGACCTGGACGCGGGCGCGGCCGCCACCGGGGAGGTTCCGGTAGCGGAACTCGATCCACCGGATGACGCGGTCGTCCCCGGGCAGGTCGATCACGCGCGTGCGCGAGCCCTCGTTGAACACCTGGCGCACGTCGGGGCGGAAGCTCGGGCCGCGGCCGAACTTCACCTCCATGTCCTCCATGTCGAGGCTCGAGTCGAGCACGACGACGGTGAGCCGGCGGAACGTGCCCTCCTTGCGGCCGACCGAGATGCGATCACGATCGGCGCCGCCGCGGCGACCGCGGCCATCGACCGTGCGCTCGCCGAGCATCGTCCAGCCGCGGTCGTCCCACACGCGGCCGGGCTGCGGCGCCTGCGCGCCATCGGAGCGCAGCCCCCACACCTCGACCTTCGCGCGGCCGCCGCCCGGGAGGTTGCGGTACTTGAAGTCGATGTACTTGATCACGCGGTCGTCGCCGGGGAAGTCGATCGCGCGCGTGCGCTGGTTCTCGCGGAAGTACTGGGTGA
>JAEUJX010000175.1 GCA_016794545.1 Myxococcales bacterium
AGGTCGACGGGGAGAAGTTCGACATCGTCCGCACGCATCGCCGGACGCCGCACGGCGAGCCCTTGCTCGTGTGGGGCGAGTATCCCGACGACGCGCTGCGCGTGCGCAGCGAGCCCGAGCTGCTCGGGGCGCTCGATGCGCTATACGCGGGCGCGGCGGACAAGCCGCGCCTCCTGCGCGTGTGGACGGCGGCCGACGATCAGCTCGTCGCCGTGCTGCGGAAGGACGCGTGCGCGCTCTACGTCGTCGAGTCACCCGAGGGCTACGCGACGTCGATGGGCGACCACGAGCGCACGGACTCGTTCCAGCTCGCGGACCACGAGGGACACCAGCTCACCGTGCCGTGGGCGGACTGCGTGTCGTGGGACTACGCGCGGCGCGCGATCGTGCGCTTCATCGAGCACTCGGATCTCGGCGACGTGCCGGTCGAGGGCCGCATCCCGAGCCTGCTCCTCATGATGGGCGACATCGATCGCAAGGCCGCGCTCGCGGCGCGGCCCGACACGCCGGCGGCGCTCTCCGAGACCAGTCTCGTGAGGGGCACGGTGCCGTCGGCGGTGGATCCCGCCGACGAGGTCACGTCGCCGCACGAGGTCGATGCACCGAAGGGCCCGGTCGAGCACGCGCGGTGGGCGCGCCGCCTGCTCGAGGTGCTGCAGACGCGCGAGCTCGTCGAGCTCGAGCGCGGCCCGAACCTCGACGAGATGAGCTACCAGCTCGGCGGCCTGCTCCAGGCGCACGCGATCGACGCGGAGCACTCGATCGAGACCGCCGACTGGCTCGCGAACGAGCTCGGCAGGATGAAGGGCATCCGCAAGCTGTTCGCGACGGGCGGCGACTTGCAGGTCGCGATCCGCCGCTCGCGCGACACCTAGTCGATCGCGAACCGGTAGTTCGCGCCGTAGTCGCTGTCGTACGCGTGGCAGCCCCACACGCTCGTCGCCTCGAACCACAGCTGGAGCTCGCGGCCGGGCGGCACGGTGATCGACGGATCGGCGGCGACCAGCTCGCTGCCCTGCGCGCGCGCGACCATCAGCGAGTGGACCTCGCCGCCGTCGACCTTCCAGTAGCCCGTGATGCCCCACGCGGCGCGGCCGCCGGTCGAGCCGGCGCACGTCGCGAGGCGCTCGGGGGCGTAGTGGAGGACCACGGAGTCGCCGGCCTCGAGCGCGGCGGACTGGCTCTCGGAGAAGTCGGCGTCGAACGCGAGGACCGCGCCGCCATGGGCGCGCGGTGCGACCTCGAAGCGATAGTTCGCACCGTCGTTCGAGTCGTAGGCGATGCAGCCCCAGCGGTTGCTCGTCGAGAACCACAGCTCGATGCTGGTGGCGGTGGACGGCAGCTGGAGCTCGGGCGTCACGGGCGCAACGCGGCCGTTCGCGAGGCGCGAGAGCGCGTAGTCCACCACGGTCGATCCGATCTTCACGTGCGCGGTGGTGCCCCACACCTCGGAGCCGCCGGTCGAGCCGCGGCAGTCGGTGATGCGATCGAGGTCGTACGAGATCGTGATCGTGTCCCCGGCGACGAGCGGGCGGTCGGCGCCCTCCGAGAAGTCCTCGGAGAACACGAGGCGCGTCGCGCCGCCATCGGCCTTGCCGCCGCTGCCGGAGGCGCGGTCGGGGTCGGGCGCCTGCGCGCAGGCGGCGAGGGTGACGAGTGCAGTAGCCACGACGCGGTTCATGCGGCGGGCCGTCTGCAGATCGCAGGCCTCGCGCGAGCCCAATGATCGCGCGGAGATCCGGCGCGACTCGACGCGCCTGGCCATGCGGCCTGCCACCTGTTCACCCGTGCTGGAAGAAGTGCTCGAGCTGGATCTTCGCGTCCTCGACGGCGACGTGCGGCAGGTCGACCTGGAACTTCTTGCCGCGGCCCTCGAACCACGAGGACGCGCACAGCGCGCGGAACCCGAACGGGTTCGCGCCGAGGTAGGTCCACGCGTACCAGACGATCCACGGCCAGTCGAAGCACGACGGCCGCGCGATGAACGTGACGCGCTGGTCCTGATACGGCTTGCACCAGTCCGCGAACCGCTGCATCGCCTGCGCGGGCGGCTCCCCCGAGGCCTTTGCCTTGGCGAAGCTGTCCTTGCTCGTGATCACCTCGTCGGAGATCGGCGTGATCAACGCCTCGAACGTGCCGATCGTGCCCTTCGCGCGCGAGCCGACCACGGCCCCGAGCTCGCACATCGAGTGGCGGCCGATGATCGGGCCCGAGGTCTCGATGTCGATCATGATCCAGAGGCGGTCGCTCATGACGGGATGGAAACGCGACCGAGCGCGTAGGGCAAGAGGCGGGCGATGTTGCGTGCATCGTCGATGCCGCGGTGGTGCGTGCCGGTCCGCTCGAGGCCGACCCGGCGGAGTGCGTGGCCGTTACCGCGGCCCTTCCGGCTGCCAGCCGCGCGCCCGAACAGCTCCTTCAGGTTCAGGTGGGTCCCCGGCAGCGGGTGCGGGATCCCGCACCGGTGGGCGTCGCGGCCGAGCTGGACGCGGTCGTACGCCCCCCACGAGCAGAACACGGCGTCCCGCCCGAACACCGCGAGCTCCACTGCCGCCTCGCGGAACAGCGGGGCGCCATCGACGTCGGCCTGGGTGATCGTCGTCAGCTCGGTGCAGAACGGTGTCAGGCG
Source organism: Myxococcales bacterium (assembly GCA_016794545.1). Lineage (GTDB taxonomy): Bacteria > Myxococcota_A > Polyangia > Haliangiales > Haliangiaceae > JABFXX01. Next base: position 2,630 of record JAEUJX010000175.1, read on the forward strand.
CGGGTGCACCACCGGGCGCACGAAGGTCTGAAGCTCGTCGATCGGCTCGAGCGTCCGGGGATCGACGAGCACCGCTCCGATCTCGATCGTCTCGCTCTCGTCGCGAGGCACGGCCCCGCGGTCATCGCAGGTCGCCTCCAGATCGACTACCAAGTACGGATTGTCCATGCGCTACTTGTACGGCTGACGTGAGCGATCCGCGCGGACAGGTTTCCGGACACCCGGGCTACACGTGGGGCGAGCTGCTCGAATCGCTCGTCGAGGCGCACGGCTCGCTGACCGCGGTCGCCTGGAAGCTGATCGAGCACGCGAGCGGCGACGACGTGCAGTCGATCGAGCGCGCGCTCCGCCGGCTGCGCGGCCGCGGCCAGCTCGACGGCGGCGTGTGGGGCCAGCGGGTGCTGCGCGTGTTCGGTCCACCCGCCACGGTCGAGGCGCGGCTGCGCTGGATGGGCCTCTACCACAGCCCGTTCAACGACCTGCCGCTCGCGCTGTGCGTGGATCAGCTGCGCGTCTGGGATCGCCCGCCGGTCTCCGCCTCGCGCGCGCGCGTCTGGGTCCAGCTCGGGCTCGCGAGCTGCGCGCTGCGCGAGCGACGCTACGACGACGCCGCGCACCACGCCGATCAGGCGCGCGCGGCGCAGGGCCCCGATGCCGCGCGCCTCGAGCTCGCGCTACTCGACGGGTACATCGCGTCGCGGCGGAGGCTCGATGACGCGATCGAGCCCGCGCTCGATGCCGCCGAGGCGCTCCTCGGCTCCGTGGCGCTCTCGCCCGACGACGGGGCGTGCTTCCGCGCACGCCTCGCCGATCAGCGCGCGTATCAGCGGAGCAAGGCCGGAGACCACGCGAGCGCGGCCGCGCTGTACGCGGCACTGCCCGACGCCGACGTGCACCCGTTCGCGAGCTATCGTCGTGACGCGGGTCGCGCGTACGCGGCGCATCGCGCCGGCCGCCGGGACGACGCCCTCTCGCTCGCGCGGCGCGCCATCGATCACGCCGGCGACGGCGGCTATACGAGGCTACGGGCGATGGGCCTCATGCTCCTCGCGAGGATCACCGGCGACCACGAGCCGCTCGCCCGCGCCCGCGCGATCGCGGCGCGCCTCGACGATGCCGAGCTCGCCGCGCGCGCGAGCCGACTGGCGGCGGGGTAAGAGCGGAGACGGTCTTCAGGGCGGCGGGTTCGGCGGGCGGGGGTGCTCGGTGTACGCCCGCACGCTCGGCCGTGCGTAGACGTGATCGCGGAACGCGCGGACCCGGTCGGGGATGGGCACGTCGTCGTCGCGGATGCGAGACACGGTGAGCGCGAGATCGGCGTGCGCGATGCTCCAGGTGTCGAGGTCGCCCTGCGCGAGGAGGCGGCCGGTCACGTCGACGAGCTCCTGGGCTTCCTTCCTCGCGGTGGGGGTGAGTGGAGCGAGCGTCGCTGGGTAGATCGTGGTCCACCACGGGCGCTCCCAGCGCAGGTCGCGGAGGTCGAAGCGGATCCACGCCATGATCTGGCGGGCGCGCGCACGGCCCCGCGGATCGACCGGGAACACGTGGGGCGTTGGGAACGTGTCCTCGAGGTAGTCGGCGATGGCGAGCGACTCGGTGAGCACGAAGTCGCCGTGCTGGAGCGCCGGCACGCGCGAGATCGCGGTCCTGGTGGCGAGACCGGGCGGCAGGCCCTGACCGTCGCGCAGGAGGGCGCGCGCGAACGAGAACGGGAGCTGCTTCTCGGTCAGCGTGATGAAGCAGGTCGCGTCGAACGGGTTCGCGAAGTACCCGTCGACGAACAGCGTGAGCTGGCCGCCGGTCACTCCCGCTCGGTCACGCCGATCAGCTGGCGCGCCGCCGCGAGCAAGTTGATATCGGTCGTCCCGGCGCCGAGCTCGAGCAGCTTGGAGTCGCGCGCGAGCTTCTCGATGCCGAGCTCCTCCATGTAGCCGTAGCCGCCGTGGATCTGGATCGCGATCAGCGCGGCGTCGACCGCGAGCTGCGCGGCCATCGCCTTCGACGCGTTGATGTAGGGCACGTCCTTGACGTTGTTCTGCTGCATCCACGCGAGGCGGAACACGATGTTCTCGACGGTGCGGAGCTTGAGGAACAGATCGGTGATCTTCAGCTGCACGGCCTGGAACTCGCCGATCGCGCGGCCGAACTGCTTGCGGTCGCGGACGTACTGGAGGCTCGCGTCGTAGCAGCGCTCGATGATGCCCCATGCCATCGACGGCACGCCCGACCGCTCGTTGCCGAGGCTCTCCTTCGTATCGCTGCGGCCGGCGGAGCCCTTCTCCTTGCCGCCGAGCAAGTGCTCGACGCCGAGCTTCACGTCGTCGAAGAACACCTCGCTGGTCGGCGAGTCCCGCATGCCCATCTTCTTGAACGGCGGGCCGACGGTGACGCCGGGCATGCCGCGCTCGACGATGAACGTCGCGACGCCCTGGCCGGCCGGCGGCTCGCCGCGATCGATCTTCGCGTAGACCAGGAACACGTCGGCGCCCGGGCCGTTCGTGATGAACGTCTTCGAGCCGGTCAGCGCGTAGCCGCCGCCCTCGAGCGGGCGTGCGGTCGTGCGCATCGAGCCGAACGCATCGGAGCCGGCGTTCGGCTCGGTCAGGCACCACGATCCGATCTGCTGCATCGTCGAGATCGGCAGCCCGTATTTCTCGATCTGATCGGCGGTGCCCTTGCTGACGAGCGCGCCGCCGACGAGGCCGACCGAGACGCCGAACCCCATCGCGAAGCCCGGCGAGACGCGCGACAGCTCCTTGACGACGACGTGCATCATCATCGGGTTGCCCATCGCCTTGCCGATCTTCTCGCCGCCGTCCTCGTCGGGATTGACGTCGCCCGAGCGCAGCTTCGCGATGCGCTTCTTCACCGCGCCGCCGAGCATGGCGTCGAACCCGAAGGTCTTCGCCATCTTCTTCATCAGGTCGAACGGCATCAGCGTGCCGGCCTCGAGCTCCGGGATCGCGGGCGCGAGCGTCGACTGACACCACTGCCGGATCACCTGGCCCACCATCTGACTCTGCTCGTCGAGCTGGAACATGCCCGCGACTATAGATCGATGGTCAGCCCGTGCGGCTCATTCCTTGAACGAACGATACGTGAAGCTGACGAATGGGACACCCATGACGAGGCCGTCGCTGCAGTCGCTGTCGCCGGTGCAGATCGGCTTCACGAAGCCGAGGTCGACGCCGATGATCTTCGACGTGAACCGCACGCCGTACCAGGCGAGGAAGCCATCGACGCCCTGGTTGATGTCGTTGCCGACGATACGGAGCGTGTCGGCCTCGAGCATGATCTTGACGTACTTGCTGACGCGATAGAGGAGCGAGCCCGACATCACGAGCGGCACGGCCGACTGGTCCTCGTGCGCGAACCCGGCGCCGACGTAGGCGTTGACGAGCGAGTGGCAGTCGACGTCGAGGCAGTACGACAGCGCGCCGCCGAGAATGCCGGCCGTCACGCCTTCGCCATTCTCGCGGCCGTGCGTCAGGGCGCCCTGCACGGCGAGCCGGACGTTGCCCGAGCGCACGATCTGCGCCTTGCCGTTGAGGAGCATCCAGAACGGCATGTCCTCGACGATCGGCAGGAGCGTGTTCGCGCTGATCGACACCGTGTCGGTCACCGCGTACGACAGGCCGACGAGGAGCAGCTCGTAGTCCGAGAACGACCAGGTCCCGGCCGGCTCGGTGAGCGCGGTCGGCGCCATCCACATTCGGCCGGCGTTCGCGTCCTGGACGATGCCCTTGTCGACGTTCGAGACCGGCTCGGCGGGCAGCCCCGGCGGCGGCGGCGGCATCGGCGCGGCCGGCGGCGGCGGAGCCATCGTCGGATCGCCCGGCGGCGGAGGAGGAGGAGGAGCCCCGGTTCCGTCGTCGGTACCCGGCTGGGCCAACGCGACACTGGAGACAAGGCACGACAACACGATCGACCCGATCGACACCCGCATGCGCATGAGATCCATCCTAGAGGGGTTGGCCGCGGGTAGGGGAATCTCTCGGTGATCTTTCGCCGCGTGTAGGCGCAAGCGCACAGCGATCGGCAGTAGCTGGCAATCGCTGTCGAGTCAGGACGCGAGCTCGGCGAGCTCGGCGACGACCTGCGCGACGCGTCGACCGGTGGTATCGACGGTGTGCTCGGCGCGCGCGTACAGCTTCTCGCGCGCGGCGATCAGCGCGCGCAGCTCGGCGAACGCGTGCGGGTTCTCCGCCATCGGTCGCTGATCGCCCTGCGCGACGACCCGGTTCCAGTGATCCTCGGCGCGCGCCCGCAGCCAGATCGTG
>JAEUJX010000184.1 GCA_016794545.1 Myxococcales bacterium
GCGGCGATCGATGCGGTGCTCGACGCCCCGCCGCCCGACGCCGGCTGTGCGATCTCCGCGGGCGTGACCCCGCAGCTCGATGGCGTCGCCGATCTCGACGCCTACCCCGCTGCCCAGCGGGTCACGCCGGGCGCGCAGCTCGGCAGCGACGCGCTCGCGATCGCGTGGGACGCGTCGCGGCTCTACATCACGGCGTCGTCGACCGCGTTCGAGGCCGACTTCAAGCCGATCCACGTGTACGTGGAGTCGGGCACGGCGCTCCCGGCCGCGGTCCCCGGCAGCGGCAAGGAGTACAGCGGCCTCGTGCCGATGCTGCCGTTCTCGCCGACGCACCTCGTCGCCGTGCGGCGCACGACCGGCGCGATGCCGTACAACGGCGTGTACCTCCCGGCGGCGAGCTGGACCACGCGCGACACCGCACTCCAGGCCGGCACCGACGTGTTCGTGTCGGCCGACAACCGCACGCTGTCGATCGCCGTGCCGTGGACCGCGCTCGGCGGCTGCCCGACCGCGCTCCGGCTCGCGGTGCACGTCGTGCACGGCGTCAGCGCGAACGAGTGGAAGGACCTCGTGCCGCCGACCCACACGCCCTGGCAGGCGCCCGGCGGCGGGTACTACGAGATCGATCTGACCGGCGCGCCCGCGGTCAGCGGCTGGGCCCTGCGCTGATCGCATCTGCTACGCTCGCCGGGTGGGGGCAGCGTTCTTCGGGGTGTTCCTCGTCGGCGGCATCATCGCGCTGATCGTCGCGGCCTCCTCGTCGGCGAAGGAGAAGCGCCTGCGGTGGCTCGCCGCGGCGGCCGAGCTGCTGGGCGGAGAGCACGATCGCTCGAGCAAGGCGTGGGGCACGAAGCTCGGTCCCAAGGTGACCTACGAGCTGACGACGCGGGGCGCGGGCTCCAGCGCGGAGAGCTGGACGCACATCCACGTCGACGTCCCGAAGAAGTACCCGCTCGCCGTCCACGTGCGCCGCCAGGGCCGGCGAGACCACGCGCTGGTCGCGCGGGGCGAGATGGTGGACGTGCTGGTCGGCGACCGGGCATTCGACGACGCGTTCCTGATCGAGGCCGCCCCGGCCGACGTCGTGCGGCTGTTGCTCGATGCCGAGGTGCGGCGCCTGCTCGCCCTCCACGGGGAGAGCGATCTCGACACCGTCGATCGCCCCGACGGCACGCGCGCCCTGGTGCTCGGCATCCGCGGCTGGATCGAGGACCCCGCGCTGGCGGCGGAGCCGATCCAGGTCATGGCGCGCCTCGGAAGCCGCGTGCGCGATGCCTATGCGGCGGCGGATGCCGACCTCGCGAAGGGCGACGCCCCGGGCGACCCGTACCGGCCGGTCGTCGACGATCAGCCCGCGCGCACCGCGCAGGTCGGCCGCGAGGCCGAGGTCGAGAAGGTGAAGGGGCTGCGCGCGGAGCGCGACGCGCGCGCCAACGCCGTCGCGTGGATGGTGATCGGGGTGGTGTTCGCGATCATCCTGCTCTCGGTGTGCGCGACGTTGCCAAGGTGACACCGGCCCACGTGTCATCGCGGCCACGCTGACAGGATCCGCGCGTCACGCGCGCGAGCGGTCGCGGGGTTATCCACTGGTCCGGTCCGTGAATCTCGCAGGCGCATGCGCACCGCCGTCGTGATCGTGTCGCTCTCCGCCTGCAGTCAGCGCTCGACTCCCGAGGTGGAGTCCGGTCCGTTCGATCCCGCGACGGCCGTCGTCCGCGCCGACGACAGCACGCGGGTCAGCGTGCACCGCAAGGACGTGCCGCTCGAGCAGATGCCGATCATCGCGGAGACGTTCGGCGGGCTGCCGATGAGCGGCATGGCGAACGCGGCGATCGAGCTCTGGGTCCCGCGCGAGGATGGCCGGCTGCGCTACCGCAAGACGACCGGCGCGATCGACGTATCGTGTCCCGAGGGCTGCTTCCTCGGCGACGGCCGCGCGACGCTCGCGGTCGCCGGGATGACCGTCGACTTCGGCAAGGTCGCGCTCGGGAAGGTCGCGATCCGCGGCCAGGCGAAGGCCGGCGTGTTCGAGCTCACGGCGTTCGACCTGGTGTCCTCGGACCTCGAGCTGCACGCGACGCTGCGCGTCCAGCTCGCCGATGACCTCGGCGCGTCGCCGATCGATGGCTGCATCTGGTTCAAGGAGACGCCCGCGCTCGTCCAGCGCGATCCGCGGACGGCCGCGGTGCTGCAAACGACCGGCGCCTCCCGCGACGAGGCCGGGTTCTTCTCGATCAAGCTCTCCGGGACGGTCGGCGCGGTGAGGCGGCTCGCGCAGAGCTGCGCTCCGGCGGCTTCGTGAGCTGCGCGAGCGTCGGCCGAGCGCAACCTGCATCGCTTCCGGGATATGATGACCGCGATGCACGGGGGTGGGCTCGTCGCTGCGGCGCTCGTTGCCGGCGGCTGCTTTGGCAAGCCCGACTTCAGCGGCGTACCCGGCGACGCCAGGCTCGACAGCGGCGGCGGGCACGACGATGCCGCGGGCGACGCACCGGTGCCGGACGGCTGTGTCGGCGCGTGGGGCCAGCCGATGCTCCGGCACGAGCTCGATGGCCTGGTCGCCGGCGAGCCCACGATCACCGCCGACCTGCAGACGCTGTACTTCGCGAAGCAGATCACGGGCACGAGCTGGGAGATCCACTGGGCGGATCGCGGCGACGCGACGTCGGCGTTCACGCCGCGCGGTCGCGCGCCGTTCGACCTGAACGGCTCGGCCCACGATCAAGATCCCTCCGTCACCGACGATGGTCTGATGGTCATCTTCCGCGATGGGCCCAGCGGATCGATCAAGCAGGCCGTGTTCAGCGGCACGTGGACGGTGACCAACGTTCCGGGGCTCGATGCGCTCGCACCGTCGTCGCTCGAGCTGTCGGGAGATGGCCTGACGTTCTACTGGAGCACGAACGGCACGCTTCACATCGCGCGCCGCGGGACGCGCACGACGGCGTTCGTCGAGGACCCGGCGACGTTCGGCTCGAACATCCACTGGCCGACGGTCACCGGCGACGGCCTGCACCTCTACTACACGATGCTGCCGAGCACGTATGGTGTGTACGAGGCGACGCGAACGACCCCGACGGCGGCCTTCGCCGGTTCGACGATGCTCCTCGGCTCGAGCTATCACGATCCCGATGTCACGAGCGACGGAGCGGTGATGATCGTCGGAGAACGTCTCGACACGACCGTGGCGATCATGCGCCGCGACTGCCCGTAGCTACACCGCGCAGCACTTCTTGTACTTCTGCCCCGAGCCGCACGGGCACGGCTCGTTGCGCGAGATCGACGCGCCGAGCAGCCGCTGTACGGCCGAGCACAGCATCTCGAGGTCGCCGTTCGGCTTGAGGGCGTGATGGAGCGCGGCGCGCATCGTCTCTTGCTCCTCGAACGTCATCTCGGTGCGCGGGTGCTCGAAGTACTTCACGACGCCGTCGCCGTCGGGGCCACACGCCGCGTTGGTGTCGAGCGCGAGCGCGCGGCGGCAGCGCGCCGGGCGCGGCGCGTAGATCGTGCAGAGGCCGTCGCGGTTGAACGCGCACATCACCGCGCGGCGCTTGAACAGCATCGCGGCCTCGCGGCGCTCCTCGTCGGTGCGCGCGCGCTCGAGCGCCGCGGCCGAGTCACCGATGCCGCGCTTCCACGCGGGATACGCCGCGAAGAACTGCTGCCGGATCGCCTTGTTCGCGTCGAGCTTCAGCCACTCCGCGACGGTGACCGCCTCGCCCTCGGTGACGAGCAGCGGCGACACGCAGCACGAGCTGCACCCCGCGGAGCACGCGATGTGAAGGCCGTCGGCCGCCGCCTCGCGCGAGCGCTCCTCGATCGCCTCGTCGAGCTGCGCGTGGAGCACCATCACCAGGCCCGCCGCGTCGGCCGGCTGGATCACCGGGAGCCGCACGCGCACCCCGGGCCTCGCCTCGCGGACCGCCGCTCCGAGCTCGCCCGCGACGCGCGCGAGGCGCTCGGGATCTTCGGTGATCGGCATCGGCGCCGCAGTGTACCATCGGGAGGATGCTCGCTCCCTCCAGCTCCCTGCTCGCACACATCGACATGCCGCCGAAGTTGCTGGCGTCGCTGATCGTCCTCGGCATCTGCCTGATCATCTGGTTCTTCAAGGCCATCCTCAGCTCACCCGCGAAGCCACCGCAAGCGCCGCCGCCGGGGCCGCCGGGCCAGAACCCGTGGGGCGCGCCGCCGCCGGGGCAGTATCCCAACGCGCCGCCGCCCGGGTACGGGCAGCAACCACCGCCGCCGGGCGCGAACCCGTGGGGCGCGGCGCCGCCGCAGCAGGGCCACAACCCGTACGGGCAGCCGCCACAGCAGCAGGCGCCGCAGGGCTACAACCCGTACGCGCAGCAGCCGCAGCAGCAGGCGATGCAGCAGCCGCAGGTGCCGTTCTGCGGGACGTGCGGCGGCCCCGGCCGCTGGCTCCCCGAGGCGAATGCGTGGGGCTGCGATCGCTGCCGGCAGCTCATCCAGCCGCGCTAGCGATCGCGACGAGCGCGGTGAACCGGAGCCCGCGCCCGGCGAGCACGAGCAGCGAGAACGTCCTCGCATCGACCCCGAGCACCCCCGCCGCCGTCGAGATGATCGAGAACGGTGGCAGCCCGAGCACCGCGCTCGCGAGCAGCACGGCGCGCGGCGCGCGCTCCCAGCGCGCGACCCACGCCCGGACGCGATCGAGCCGCGCGCGGTGCCGGCCCGGCAGCGCGGCGACCCCGCGGCAGGCCCAGTAGATCGGCAGCTTGCCCGCGAGCTGGCCGGCGGCGGCGAGCGCGACGAGGGCCGGCAGTGCCGCCCCCGGGACCACGAGCGCGACGCCGACGAGGAACACGTCGATCGCCACGAGCGGGACGAGCGCGCTCACCGCCGCGACCGCGAACGTGCCGCCGTAGAGCCCGAGCGCGGCGAGCAGGCCGTCGGCCGTCATCCGCGGATCAGCCGATCGCGCGGTAGACCGCCGGTGCCGCGGCGGCGCCGATCGCGTCGAGCAGGGTCACCGCGGCGATCAGGCCGAGGCCCTTCGCGACGCGCTTGCCGCGCAGCGCGGCGAGCGTGCCGGTGACCGCGCGCGCCCCGAGGATCGCGAGCGCGGGCAGCGCGCCGAGCCGCGACACCATGCTCGTCGCCCGCGGCGCGTACGTCGCGACGACGTACGGCAGGAGCGACACGGTGTCGGCACCCTTGAGCAGGCGCACCTCGACCCACTCGCTCATGTTCTCCGGCCACGCGTGCGTCACGCGCGCCTCCGGTGCGAAGCGGATCGCGATGTCCTCGGCGAGCAGCTGCAGGCCGAGCACCTGGCACTGGCCATGGAACATCGGCTCGATCGTCGGATAGCGCCGCGCGGCGAACACGTCGCGCGCGAACGCGACGTTGTTCGCGAAGAAGTTCCGCACGCGGCCCTCGCCGCGCGCGAAGTACGGGAAGTCGAGCCGGTTCGCGAGCGGCGCGAGGTCGCCGGGATACGACGTGAGGCCGGCGGCGACCCTCGCCTCACCGCGCTGGATCGGGCGGATCAGCGCGGAGAGCCACGCCAGCGCGGGAACGCAATCCCCGTCGAGGAACGCGACGATGTCGCCGGTCGTCGCGTCGAAGCCGCGGTTCTTGTGCTCGTAGTATCCGGCGCACTCGGGCAGCTCGACCCAGGTCACCGGCGCCTCGAGCGTGCGCTCGATCGAGGCCCGCGCGCGCGCGGGCAGGCCGCGGTGGGTGATCGCGACCTGCGCGTTGGCCGCGGCGACCTGCGGCGCGAGGATGTCGGCGAGCTCCCACAGCCCGCGCTCGACGCGGGCCGGCTCGTCGCCGAGGTTCCAGCTCTCGATCATCAGCGAGACGCTCATGCCGCCTCCCGGGTGCGGGCGATGCCGCGGTAGAGGTCCATCGTCGCGCGCACGGCGTGCGCGAGGTCGTAGCTCTGCGCGTGCAGCCGCGCCGCGGTGCCCATCCGGGCGCGTGCGAGGGGGTCATCGAGCAGGCGCACGATCGACGACGCGAACGCCTCGATGCCGTGCGCGACGAGGCCGGTCTCGCCGTGGATGACGTGCTCGTGCGCGGCGCCCTTGATCCCGACGACCGCGGGCAGCCCGCTCGCCGCGGCCTCGACGACCACGTTCCCGAACGTCTCCGTCTCGCTCGCGAACGCGAACACGTCGGCCGACGCGAACAGCACCGCGAGCTCCGCGCCGTGCGCGGGCCCGAGCTCCACGACGCCCGCGCGGCCGAGCGTGCCCGCGAGCGGCCCCTCGCCGACGATCGCGAGCTGCGCGTCGGGGTGCGACCGGCGCACGAGCGCCCACGCGGCGAGCAGGCCGTCGAGGTTCTTCTCGCGCGACAGCCGGCCGACGTAGAGCACGGTCGGTTGTGCGAACCGCGCGCGGTCGCGGCGCGCCGGATCGAACAGCGCCAGGTCGACGCCGCGGCGGACGCGGGCGATACGGTCGCGCGGGACGCCGAGCGACGCGAGCCGCTCGACGACGGCGGCCGACGGCGCGAGGCACAGCTCGGCCTGCTGGTAGAACCAGCCGACGATCGGCTCGACGATGGCGCCGACCATCGGCAGGCCGGTCATCCGCGCCGCGTACTCCGCGACCTCGGTGTGGTACTGGGCGATCACGGGCAGGCCGAGCATCCGCCCCGCGATCAGGCCGGCGAGGCCCATCGGCCCCGGCGTCGACACCTGCACGACGTCCGCGGAGCGGGCGAGGTGCTCGACGAGCGCCGGCAGCTCCGGGACGCTCCAGGTCATGTCGGGATAGATCGGCAGCGACGCACTGAGCGCCGCCGGGATGCGCACCACCGTGTCGCCGGGCGCGGCCTTCGGGCCCGCGGCACCGACCAGGTGCACGCGATGGCCCGCGCGCGCGGCCGCGGCGACGAGCCGGCGCAGCCCGAGCGCGACGCCGTTGGTGTCGTCGAGCGTGTCGCTGATGATGGCGACGCGGGTCACGAGGCGACCTCCCCGCGCTCGACCGTGCGGTCGCGCAGCGCGCGCGATGCGACGAGCAGCCAGTAGCCGAGCGCGATCGTCACGCCGAACGCGCGGTCGACCCGCGCGATCCGCGCGCGCAGCTCCGCGAGTGCCGCCTGCTCGTCCGGGTGCACGAGCTTCTCGACCGCGGCGGCGCAGCTCCGCGCGTGGCGCTGCTCGTCGGCGAGGATCGAGCGCACGATCGCGGCGAGCGGATCGCCGGCGGCGTGCTCCTCGAGCACCGCGAGGTGGCGCCCGAACACGCGCACGCCCGTCGCCTCGAGCTGGGCCGCGACGGCGAGCATCACCACGATCGGCCCGGCGGCGAACGCGCCCCGGTACGGCGCGCAGGCGCGCTCGAGCCACCACAGCTTCGCCTTCGCGAGCGCGGGCGGCGGCCGGCCGGGAGCCCCGAGCTCGGCGAGCCGCGCGCGGAGCAGCTGGGCGTGGCGCGCCTCGTCGGCGAGCTGCCGCGCGACGAGCTTGCCGAGCCACGGCGGCACGGCCTCCGCGGCCGCGGTGTTCTGGAGCGCCGAGGACTCCGCGCCCTCCTCGCCCCACAGGTACTCGGTCAGGATCGCCGCCTGCGCGCGCGGCGAGCGCAGGGACATCACGAGGGCGTGGCGCTTGATCGAATCGACGGCGCGGCGCTGGAGCTGGGCGAGGAGCATTCCCCACCGGAAGCAGCAACCGCCGTACCGCGGCGGATCATCCGACCACTGCCGGCGCGTGCCAGGCCGTGCCGCCGATCGTGTCGGGCGTCTACCGCTCGGCGAGATCCAGCCGGTAGAAACCCCGCAGCACGTCGTAGAGCTCCGGCAGCTCGCGCCGCAGCTGCACGGGCTTCTCGAAGAACACCTCGCTCGCGACCGCGAAGAACTCGGCCTCGTTCGTGCCGGCATACGCGCGGAGGAACGTGTCCTCGCCGTCGCGTCGCGCGAGGTATGCCTCCGAGCACACGCGCGCCCACCTGCGCCGCTCCTCGGCACTGTCGAGCGGCGGCGTGCCGTCGGCCTCGCCGTCGAGGAAGTCGATCTTGTGCGCCATCTCGTGGATCACGAGGTTGCGGCCATCGGCGTCGTTGCGCGCGCCCGACAGCACGCTGTCCCACGCGAGGACGACCGGCCCGCCGTGGTGTGCGACACCGAGCGCGCCCGCGGGCTCGCCACCGACGATCCGCGCGCGGCCGTCGAACGTCCCGACCGGCTGCTCGGGCAGCGCGACCGCGCTCGGGTACACGAGGATCGAGTCGACCTCCTTCATGAGGTCGTGATCGCGCGCGAGCATCAGCAGGCACGCGGAGCCGGCGATCGTCACGCGCATCTCGTCGTCGAGCGCGAGGCCGCCGCAGCCCTCCCAGTGCTTCTCGGCGATGAACACCTGCACGAGATCGCGCAGGCGCTGCCGCTCCTCGTCGTCGAGCCGGCGGTACGCCTTCACGTTGCGCTCGAGGATGCCGCGCCACGCCTCCGGGAACGGTTCGTCGAGCAGGCGCGCGCGCCGGCGCTCCGTCAGCCACCGCAAGATCATGGGGTTACGATACCGCGGGCGGGACAGACCGCCGGGGCGCGCCGGGCGTTGGATCGCAGGTGCGCCGCACCGTCCTCGCCGCCGTCCTCCTCGCCACCGCCGCCAGCTGCCACAAGCAGGAGGCCCAGGCCAACGCCGTCCAGACGCAGCAGGCCACCGCGGTCGAGAAGGAGTCGCCGCGGCCGAACGTCGCCCCCCGTCCCGAGCCGGTCACGAAGCTCGCGGTCGACGACCGCATGTACACCACGTACTTCTACACGGCCGCGGAGGCCGTCGTGCACGGCTACGAGAAGGACACGAAGGTCCGCATCGTCTCGCTCTCGGATCCCGAGACCAAGCGACCGACCGGGACGATCTGGCAGGGCACCATCGGTGTCGGCGAGACGCAGCTGATCCCGACGGGCCCGGGCGTGTTCGGTTTGCTCTCCGACAAGAAGGCCGCGATCCTCGTCGGCACGCCGTCGTCGTGCGCGGTCGTGGGCTACTTCCTCAAGGACCAGGACGGCAAGTACCGCTCGAACCGGTTCTTCACGCAGCTGCCCTCGAGCGCGCAGCTCGGCGGCGAGCGCGTCATCGTGTGGGCGTACGAGGGCGGCGACGTCGTCGTGCGCGACCCGAAGACGCAGAAGGTGCTCGCCGAGAAGGCCTTGCCGCCCGGCGGCCGGCTCGAGCTCGCGCGCGAGTTGATCGGCGCGCGCGGCAACCAGGTGATCGAGATCGTCGCCGCGAAGCAGACCGTCGCCGTCCAGGTCTACTACGACCAGGGCTTCATCGTGCCGTCCGTCGAGGGCCGCGGCACCGGCACCGACTTCTACACGTTCGCCGGCAAGCTGACCGCCGGCTCGAACGACCTCGACATCATCGCCGGCGCCAGGGATGCGAACGTCACCGTCACCGACCTCGACACGGGCAAGGCGCTGTTCAAGGGCAAGGTCGCCGCCACCAAGATCAAGACGCTCGAGCTCGCCGACAGGTACGTCCGCGTGCAGAGCGATCGCCCCGTCCAGGTCGTGGTCGCCGCGTTCGAGCGCAACGGCTCCGGCTACGCCGAGCACCACTTCGGCACCGGCCGCGAGGGCGGCGGCATCGACAACGACTTCGCGATCACGACCTCGGGCGGCCTGTGGTTGTTCTCGTACTTCGCGCAGAACCAGATCAAGGTCACCGACGCCTCCGGCAAGAAGGTCTACGAGGGCACGCTCGGCGCAGGCACGGGCCACGAGCTGATGCCCGGCGGCGGCCTCTACCGCGTGCACGCATCGAAGGGCGTCTCGGTGATGGGCGGCGCGAGCACGTGCGGGGCCGACTACTCGCCGGCCGCGGGCATGTTCGCGGTCGACGACGCGATGCTCACCGTGATCCAGCAGGTCACCGCGGCGCGCCTGGAGGAAGCCAGGACCCGCGGCGTGACGATGACGCCCGAGGCCGCCGCCGCCGCGCCGATGACGCAGGCCGAGTGGGACCGCTACGCGCCCGCCGCGAAGGCGAGCGGCGCCGGCTACCGGATGTCGCTCGAGGAGGCGAACGAGCGCGCCGACGTGGTGAAGAAGAAGAAGTGACCGGCGTCAGCTCGCGGTCATGCAGATCTCGATGCGGTTCACCACCAGGCTGCCCGAATTCGGCCCGGCCTTGATCCGGATCAGCACGCCGGTGTTCCCCGCGCTGATCTCGCTCGTCATGTCGGCCGAGTACCACTGATACGGCGCGACGTTGCTGACGAAGTTCGTCGGCGTCGCTCCCGTGCCCTCGAACGTCTGCCAGTTGTAGCTGCCGCTCGCGGTGGTGTTGAAGCTGCGGCCGAGGATCGAGAGCGTCGCGTTCGAGATCGACCCGATGCCCGCCGTCGTCAGCTCGATGTCGACGAAGTTGCTCGAGCCCAGCGCCAGTCCGCCGGCGCCGAGGAACGGATCTTCGAAGCGCGGCGTGTATCCGATCTGATAGCCGTAGGCACCCGCGCGGAACCGCGACGTGTCGGGCATCGCGTGCACCTCGTACACCACGTACGCGGTGCTGCCCGCACCGTTGCCCGCCCAGCGGATCCGGTACGCGGTCTGGCCCGCGGTCCCCGACGAGCACGGACCGCCGGTGATCGGGCCCGCCGGCGCATCGGCGATCGCCATCGCGTCGATCATCGACGCGTCGATCATCGGCGCGTCGATCATCGGCGCGTCGATCATCACCACCATGTCGGCCGGCGCACCGTCGCCGGTCGCGCCGTCGTCGGCCGCGCCGTCCGTCGGGGAGTCGATCGCCGCGTCCTGCTTGCCCGGCATGTCATCGCCGCCGCCGTCATCACCGGAGGCGCCGCCGCGCGGGTGTCCGCACGCGGCGAGCACGAGCAGGAGCGAGGCGAGGCGGCGCATCGGCGCGCCCGTTCTACCATCGGCGTCGGCCGCGGCGACCGAAATTCTCTATTCCCAGAAAGCGTCGGCCGCGAAGTCGAGGAACGTGTAGCGGTTGCGGATCAGGCGCGCGTGCGCGAGCGCGTCGGCCATCAGCTGCGCCGGCCAGCCGAGCGCCTCGGGCGTCGCGGGGGCGCCGACCTCCGCGAGCACCTTCGCCATCCGCTCGGCGCCGTGCGTCACCGCGACGAGCCGGGCGCGGATCGCGTCCCAGCGTCTCGCGAGGTCGGCGGTGACCTCCTCGGCGCGCGCGGCGTCGAACAGCTTCGGTGCCAGCTCGGTCCAGCAGGCCACGCCGGTCAGCGCTCCGAAGTGCGTCACCACAGCTTCGCGCGTGATCGTGCTCGGCCGGATCACGGG
>JAEUJX010000193.1 GCA_016794545.1 Myxococcales bacterium
ATCAGGCCGGTGGTTGTACACCGAGGTCGCGCGAGATCCGATCGATCTCGGCGAGGACGCGCGCGCGGGCGGGACCGCCAGGAAGATCGCGGCGATCGACGGCGCGCGCCGGGTCGAGCCAGTCCGAGATATCCGCTTCAAACCTCGGGTGCGCCGCCTGGAGCTCCGCCAGCGGCAGCGCCGCCAGCTCGACCCCCTTCGCGCTGGCGCCGCGCACGATCGCCCCCGCGACGTCGTGGGCCTCGCGAAACGGGACACCCTTCGTGACCAGGTAGTCGGCGAGCTCGGTGGCGAGCAGGTAGCCGCTGTCGATCGCGGCGCGCAGCTTCGCGGTGTCGAACTCCAGCGAGGCGACCATGCCGCGCGCGACGGCGAGCGACGCGAGCGCGGTCTCGACGGCGTCGTAGAGCGGCTCCTGGGTCTCCTGGAGGTCCTTGTTGTACGCGAGCGGCAGCCCCTTCACGACCGTGACGAGCGTGACCCAGTCGCCGACGACGCGGCCCGACTTCGCGCGGAGCAGCTCCGCGAGGTCGGGGTTCATCTTCTGCGGCATGAGGCTCGAGCCGGAGCAGTACGCCTCGCCGATCCGCGCGAAGCCGAGCTCCTGGCTGACCCACAGCACGAGCTCCTCGCCGAGGCGCGACAGGTGGACCTGGAGGAGCGCGCACGCGGCGACCAGCTCGATCGCGAAGTCGCGATCTCCGACGGCGTCGAGCGAGTTGCGCGTGACGCCGGCGAAGCCGAGCGCGGCGGCGACGTGCTCGCGATCGATCGGCAGCGTCGTGCCCGCGAGCGCGCCCGAGCCGAGCGGCGAGACGTCGGCGCGCTTCGCCGCGTCGTGGATGCGGCCGCGGTCGCGCTCGAGCATCGCGTCGTACGCGAGCAGGTGGTGCGCGAGGCGAACCGGCTGCGCGCGCTGGAAGTGCGTGTAGCCCGGCATCAGCGTGTCGACGTGCGCGCGCGCCTTGGCGAGGAACGCGCGGCGCAGGTCGTCGATCGCCTCGATCAGGCGCAGCGCGGACGCGCGCGTGTAGAGCTTGAGGTCCGTCGCGACCTGATCGTTGCGGCTCCGCCCGGTGTGCAGCCGCCGGCCTGCATCGCCGATCTGATCGATCAGGCGCGCTTCGACGTTCATGTGCACGTCCTCGAGCGCGGCCTCCCACGGCAGCTCGCCCGCGACGAGCTGGGCCTCGACGCGGCGGAGCCCCTCGGTGATCGCGCGCGCGTCGTCGGCGGTGATCAGCCCCTTCGCGGCCAGCATCTCGGCGTGTGCGATCGAGCCGGCGACGTCGTGCGGGAGCAGCCGGCGATCGAACTCGATCGACGCGTTCATCTCCGCCGCGACGGGATCCAGCGCACCTTCGAACCTGCGCCCGCGTGCGCCTTTCGGTCCCGACATGGCGGTATTCATACCAGATGAAGACGGTCTATCCGGATGGCGATGCCAAGGTCCCCGGCGTGGTTCTGATTCACGAGTGGTGGGGCGTGAACGAGCAGATCCAGACCCAGGGGCGGAAGTGGGCTGACGCCGGTTTCGCGTGCGTGATCCCCGACCTCTACGGCGGCAAGGTCGCGAAGACCGCCGACGAGGCCGGCGCGATGATGAAGGCGCTCGACTTCGGCAAGGCGGTGAAGCAGATCGGCGAGGCCGTCGCGCAGCTGAAGGATGACTTCAAGACCACCCAGGCCGTCGCCGTCACCGGCTACTGCATGGGCGGCGCGCTCACGCTCGCGTCCGCGGTGAACCTCCGCGGCCTGTCGTGCGCCGTCTCGTACTACGGCTGGCCGGGCGACCTCGACTGGACGAAGATCGACGCGCCCATCCAGGCCCACTTCGCGAAGCACGACGACTGGGCGAAGGTCGAGCTCGTCGAGAAGGCGAAGGCCGCCGCGAGGGTGCCGTTCGAGCTGCACGTCTACGACGCGCAGCACGCGTTCTGCAACGACCGCCGCCCCGAGGTCTACGACGCGAAGGCCTGCGCGCTCGCGTGGGAGCGCACGGTCGCGTTCGTGAAGCAGCACACGGCCTGAGGGCAGAGTGCTGCGCCGGCCGCAGCGCCGCGCACGGTCGCTTCTTAGAACGTCACGATGATCTTGCCGCGCGCGTGCCCGCGCTCGAGCTCGGCGAAGGCCTCTCGCACGTCGGCGAGCGGATAGGTCCTGTGGATGACCGGCCGGAGCTCGCCGGCATCGATCCAGCCTGCGAGCTCGGCGAGCTGCCCGCCGTCGGGGCGCATGAACAGGTAGGTGAAGCGCACGCCGGCTTTCGCAGCCGCGCGGCGGCGCTTGCCGGTCATGAGCCACAGCGCGGGGCGCACGAACGCGGGGAGTGACTTCCGGGCGAACTCGCCGTCGGGCAGACCGCCGATGCCGACGACGACGCCACCGCGCCGGGTCGCACGGATCGATGCGAGCTCCGAGTCGCCGCCGAGCGAATCGAACACGGCATCGAAGTCTCGCGGCTTCGCATCGAGTGACTCCACCGTGTAGTCGATCACCTCGTCGGCACCGAGGGAGCGCACGAAGTCGAGGTTCTTCATGCTCGTGGTCGTGGTGACATGGAGGCCGAGCTTCTTCGCGATCTGGATCGCGAGGCTGCCGACGCCGCCGGCTCCCGCGTGGACGAGCACGCGCTGTCCCGCGGTCGAGGCCGCCGTCTCGCGCAGGGCCTGAAGTGCGGTGAGCGCGGCGAGGGGGATCGACGCTGCTTGCGCGACGTCGATCGAGGTTGGCTTCGCAGCGACGACGCTTTCGTCGGCGGCGACGCGCTCGGCGAGACCGCCCATCCGCAGCTTCTCGAGGCGCGCGTAGACCGCGTCGCCCACGGAGAACCGCGTGACCTCGGCGCCGATCGCCGCGATCGTGCCGGCGACGTCGCAGCCGAGCGCGACCGGCGGCTTCAGAGGCAGAGCGAGCTTGGCCTTGCCGCTGCGGATCTTGAAGTCCAGCGGGTTCAAGCCCGCGGCTCCGACGGCGATCAACACGTCGCGCGGGCCGACCTCGGGCGCAGGACGGTCGACGATCGCGAGGACCTCGGGTCCGCCGTACCGCAGGGCGACGACGGCCTTCATCGGCGTGCTCAGCCGATCTCTTCGGCGTACGTCATCACGAGGTACATCACGGCCTCGGTGCGCCCGACGTTGCGGTAGGCGTGCGGCGAGTCGGCCTCGAACAGGATCGAGTCGCCGGTGTCGAGCTTGTGGGTGTCGCCCGCGACGTCGATCTCGACGGTGCCCGCGGTGACGACGAGGTTCTCGCTCGTCCCGGGCGGGTGGCCGTCGGCGTTCTCGACGGCCCCGCCCGAGAGGCGGAGCTCGTAGAACTCGACGCGGCGGGGCTCGTCGAACGGGAACAGCGCGCGCGAGCTGAAGCTGCGGTCCTTGCTCGTCAGGATCTTCGATTCGCCCGAGCGCAGCACGAGCGCGCCCGACTGCGTGCGCGCGCTGATCAGCGCGGAGAACGTGACCTCGAGAGCGCGCGCGATCTTCCACAGCACGTTGATCGTCGGCGCGGACTGGCCGAGCTCGATCTGGCCGAGCATCGCGCGGGACACGCCGGAGATCTGGGCGAGGCGCTCGAGGGAGAGACCGCGGCGCGTGCGCAGGCGGCGCAGGTTCGACCCGACGACCGGCGCGAGATCGGTCTGCGCCTCGGCCCCGCCGGCGGCGGAGGTCGGGGACGGCGCCGCCGGCGAGCTGGCGGCAGGCGTCGCGTCGGCGGCGGCTCCCTGCTTGGTCGGGGCTTTCTTCTTCACGGTCCGTGTACGTATAACACGGCCGTCCGCTATAGCGGCACCCCCCTCAGCCGCTGCCGTGCGCGACCGAGCCGGGACCAGCGTAGGCGCTCTCGCCGTGCAGTGCGCTGTCGAGGCCGTCGTGCTCGATCTCGGCATCGACCCGCAGGCCGACCAGCAGGTCGATGCCCTTCAGGAGGACGAACGTGACGACCGCGGACCACGCCGCGGCCACGCCGATCGCGATCGCCTGCTTGCCGACCAGCTCGAGGCCGCCGGGGATGCTGTGGTAGGCGCCGAGCGCGAACACGCCGGTGAGCAGCGCGCCGGTCGCGCCGCCGATGCCGTGGACACCGAAGGCGTCGAGCGCGTCGTCGTACCCGAGCTTCGCCTTCATCAACACCGCGCCGTAGCACACGCCGCCGGCGATCGCGCCGATCGCGAGCGCTGCCGCCGGCGTCACGAAGCCGGCGGCGGGCGTGATCGCGACGAGACCGGCCACCAGGCCCGAGGCGAGGCCGAGCATCGTCGCCTTCTTGATCCGCGCACCCTCGACGACGACCCACGTGATCGCGCCGGTCGCGGCGGCGAGGTGCGTGTTGACGAGCGCGAGCGAGGCGCGGCCGTCGCCGAGCGATCCGCCGCCCGCGTTGAAGCCGAACCAGCCGAACCACAGGATCCCGGCGCCGACGACCGTCATCGTCAGGTCGTGCGGCGGGTGGCGCACCGACGGGTAGCCCTTGCGCTTGCCGATCACGAGCGCGATCACCAGCGCCGACACACCGGACGACAGGTGCACGACGGTGCCGCCCGCGAAGTCGATCGCGCCGAGCTTCACGAGCCAGCCGTCGGCGGCCCACGACCAGTGCGCGATCGGATCGTAGACCAGCGTCGCCCACGCGACGGTGAACAGCGCGTACGCGGAGAACTTCATGCGCTCGGCATACGCGCCCGAGATCAGCGCGGGCGCGATCACGGCGAACATGCACTGATAGGCGAAGTACGCGAGGTGGGGCACCGTCGCCGGCGCCATCGGGTTCGCCGCGCCGGCGGGCTCGACGCCGACTCCGTCGAGCAGCGCGAAGTCGAGGCCACCGATCACGCCGCCCTGGCTCGTCCCGAAGCACAGCGAGTAGCCGATCAGCGCGAACTGCACGGTCACGAGGCCGAGCGAGAAGAAGCTGTGCATGAACGTCGACAGCACGTTCTTGCCCTGCACCATGCCGCCGTAGAACAGCGCCAGCGCCGGAGTCATGAGCATCACGAGGCTCGCCGAGATCAGCAGCCACGCGGTGTCGCCAGTGTTCATGCCCCCATGGTGTGGGGAACCATGTTTCCGGCGCGTAACCAGCGCCCGAAAAGCACGGAATCGACCTCAGAGGCGCAGGCGCACACCCCCGAGGACATCGAGGTCCACGGCGGTGTAGTCGAACCGCGGGTCGTCGGGGTCGTTGGGGTTGTTCGGGTTGCCCTCGGTGTTGTGGATGCTGATCGGCAGCGCGACCTCGACGCCGATCTGCACGCCACCCGACGCGCC
Organism: Myxococcales bacterium; assembly: GCA_016794545.1. Taxonomy (GTDB): domain Bacteria; phylum Myxococcota_A; class Polyangia; order Haliangiales; family Haliangiaceae; genus JABFXX01. Next base: position 5,271 of record JAEUJX010000193.1, read on the forward strand.
GACGGTGAACCACGCGCCGCCGCCGACCTCGAGCGCGAGGCCGAGGTCGGTGTCGCTGCCCTCGAAGCGCGTGCCGAGGATCGTGACGTCGAACGACTCGTGGATCAGATCGAGGCCGGCGCCGAACCGTCCCGACAGCTCGACCTTCGGGGCGACGCTCTTGCGCACGGTGACGTGGCCCTGGAAGCGGAGCCGGTTGAAGTTCAGGCTCTCGGCCTTCGCGGCGAGCGGCGTGAAGTCGACCGAGAACAGGCCGCCGATCGGCGCGCCACCGCCGATGCGCGCGAACAGGGTCGGGCTGGTCTCGACGTAGTCGGTGTATTCGTCGTCGGACATCGGCACGGCGATGCCGCCGCCGAGCTCGATGATCTGATCCGCGCGCGCGCCCGCCGGCACGAGAAGGACGAGCGCGGCGACGAGCGCGCGCATCACTTGGTCCCGAACAGGCGGTCGCCGGCGTCGCCGAGGCCGGGCACGATGTAGCTCTTCTCGTTGAGCCGCTCGTCGACGGCCGCGGTGTAGACTGGGATCTCGGGGTGGGCCGCATGGAACACGCGGAGCCCCTCGGGACAGGTCAGCAGGCACACGAACTTGATCGAGCGGGGCCCGCTCTCCTTGAGCCGCGCGACGGCGGCCACGGCGGAGTTGCCGGTCGCGAGCATCGGGTCGACGACCACCACGTCCCGGCTCTCGAGGTTATCGGGGACCTTGTAGTAGTACTCGACCGGCTCGAGCGTCTTGGGATCGCGGTACAGGCCGATGTGCCCGATGCGCGCGGACGGGAGCACGTCGAGCATGCCCTCGAGGATGCCGCCGCCGGCGCGGAGGATGGCGATGATCGCCGTCTTCTTTCCGTCGAGCATCGGCGCCATCATCGGCGAGATCGGTGTCTCGATCTGGACCGGAGTCGTCTTCAGATCGCGCCAGACCTCGTACGCGAGCAGCATGCTGATCTCGCGGAGCAGGCTCCGGAACTTGCTGGTGCTGGTCTCCTTGGACCGCATCAGCGTGAGCTTGTGCTGGACCAGCGGGTGGTCGATGACGTGGACCGTGCCTGCCATGCGGTGAACCTACCGCAGGCGGCGCGGGGAGGGTCAGCGCTGCGCGACGTGGGTGTTCGCGGCAGCCGCTGCCACGCTCACGCCGGTGATCGACACGACCGCGGCGAGCGCGACGAACGCGGCGAACACCACGTCACGAGCGAAGCTCTTCTTCTGGCGAACAGCGATGGTGGCGAGGCGGGTGGTCATGGCGGGACTCCTTCGATCAGGCGACGACATCGCGTCGCGAGCATCTCCATGTTCAACCCGCGGGCCAGACTACAACGCAGCGATATCAACGGCTTGGGCTACGTCCGAGCATGGTGGGACGTGTCGCATCGATCGTCGCACCTCTGACGCTGTCGCACCTGACGCGGGCTCTACGCCGTGGTTCGCGTCGTCGACGGATCGTCACTGATGACGAGCGGGAACCGCGCCGAGCTCGTGAGCCGGAGTCGGGTGGGAGGCGCGCCGCGATAGGCGGCCTCCGGTGGGGCGTTCGGGTCGGGCTCGCGCACGCCGGAGCCGAGCACGGCGATCATCTCGCCGACCTCGATCATCGCCTCGCGGTAGCGCAGCGACTTGTTGAACACCCAGCCCTGGCTCTTCTGACCGTGCCGCGCGAGGAAGGCCTCCTGCACCGGGTCCGCGTTGTCGAACGTGCCCGACTTGCTGTTGGCGTCGAAGTCGAGCGCGACCTGTGCGCCGTTCGGGTCGACGATCGCCCGGCCGGTGCCGTCTTCGAGCACGAACGGCACGCCGCGCGTCTCGCTCGCGACCGTCTTCCAGTAGGTCGAGCGGCCGGTCGAGCGCTGCTCCTCGACCATCGCGATGTAATAGACGCACGGGCGGCCGGTCAGCGGTCCGGCGAGCTGCTCGGTCAGCGGCAGCGCGCGGCCGACCACGCGGCCGTGCGTGTCCTCGGGTAGCTCCGCGAGCGCCCACGGCCTGGCCGCCTTCAGCTGTCGCTTCAGCCTCGCGCCGTGGCTGAAGTACCAGCTGAGCACGACGATGAGGAGGATCACGAGGATGATCGCGACCCACGCGCCGGCCGGGAGTGATCCGCGCCGGGAGGCCATCACCGCCTGGAGCTGCCACGGGGCCAGCATCAGAACACCGTCCCGTCGGAGTGGATCTGGATCGGGGGCCCTCCGCCGGGGCGGAGCTCGGCGGCGACCGCGCGACCGGCGGCCCACGTCCCGCCCTCGAGCACGCACGCGAGCGGGAGCTCCGCCGGCGGCCTGCCCAGCTGCTTCTGCACGCCCTCGGCGACGCGGTCGAGCAGCGCCACCGTCAGCGCGCGCCACTCGACGATCACCTCGTCGCCCGGCTGGTGCACGGCGCCGCGCACGCGGTCGTGCTTCGGCACGAGCACGCCGAGGTCGACGAGCAGCCCGCCGTTGCGATACTCGGGCAAGCCGGTCAACGCGCCCGGCTGCGCGATCGTCATGCCGGTGCGCTCGAGCGGCTCGAACAACGAGTACGCGAGCCACTGGCTGAGCTTGTGGAACGGGACGAGGCCCGCGCTCGGCCCCTGGCCGCCCGCCGCCGGATGGCGCCACACGTCGCCGAGGATCACGCCGCCGAGCGAGACGCGGCCGGGCCAGATCGGCCCGAGCCCGTCGAGCAGCGCCGACAGGATCGACGCGGCCGTGATCGTGCCCGACGCGCGCAGCACGTCACCGAGGCCACCGGGCCGCGCGCGGGGAAACAGCTGCGGTGCCGCGGCGACCGCGTCCCCGAGCGCGCGCACGAGCGCCATCCGGCCCTCGACGCCGGCGAGTGGATTGTCCGCCGACGCCTGGAACGCCGCCGCGAGCCGCGCCGGCTCGAGCGCGCGCAGCCCGGCGACGTCCGCGCGCAGCGGCTGCTCCGGATCCGAGGAGAACAGCCCGGCCTCGAACGCGCGCAGGCTCGCGACCGCGAGGCCTTCGCTCCGCGCGAGCGTCTGACCGGTCTCCGCCTCGTGAAAGCGCCACGCATCTCCGGCGCCCGCGTCGAGCAGCACGGAGACGACGATCAGGTCCATCCACGCGCGCGTGCGCTCCTCGGGCGGCAGGGCGGCGAGCTTCGCGTCGAACGCCGCCGCGCGATCGACGCCGCCGGCGCGGAAGTGGTTCGTGCGCCCGTGCACGGGCGGTCTCAGATCCGGATACGTGGCGCGCATCACCGCGATCACCTTGTCGACGACGCCCGCGAGCGCCGCGAGGTCGATCGAGAAGTGCGCGAGCCGCCCGGCGAGCCCGGCCTCCAGCACCTGCTCGCAGCGGGCGCGGATCGCGAGAGGAGACTTCAGGTAGGCGATCGCCGATGCCACCTCGCTCATCGTGACTACGATACCCCAAGTGGTACGCTACCGACGGTGAAGCGGCTGATCTTGGTGTTCGGTGTGATGGGGCTCGTCGGGTGTTTCCTGCCCATGTACTACGACTACGACGGGCCCGAGAGCTGGTCCCTCTGGCAGCTGCGCAACGAGTTGCCCTTGATGGTCTACGGCGTGATCGCCTCCTTCGGCGTGGCGACGATCGTCGGTCTCGCCGGCGCGCGGATGACGCGCGCGTATGCCGCGGTCGCCGCGCTCGCGTTCGGCGTGGTCGCCTACCTGTTCTGGCCGCCGGTCCCGGTCTACGTGCTCGTCGGGTGGTACCTGATGATGATCGCCGCGTACGTGGGCTGCGTGATCTCGCTCCTGGCGACCCTGGCCGGCACTCCCGAGGTCAGCGAGCCGGTCTGATCACGGCGGGTCCGCGTCGATCACGGCGGGTCCGCTCCGATCAACAGCGGCAGCTGCTGCGTTCCGACGAAGCGCAGGCGCTCCTGCGCCTTGTCGCGGAACATCCGCTCGCCGGCGGCGTGCGGGTCGGCTTCGCGGTGGCCGGTGCCGGCGATCGAGACGCGCTCCCCGAGCTCGACGACGCGCTCGTGGAACCGGATGCGCGTGGTCTGATCCCACGCGCGGCTCGGCAGGTACTTC
>JAEUJX010000207.1 GCA_016794545.1 Myxococcales bacterium
CACCCCGGCCGCCTCGAGCGCGACCGCGAGCTCGGTGAACATCAGCGAGTCGAAGCCGAGCTCGTCGAGCCGCGTCTCCGCGGTGATGCCGCCGCGCTTCTTCTGCGAGACGTCGGCGAGCAGATCGTAGAGCCAGGTGCCCCCGCCTTCGCCGCCGGCCGAGAGTTGCTTCGCCTCGGCGCCACCCTTCGCGGCGCGCTCGAGCCGCTGGATCTCCTTGATCACGTCGCGCCGGCGCACCTTCCGCGAGGCGGTCTTCGGCAGGTCGTGATCCCACAGGTGAAACACCTTGGCGCGCTTGTAGAGCGCCAGCGACTTGTTGACCTTCTTCACGTGCTCGCGGACGGCCTCGCGCACGTCCTCCCGGGCCATGCCGTCCTGGTCGTAGTCGGGCACCACGAGCATCGCGACGGTCTCGTGCTTGCCGTCCTCGACGGGCAGGCCCACGACCGACAGCTCCTTCACGTACTTGCTGTCGCGGAACGCCTCCTCGAGCTCGTCGGGGTAGATGTTCTCGCCCGACGCGCCGAGGATCATCTCCTTCTTGCGCCCGACGATGTAGAGGTTGCCGTCCTCGTCGATCCGGCCGAGGTCGCCGGTGTGCAGCCAGCCGTTGACGATCGTCTGCGACGTCGCCTCCGCGTTCTCGAAGTAGCCCTGCATCACGTTCGGGCCCTTCGCGATCACCTCGCCGACACCGCTGGCATCCGGCGCGTCGATCTTGACGTCGATGCCCGGCAGCGCGCGACCGACCGAGCCCGGGATGATCTTGTCGCCGGGGCGCGTGACCGTCAGCACCGGCGAGCTCTCGGTCATGCCGTAGCCCTCGTACAGGTTGAACCCGAGCCCGCGGAACGACTTGAGCGTCTCCGGCGGCAGCGCGGAGCCGCCCGAGATGAGCAGGCGCATCCGCCCGCCGAGCTTGCGGTGCACCGGGAAGAACAGCAGCTTGCCGGTCGCGATCTCCCACGGGAGCTTGTCGCGCAGCGAGCGGTTGGCGTCGACGATCGCGTCGAACGCCTTCTCGACGAGCACGCCGGCGTCGGACACGTTCTTGTAGATCTTGCGCTCGAGCGCCTGGAACAGCGCGGGCACGCCGACCATGCCGGTGATGCCCTCGTCCTCGAGCGCCCGCGACAGCGTGTCGGCCTCGAGCTCCTCGAGGTAGTCGATCGAGGCGCCGTGGATCAGCGGCATCAAGAGGCCCGCCGAGAACTCCAGCGTGTGGTGCAGCGGCAGCACGCTGAGCAGCTTGTCGTGCTTGTACAGCGTGAACAGCGACGACAGCTTCGCCACCATCGACGTCAGGTTCTTGTGCGTGAGCATCACGCCCTTCGGCGTGCCGGTCGTGCCCGAGGTGAAGATCAGCGACGCGAGCACGTCGCCCTTCATATCCGGGCGCACCGCGCCGACCGAGACGTCGGGCTCGGCGAGCAGCTCGTCGAACGCGAGCACCTTGGCCTCGATGCCCTGCTGCGCGAGCCAGCCGTCGAACGCCCCGTGCGCCGGCGACCAGACGACGCGGGCGTCGCCCTCGCCGTCGCCGACGGGCACCGCGATGTCGGCCTCGCCGCACAGCCGCTCGACGACCTTGCGCGACAGCACGAGCACCCGCGCCTTGCTGACCTTCGTCAGGTTCACGACCTCGGCGAGCGTCAGCTCCTTGTCGAGCGGCACGCTGGTCGCGCCCGCGAGCATCGTCGCGAAGTAGCTCACCGCCCACTCGGGCCGGTTCTCGCTCATCAGCACGACGCGCTCGCCCGGCGCGACACCGAGCTGGCGCAGCACGCCCGCGCCCTGCCACGCCGCCTCGCCCATCTGGCCGTAGGTGTACGTGATCGGCTCGGCGTCCTCATCCTTGCGCACGAGCCGCAGCGCGACGCGGTTGCGGTTGAGCTTGACCGTCGACTCGAACAGCTCGACGAGCGACTTGTACGTGTAGACCGACTTCGGCTTGGCGCCGAACTCCTCGTCGAGCTTGCCGAACGTCCACTTCTGCAGGCCGGGGAAGTGGCTGTCGAGCCAGTACCGGCGCCAGTCGATCAGGTGCGGCGCCCACAGGAGCTTGTCCTGGTCGGCCGGCTGAACGCGCGCCCACAGCGCCCGCATGTTGTCGCAGCGGAATGCGATGTCGTGGTCGGTGGTGAACGGCTTGAACAGCTCGACGAGATCGATGATCTGCCCGGTGAACGTCGAGATCTTCTGCAGCTCGTCGCGCGCGCGCTCGGCGAACGCCTCGAGCTTGGGGGCGCCCCACTTCGGCAGCTTGTCGTCGATCACGCCGATCAGCTTGTCCGCGACGCGCTTGATCATCGGCGCCGAGCGCTTCTGGAACTGCTCGAAGCTCACCGGCCGCGCCTCGAGCCGCGCGCGCAGCTTGCTCCGCAGCTCGTCCTCGCCGCGCTCCGCCTTGTCCTTGTAGACCTGCCGCACCGCGAGGCCCGTCAGCTCGACCGTGCGCTTGGACGTGATGCGGTTCACGTCGGAGGTCCCCATCTGATAGACGGGCTCGTGCTCGCCGACGAGGATCGCCGCGGTCGCGAGCAGCATGCCCGCCGCGATGAAGTCGACCGGGATGACATCGAGCGCCGCGTCCGCGCCCACGGGCACCGCGCGGTGGCCCTTCAACATCAGGTACATGAGCGGCGCGCTCGTGTTGAAGCCCTCGTTCCAGCCGGGGAACGGGTAGCGCACCGCGCTCTCGACGATCGCGGGGCGCACGATCGTCGAGCTGACCGTGTGATCCGCGAGGATGATCTGCTCGCCGAGCGACTTGGTGTACGTGTACGTGTTGGTCCAGCCCCAGTGCTCGGCGCGCTCCATGCCGAGCTTCGTCAGCACGTCGTTGAGCCAGATCTTGCGCTCGCGCGCGACGGCGATCTTCAGGTCGTTCTCGTCGTCGGGGTCGCGGCGCTGGTCCTCGAGCGACTTTGCGGCGCGCTCGCGGAACTCGCTGATGTGCTGCCGGTCGTTGGACCGCTCGCGCGCCTGGTCGATGATCTTCTGGCAGTCCGCGATCTCGGCCGCCGGATCGAAGTCGCGATCGAGGAGCTCGTCCTCGTTGCCGTAGTCGTGCGCGATCGAGCTCGAGCGCGGGAAGTAGCCGACCACCGGCTCGTCCTCCCACACGTCGCCGTCGCGCCGCCCTGCCACGTAGCAGGTCGACACGTGCACGAGCTTGGCGCCCAGCTTGCGCGCGAGGTCGAGCACGTTCTTCGCGCCCATCGCGTTGATCCGCAGCGCGCTCTCGAGCGACGGCGTGAACGACACGAGGCCAGCGCTGTTGATGATCGCGTGGATCCCGCCGTGCTTCTCGACCTCGGCGAGCTCGACGTCGGTGAAGTTGCAGAGCGGCCGCCCGATATCACCGGGCAGTGCCACGATCTTCTGACGCAAGAAGGCCTCGAAGCCCGCGCCGTGCACGTCGCGCAGCGGATCGAACGTCTCGACCGAGGCGACCTTCTTGTAGAACCGCTCGTCGGCCGTGTTGCCGGCGCCCGGGCGCACGAGGCAGAACACCTTGCCGACCTCGGGATAGCGGTGCAGCAGCATCGACAGGCACACCTTGCCGACGAAGCCGGTCGTGCCGATCAGCAGGATGTTCTTGCCCGCGAACGTCGCGCCGACGTCGATCCGCGGCTTGCCGGTGACGCTCTCGCGCAGCGGCGGCAGCGGCTCGCCCTGCTTGGCGCCCGGCCACGGCAGCGTCTTCGCGTGCTGGCCCCACGCGAGCTCGGTCTCGAGGAAGTAGCCGCCCTTGGTGGGCGGGTGTCCGTTGCCGTGTCCGTTTCCGCCCCCCATCACATCACGTCGCTGATCATGTAGGGCGGGTGGTGGAGCATCGTGATCTGGGCGCTGCGCCCCATCGTGCCGCGCGCCATCGCGATCGCCTCGGCGATCGAGCCCGCGGTCTCCCACCCCATGATCTGCGGCACCGTCGCGTTGTCGGCGCCGACCACGATCACGCGGCTCGCCTTCTCGCGGCCGCGCTGGCCCCAGTACCACATGAAGCACGGGTGCGCGCCGTGGTACGCGTTGCCGCGCCGGTACATCTCGATGTAGCTCGGGTTGTACGCGAGCTCGTCCTGGTACTTCTTCTCGATCGTGTAGCTGTCGGTGGTCTCCGTCAGCACGCGGTTGAAGAACTCGATGTAGCTCGGGTGGTGCACCGGATCGAACTTGTCCGAGCACGGGTGCGTGAGGATCAGGACCCCGCCGTCCCGCAGGATCGGCTGGTTTCGGTACATGTGATAGAAGTAGCCGAGCGCCATCACCTGCACGAGCAGCGGGTTCAGCGCCTTGCTGTTCACGTTGTACGGCGAGATATACGGGATGCCGAACAGCAGGATGTCGGCAGGGCCGTCGACCTCCACGCAGTTCTGCTCGTTCTGCTTCGCGAGCGTGCGATCGTGCGTGGGGTCGCACGCCCCGGCGTAGCAGCCGATCAGCTCGTACGCGGCGGGCGTGCGCATGAAGATCTCGCGGCGCGCCGCGAACGGCAGCTTGTCGAGCGCCCACTTCATGCCCTGGAACTTCAGCCGGTCGCCCTCCGTGAAGTCGTCCTCGTTCTTCATGAGGAACGACAGCGGGCCGTCGAAGCAGCGGTTGTTGAGCACCGTCTCGATGTGGAAGACCTTCAGCGTCTTCTCGATCAGGTCGCCCTGCCGCTTGAACGAGTGCGACAGGTAGCTCTTCGGCGGATCCATGAACGAGCTCGACTCGACGATGCCCTTCGGCGTGTGGTGCGCCTTGAGGCTCTCGTAGCCGCACAGCCCGACGGCCATGCTCTTGTTGCCGCCGTTCATCGGCACGAAGTTGAGGTTCACGTAGATCGTCAGGTCGCTCTCGGCGACGCGGCGGTTCATCTCGACGAGCTCGCCGTGGCGCGTGTGACCGAGCACGACCATGCCGTCGGGATCGCAGCCGTCGTGGTTGTACAGGCGATCCGGCCAGTACTCGTCCCACACCTTCTGCCCGACCATCCGCTTGATCTCGTGGTCGTGCATGCGGCGGTGCAGCCCGAGCGCGATGATGATGTGCACGTCGTCGACGCCGTGGTCGGCGAGCATCTCGCACACGATCTCGAGCACGAGCTGGCGCACGTCGGGCGTGCGCATGATCGGCAGCGGCATCGAGATGTCGTCGACGGCGATCGTCACCTTCATCCCGGGCTTCAGCAGCGCGTGCAGCGGCTCGGAGTCCTCGGGGTGGTTCAGCGCGTACCGGATCGTCGCCTTCGGGTTCGCGACCGCCGTCATCGGGCGCTTCGGGTAGATGACCCGCGTGCCGACCGGGAGATCTTCGATCATGAAGTTCTCGCCGTAGAACATGATGCGCGGCGCCGAGTCGGTGTCGATCGTGACGATGTGCTCGCGAGAGTGAGTGCGAGTCTTGGGGCGGATCGCGCGCATCAGTCAGCCTTTCGGATCCGGCGCGGAGTCACCGGCGCGAGCCCCTGCGGGCGACGCGACGACGCGCGGTCGGGTTCTTCATCGAGATCGAGCACGGGCCAGTCGTACGAGCGCGCCATCGAGCGCAGCCGGAAGTCGGGGTTGCACGCGGTCGGGTGCCCGACGACGGCGAGCATCGCGTAGTCCGAGAAGCTGTCGGAGTACGCCCAGCTCTCCGCGAGGTCGATGCCGTGCTCCTTGGCGTAGGAGCGCATGATCTCCGCCTTCGTCGCGCCGGCGACGAACGGCTTCTTGAGCTTGCCGGTCGCGTAGTTGTCGACGAACTCGAGCCGGTTCGCGATCAGGTCGTCGACGCCGAGGTAGCGCGCGAGCGGCTTCATCGTGAAGTCGAGCGCGCCCGAGAGCAGCACCTGCCGGCAGCCGGCGCGCCGCGACTCCTCGATCAGATCCTTCGCGCGCGGATAGATGTTCGGCTTGACGACGTCCTCGAACAGCTCCTCGGCGAGCACGACGAGCCGGTCCTCGCTCTGCCCCTCGTACGAGCGGTAGAAGATCTCGTTGAAGTACTTGCGGGAGAGCTTGTCGGCCGCCCAGAACAGCGGGATCGAGACCGCGGTCTTGATCGTGCTCCGCGCGCTCTCCGCGAGCGACGCGTGACGGCTCGCGTAGTACGCGAACGTGTGCACGATGTTGATCTTGATCAGCGTCCCGTCGACGTCATAGAACGCCGCGGAATTCTTGTACTTCGGCTGAGTCTGCATGCCGGCCGGGAGTGGCAGTAGGAGCGCACTCTGGCCCAGGCATTCCACGCCTGTCAATGGTACGTACTTTACGCATGCGAGTACCGGTCTGGCTCACCCTCGGCGTGGCTGCACTGGTCATCATTTTCGGCATCTACCGCATCCGAGTCGGGTTCCGAAGTGACGACGAGGATGCGCGGGCGAGGGCGCGCAAAGGTCTATACGCCATGGGCCGGCGGACCCACATCCTGATCGGCATCGTCTACATCCTGCTCGGGAGCGCGCTCGTCGCGACCTCGTTCGGCTGGAACCCGTTCGGGGACTTCTTCGCGGGCTCGACCGAGGAGCCGAGCAAGGACAAGGCGCCGACCAAGGACGGGATCCCGGTCGATGGCCTCCCGAGCAAGGGCGATCGGAAGTAGACCGGAAGATCCGGCCGCGCCCCGCGTCGTGGGGGGGTGAAAGACGCAGAGCGCGGGCGCGATCGACCTCACGACCTCGGTCAGCGACACGATCCGCTCCCCGCACCGGGCCGTGCACCGCGCTACACCGGCGGCGCGGCGAGCTCGGACCTGGCGCCGCGCCGCGAGCCCGCGCCAGCGAGTGATGCAGGAGCGACGCGGGCCGCGTTCGCGTCCGCCGTCAATGCCGCCATTCCGGGTGCGCCGGTGCAGTTCGAGCGTGGTGCGCGCTCGGAGCTCGGCGGCGCCGAGGCCCACCGCGTGGCCTCGCACGGCGTCTCGGGTGGTGGTGCAGCGCTGCCGCACCTCGACACGATCCAGCGGAGCTTCGGCAAGCACGACGTCACGGGCGTGCGCGCGCACGTCGGAGGCGCCGCGACGGAGGCCTCGAACGCGCTCGGTGCGAACGGCTACGCGTCCGGCAACTCGGTCGCGTTCGCGGCGGATCCCGATCTGCGCCTCGCGGCCCACGAGGCGGCCCACGTCGTGCAGCAGCGTGGCGGCGTGCGACTCTCGGACGGTCTCGGTTCCAGCGGCGACGCGTACGAGCGGCACGCCGACGAGGTCGCCGAGGCGGTCGTGCGCGGTCAGAGCGCCGAGAGCCTGCTCGACCCACTCTCGCATCGGGGCACGGCGGGCGGCTCTGCGGTCCAGCTCGATCGCCGCGGCCGGGGCGCCGCCGACGCGAGCACCGCGAGCGAGGTGATCACGGCGCCGAGCGACGCGCGGACGCTGCTGCGCTATGCGCGGCACGTTCGCGGCCACCTCCACGACCCGCCCGGCCACCTGGTGCCGTACGCCCGCGCGCTCGATCTCCAGCTCATGGCCGGCGCATTCGACGAGAACCCCGAGGACGTGATCGCCGTCGTCGACGCGCTCCTCGCGATCCGCGGCGCGCTCGCCCGGCGCTCGCCGGCCGACCTCGCGGCCTTCCGCACGTCCGGTTCTCCGCTCGACGGCATGATCGAGGACATCACGCCGTTCGGCAATGTCGACCAGTGGCACGCTCTCCGCTCGGCCGCGCGTGCGCGCCGGCGTCCACGCAGCACGGGCGGTGGAACGCCGGTGGTCGACATGGAGGAGGAGGTCGTGACCGGCGAGCGGCCCCCGACCGAGACCGTCGGAGTCCACGCCGGCATGGCGTCGTCCGAACATGCCGGTAGCGAGATCGCAGGCGGCATCACCGCGCCGCACGACGCCAGCGCGGGCACCGCGGCCAACGTGCTCGACGCTGTGACCATGACGTACGACGGGATCGAGGCGCTGGTCGGTGGCTTCGAGGGCTTCTTCGGCGAGGTCGCCGCGCCCGTCATCATGCCGATCATCTCGGGCATCTCGCTGTTCCTCTCGATGGAGGACGCCTGGCGCTCGACGCGCGAGGGCCGCCACGCGGCGGGCATGCGCCTGGCGATCGTCGAGATCGACGGCACCTGGAGCCCCTACCCGATCACGCTGACGACGTCGATGCTCGCGGCCCGCGTGACGGGCACCGACGCGTACCGGCACGAGATCCAGTTCCCGTCCTACGAGACCGGCGGACCGGGAGAAGCCGCCGCGCTGATCCGGAGCGGCGTCGCGGACGTCGCGCGCAGCGTCCAGACCGCGGTGGATCGCGGCGAGGGCTGGCGCGGGATCCAGGAGGCGCTGCGGGAGGCGACGCCGGACCTGCAGGTGCGGATCCGCCAGGATCTGCGTCGCACGATGTATCACCGGATCGCCGAGGCGGTCCGCGACCGCCTCGGCGGGTCATGAGCAGCTCGGGAAGATCCGACCCGGCAGACGTCGTACCGGCATGAAGGACGCGGCTCTCCCTTGCTACCGCTACGTCGAGCTGGCGCGGCTGTCCCCGTCGCCGGCGGCGATGAACATCGGCCTGCAATCAGCGACGCTGTACGTCGAGCTGACCGCGGCGCGCGCTCCGGCGCGCGGGCCTCAGAGGATCTGAAGCCGGCGGCTCTGCTCGGCGCGCTCGCCGATGTACTCGAGCACGTGCGGGTGGGTCATGATGACCTCGCGGAAGTCGTTCGCGGGCAGGCACAGCGCGAGGCCCTTGCCCCGCGCGACCACGTCGCTCTTGAACGTGCCGCCGGAGAGCAGCGCGGTCTCGCCGATCAGCTCGCCGGGGCCGACCGTCGCGACCTGCGCGCCGTTGCGCTGGACGCTGTAGCTGCCGGCGAGCGTGATGTAGAGCCCGTCGGGGCGCTGGCCGGCGGCGAGCAGCTTGGTGTCCGACTCGATCTCGAGGAACTTGAAGCGCGACGCGAGCGCGTTGCGCTCCTCGTCGTTGAACGGACGGAACAGCGGGCTCGTGCGCATCCAGCGATCGACGAGCCGCTCGCGCACGAAGCGCAGCACGGCGCGGAGGACATCTCCGTGGTTCGCGAGGACGCGCGACAGGGTGTGGCGATCGATGCGCAGGAGCTCCGCGGTCGTCGTCGCGGTGACGGTCGCCGAGCGCGGCTGCTCGGTCATCAGCGCGACCTCGCCG
>JAEUJX010000221.1 GCA_016794545.1 Myxococcales bacterium
TGAAGACCATCACCACTCCGCTTCTCGTCCTTGCCGCCGCCTCCTCCCCTGCCCTCGCCGGCGGCCTCGCCGTCGGCCAGCAGAACGCGGTGTCGGCCGCGACCGGCGGCGCCGGCGCCGCGCGCGACGACGAACCGGGCGCCGCGTGGCACGACCCCGCCGCGCTCGCGGACGGCGGCGGCTGGCGCGTCGGTCTGTCGCTCGCGCTCGCGCGCCCGTCGCTCGAGGCCCGCGCGACCGACGGCTCGTGGTCGGCCGACAACGAGGCCGCGTGGTCGACGCCGCCGCACATCGACGCGAGCTACGCGCAGGGCCGGTGGGCCGCCGGCATCGCGCTCGGCGTGCCGTTCGGCGGCGGCGTGCAGTGGCCGGCGATGTGGCCGGGCGCCACGCAGTCCGTGCAGACGCAGCTGATGGTGCTGCGCGCCGCGCCGTTCGCGGCGTGGGGCTTCGGGAAGCTGCGCATCGGAGCCGGTGTCCACGTCGACGCCGCGCGGCTCCAGATCAAGCGCAACCTCGACTTCATCGACACGCAGGGCGACGTTCGCCTCGACCTGGCCGCGCAGGGCGTCGGCGTCGATGCGAGCGCGTACTACCAGGCGCGGCCGGACCTCGGCATCGGCCTGGCGTTCCGGTCGCGCACGAAGCTCTCGTTCGACGGCAACGCGAACTTCACCGCGCCCGACGCATTCTCCGAGAAGACGCCGGACCAGACCGCGACGACGACGATGACGATGCCCGACATGGCCGTCCTCGGCGCGCATTACACCCGCGGCGCGTACGCGTTCGTCGCCGACCTCGAGTGGGCGAACTGGAGCGTCAACCGCCGCACGACGGTGACGTTCGCGAACGCGTCGACGCCGCAGGCGGTCCAGGAGAACGGCTGGCACGACACGATCACCGTGCGCGGCGGCGGCGAGTGGACGAAGGACAAGCTCGTCGTCCGCGGCGGCGCGTACTTCGATCCGTCGCCGGTGCCGGCCGAGCACCTGACGCCGTCGTCGCCGGATGCCTCGCGCCTCGGCCTGACCGCCGGCGCCTCGTACCGCCTCGCGGCGGCGTGGACCGCGGATCTGTTCGCGGAGCGGATGTGGCTCCTGCGCCGCGAGACCACGAGCACCGACACGATGTCCGCGACCTACGGCGGCACCGCGATCGTGCTCGGGGCCGGTGTGCGCTGGACGCCCGCGCGGTGACATCCTGGGGTCCGTGACGAGCCCGATCGCGGCCGCGCGCTGATCGCGCCGCCGGCGCTAGCGGCGCTGGCGCGCCTTGACGAGCGCCTCGATCTCCGCGCGCTTCCGCTTCAGCTGCTCGAGGCGGTTCGCGACGGCGTCGCGCGCCTTCTTCGCCGCGGCCGCGCGCTGCGCCGGATCGCCGGAGCGCTGCGCGCGGGTCAGCGTGTCGATCGTGGACGCGTCGACGACGCCCGAGAGCACGACGGTCGCCTCGGACTCGAAGCCGGACAGGCCCTGCGGGCCGGAGCCACCGCCGCCGGTGGAAGCGCCGCCGCCACCGGTGCCGATGCCGCCGGCCTCGGGCGCCGGGCTGCCGCGGTCGTCGCCGGCGGTGCCGCCGAACAGACCGCCGCGGTTCCCGCCCTGCTGCGCGGTGCGCTGCGGCTGATCGTCGTCGCGCTTGGCGAGGTCGCTCGCACGCTCGTGCGCCTTGCGCAGCTTCGCGACCTCGTCGAGCTCCCTCGCCTGCTTCTCGAGCCCCACGACCTGACGGCTCAGCTCGGCCTCGCTGTCGCGCAGCGCGGCGGCCTGCGCCTCGAGCTCCTCCGGGTCGGCGGTGGGATCGACGTCGAGGTCGGGGAGCACGATGCGGTGGACCTTCTGCTGCGGGACTTGCGGCGCGAGCTGCGCCTTCACGCGCGCGAGCTCGCCGGCGCGCGCCGGCACGGGCTGCTGCGCGAGCTCGGCATCGATCGCGGCGAGCAGCGAGCGGCGCGCGGCCGCGAGCGCCGACGACGCCCTGCCGAGCTCCGCGGTGACGCCACCGAGCTTGGTCGCGGTGTCGTTCGCCGCCGCGAGGCTGTCGCGGAGCTCGCGATCGCGGCGCCACGAGGCGCGCTGCTTCTTCAGCCGGTCGATCGCCTCGAGCTGCTCGGCATACGTCTTCGCGAGCGCGCCGCGCTGCTGCGCGAGCTGGTTGACCCTGCGCTCGAGCGCGCCCGCATCGGCCTGCGCGCGTGCCGTCGCCTGGGTCACCGCCGGCGACTGCGCGCGCGCGATCCCGACGGTCATCCCGACCGCGAGGAACACGACGAGCAACCACCGGTACATCACGCGGTGATGTAGCACCCCCTGTGCCACGTCCAAGTGGTCGGGATCAGTCGGGTACGCAGCTTCATACCTCGCCGAAAGTGCGTCGCTACGTGCCGTCACTCTCAGATTCCTGAGGGGGGTCTCCCGACAGGCGTAGCACGAGGTAGCGGAGCGCTGCCGTGACCATGGTCGCGATCGCCGCCAGCGGCTCCGCGCCGGGGCGCTCCCAGACCAGGTAGTCGCGCCCCTCCGCGTCGACGATCGCGTGGTAGCGGAGGCGCCGCAGGCGGTACCCGCCGGGCAGGTCGAGCGCGTCGCCGGCGAGCGAGCGCTCCACGGACTCGTCCAGCGCGCGGCCGTAGCGCGTCATCACGCGGTCGAGCGCGGGCACGCTGAGCACCCCCGCGGTGCCGTCGTCGTCCTCGATGTGGACCTTGTGGCCATCCCCCGAAAGGCTCGCACGGGTCCGGGACACCGACCCGTCCGCCAGGATGCGCTCGTCGAGCAACAATTGCCGCCTCGCAGGCTCGGCGAGCTCCATCACGCGCATCCTACGACTTGCACGCCGGGAGATCAGCGGGGAAAGTCCACGGATGCGCAGCGTCTGTTGCACGCTCCTGGCGCTCGCGATGCTGGCCGCGTGCCCGGGACCGCAGCTCAAGGAGCACGTCGCCGACCTCGGCAAGCACCTGCCGGCGACCCTCGAGGCGGAGCGCCCGAAGGAGGGCGACCCGCGGATCGTCAAGCTGCGCGTCTACGCCGACCCCGGGGTGCGGGCGCTGCCGAAGTGGAAGGAGGACATCGCCGACCAGATCGACTACGCGAGCCAGCTCACGACGCCGCTCGTCGGCGTGCGGCTGACCCTCGACAAGGTCGTCGACTGGCCGCGCACCGGCGATCCACACGAGGCGCTCAAGCAGCTCCGCGAGCTCGACAAGGGCGACGACGTGACCTGGGTCATCGGCTACGTCGCACCGGGCGACAGCGCCGCGAAGGTGATGAGCGAGCTCGGTGACGCGGAGCCGCTCGGCCGGCACGTCATCGTCCGCGCGTGGGCCGAGAAGCAGGAGACGGATGCGCTCTCCTCGACGCTCCCCGACCTCAAGGAGGCCGAGCGCACCGAGCTGATCGCCGCGCACCGCCGTCACAAGCAGACCGTCGTGCTGCTGCACTTCCTCGCCGCGACGCTCGGCGCGATCGCCGAGACCGATTCGAACTGGATCCAGAACCCGCTGTACTCGAGCAAGCAGATGGGCTTCTCGGAGCGCAACCGCGAGCTGCTCCAGCTCGCGATCGACGAACGCGTCACCGACGGACCTGGTACGGATCTCGCGATCGCCAAGAAGCTGCTCGAGTCGATCGAGAAGTCCGAGTGGGGCGGCTGGATCGCCGCCGACCGAGATCAGGTAACCAATCGCCTGCGCAACGTCGTCGACGCCGCGCGCGCCGGCAAGACGGCGACCGACATCCCGCCCGCCGCCTACGACCAGGTCACGCGCATCAAGGAGCTCGCACGTCAGGGCAAGCTCGAGGACGCGCTCGCCGAGCTCGACAACGTCGTGCTCGCGTATCCCGGCAACGGCGCGCTCACGCAGCTCAAGTGCGAGCTGCTCCTGGCCGGCACGCCGCCGCCGGCGCCGCCGAGCAAGGACAAGAAGGCACCGCCCGCGCCTGCCCAGCGATCGATCGGCGGCGTGAAGGATCCGAAGACGCGCGCGGCGTGTGCGCGGGTGAGCGAGCTCGCGCCGGCCGATCCGAACCCGCACATCGCCGTCGCGGGCGCGCTGCTCAAGGTCGGCGATCGCGCCGAGGCCCGCGCCGAGCTCGTCAAGGCCGAGGCCAAGATCGGCAACCTGCCGTCGGGCGGCGAGGCAGCGTGGAGGAAGGTCATCGACCTCTACACCGCCATGGGCGCGCTGACCTGGACCGAGGAGGCGATCGCGAAGGGCAAGCTCGACAAGGATCCGCTGGCGGCGACTGTCGCGCAGACCCGCAACCGCTACGGCGTTCCCCGCGGCGCGACGTTCGTGACTCCCGACCGGGAGGGCGACCTCGTCGCGGCGGTGAAGGCCGCCCAGGTCGCGATCTACGCGAAGAAGTACGCCGAGGCGGAGCGGATGCTCGCCGCGGCCGCGAAGTCGTGGCCCGGCGCGCCCGGGATCGACGCCGAGCGGTGCGAGCTCGAGTACTACCAGGCGCGCATCGCCGCGGCCCGAGCGGCGTGCGCGCGGGCGCTCGCCACGTACCCCGACGAGTCGTGGGCGCTGTACCTGTCGGCGATCGTCTCGTTCCAGAACCCGAGCGGAACGAAGCAGGGCATCGAGT